>JAUYFG010000012.1 GCA_030690985.1 Pseudomonadota bacterium
TAGGCTTGCCCGCGATAACCACCGTGGTATCGCGGGCAAGCCCGCTCCTACGATGACCACATCCTACTCATGGCTGGATGTTTCACAGTAACGATGAACAATGAACTTAGGAGCACCATGAAAACGCTGTTGTTTTACGAGAAACCCGTTGCCCTGAATCGCGAATCGCACAGGGATGTCCACGTCGAGATGCCGAGCGACTTCAGTTTTGCGTCCGGCATCAACTCCGTTTTGCTGAGTGGCATGGAATTCATCGAGGCATTGCGCGAGTACCCGATCGTTTTTGCGCGACTGGAGGACGGCCGGGTGATTCCGGTGGCTTTGCTGGGTCTGCGCGAGTCGGAAAATCTCTACGTGCTCGACAATGGCCGTTGGGATGCTCGTTATGTGCCCGCCTTCGTGCGTCGCTATCCCTTCGTCCTGGCGGAGTCCACCCAGAACAAGACGCTGACGGTGTGTATCGACGAAGCTTATGAGGGCCTGGACGCGGATGACGGACAGACCTTGTTCGACGAGGAAGGGAAAGAAACGCCCTTTCTGAAGCAACTGATGGAATTCATGTCGCAATATCAGACCGATTTCAAACGCACCGAGCGCTTCGTGAACCACATCCGTTCACTGGGATTGTTCACCGAGATGAGCGCCAAGGTGGAACTCACCGATGGCCGTAACGTGCTGCTCAAGGACTTTCTCGTGGTCGACGAGAAAAAGCTGCAAGACCTGGACAAGAACAATGCCCAGGCCTTGCTGAAATCCGGCGAGATGGGCCTGGTCTACGCGCACCTGCTGTCTTTGGGCAACCTCGCCCGCCTGGTCGACCGTCTCGCCGAACGCAAGGCACCGTCGTTCCATTGATCTGCTCCCGTCATTCCCGCGAAAGCGGGAATCCAGTATGTAGATCCGATTGAAGTTTGACGAACGAACTGGATTCCCGCTTTCGCGGGAATGACGACTATTTTGTTACCTGACCAACTTTTTTCCCCAAACCGGCCTGGTTCCTCCAGGCCACTTCTTAATCTCCAATCAGGATATTCGCATGAGCACACTGCTTTTTTACGGCAACCCCGTTGCCCTCAATTCCACCCGTCATCGTGACCTCAAGATCGCCCCGTCCAAGGATGGTTACAGCTTCGCGACCAAGACCAATTCCATTCCGCTGATGGGCGTCGAATTCATGGAAGCGGCCAAGGAGTATCCCGTCGTGTTCGCCAAGGCGGGTGAGGCCTTCGTGCCGGTCGCGCTGGTGGGTCTGCGCAACGAAGAGAACCTGTTTGTGGATGCCGAGGGCAAGTGGGATGCGCGTTATGTTCCGGCCTTTGCCCGCCGCTATCCTTTCGTGCTTGCCCAGGGGGGGGCGGAAGACAAGCTGACGGTTTGCATCGACGAATCCTTCTCCGGCTTCAACGCCGATGAAGGCCAGCCCCTGTTCGACGAGAGCGGTGAGCAGAGCCCCCGCCTGAAGGAAATTGTCGCCTTTCTGAACGATTTCCACGGCCAGGCACTGCGCACCGAACAATTCGTCAAGCGCCTGCAGGAACAGGATTTGCTGGTGGAAATGACCGCAAACGTGCGCATGGCTGATGGCCAGAATCTGACGCTGGCCGGCCTCTATGCCATCGATGAGGCGAAATTGCTGAAGCTGGACGATGCCGTGGCGCTTGAAATGTTCCGCGTCGGCGAGATGGCGCTGGCGTATAGCCACCTGGTTTCGCTGTCCAATGTGCAGCGTCTGGTCGAACGACTCGGCAAGCGCGGGTAAGCAGACGGGTAGGGCGGAAAAGCGGCCTTATCGCGCCTTCCGCCGGATTTGTCGGAAGGCGCCGGCAAGAAGACGCCGGCTTTTCCGACCTACGCCGCCGTAGGGCGGAAAAGCGGCCTTATCGCGCCTTCCGCCGGGATTGTCGGAAGGCGCCGGCAAGAAGACGCCGGCTTTTCCGACCTACGCCGCTATAACATTTCGGCCGTCATGGCGGCCTTGATCACGGTTTGCGGCATCTCGCCGCGCACCCGGTTGGTCAACCAGAGCACCCCCCCTTTCTTGATGCTCAGGCCACGGGTCTCTCCGAACAGGAGCAGGCTTGCGGCTTCCCCCAATGTCGGTTGATGCCCCACCACCAGCACGGCTCCGGAGGCATCAGGCCAGCCTACCGCCGCCAGCAGATGCGCGGCTTCCGCGCCGGGCGCCAGGAGCAGGTCGGTCTTGTAGTCGCGTCCCAGGGCATCGGCGGTTTCACGGGTGCGCTTGGCCGGGCTCGCCAGAATGCGCGTGTCTTTGGGCAGATGCGCATTCAGCCACGCCGCCATCCGCTCAGCCTGTTTGCGGCCCTTGTTGGTCAAAGGGCGGTCCATGTCCGGCTCGCCGTCCTGGGCGTCGGCATGGCGCCAGAGAATCAGATCCATCGTCGTTTCCCGCTGAAAAGTAAAGCCCGGCAGACTAGCCGCCCCATGTGACCGGCGCATGACAGGGCTCAATCCTTGTCGCCGCCCAGGAAGCCGCCGAGGAGCCCGCCTTCGCCACCGCCTTTGCCACTGTGCGAATAAATTCGCACCTACCGTGGCGACATCAGGGGCACAGGGCTTGCGCCCTACGCCGCCGTAGGGCGGAAAAGCGGCCTTATCGCGCCTTCCGCCGAATGGTTGTCGGAAGGCGCCGGCAAGAAGACGCCGGCTTTTCCGACCTACGGCGCTACGCTTCTGTGAGGGCTTTCGGCAATGGCCGCCGTGTGCGCTTCAGATCGGTAGAAAGACGAAGGTGGCCACACCCTGGAGGGTGCGTGTGATGGCGCGGTTGCTGCGATCCTCGATGAGCAGGGCGAGCAGGTCTTGATCGGCGATAAGTTTGCCGAACTCGCGTTCGAAGCTGAGGTTGGCTATTTCGCCATCCAGCGTATTGCTGACCAGGTATCTGGCGCCGGAGGGCAGCTTGGCGCTGGACAGTTTCCAGACCGCGATTTCGACGTTGCGCGCGCTGTTGTAGAGCTTTTGTGCGGAGAGTTCGTCGGTAATGAAAAACTGGCTTTTGTGGTTGTACGAGGCCATCACCATGCTGGTGAGCGCGCTCATGAAGGCATAGACGCGGTCGCCGGTGTAACCCTCCAGGAAGGTGAGTTTGAAGCTTTCTTCCCAGTTGAGCCTGGCCAGATGCGATTCCGGCCATTTCGGCAGTTCGTCGAATAGCCGTGCGGTGGCCGCTTCGACCGATTCCATGCCCGCCTTGCGGTATTCCTGCGGGTTGCGTTTGTACAGCTTGTCGGTCAGCAACCGGAGGCTTTTCAAGGCCTCGCGCTGGGTCAGTTCGCAGGCGACATCGACATCGCTCTTGGCCAGATTGGCCACGGAAAATTCGCGTGAGCTGCTGCTGCCATCCTTGTGTTTGATGTTCTGATGGGCGCAGCCGCCGAGCAGCAGGGCGGCGAGAAGGAGGGGGAGTGGAATGCGCATTTTGGCTGGCTCGGTACGGGGGCCGCGCCATTGTAGCCCGCATCAAATGGCGCAACCGTGGCTGATGCGGTTCGCTCTGCTCACCACATCCTACGCATGGCTGGTTGTTTCACAGTGTCGTAGGTTGGGCAAAGCGAAGCGTGCCCAACGAACCGTCGCGATGTTGGGCACGCTTCGCTTTGCCCAACCTACGGCTACCGCAATCCGAAATCCGAAATCCGAAATCGAATTACTCCTCCGATGCCGCGATGGCGATGCGTTGGCGTTCGGCGAACTCTTCCGAGGAGTGGACGCCGCGCAGTTTCAGCGTGTGGTTGCGCACGGCTACTTCGACCAGAACGGCCAGGTTGCGGCCGACCGCCACGGGTATCCGCACTTCAGCGACTTCGATGCCGAGGATGACGCGGCTGCCGGCGGCCATGTTGAGACGGTCGATTTCCTGCCACGGGGTTTTCCCCCCGTCGGCCGGGCTGAGATGGATGATCAGCTTGAGGTTCTTCTTGTGCTTGACCGCCGTTTCACCGAACAGGCGGCGGATGTTGAGCACGCCCAGGCCGCGCACTTCCATGAAGTCCTGCAACAGCGTGGGACAGCGACCTTCCAGGGTATCGGGTGAGACGGCGAACACTTCGAGGGCGTCGTCCGCCACCAGGCGGTGGCCACGGGTGATCAGTTCCAGCGCCAGTTCGCTTTTGCCTACGGAGGGGTCACCGGTGATGAGCACGCCAAGGCCGGAGACTTCCAGAAATACGCCATGCAGCACCGTCGAGGGCGCCAGTACCTGGGTCATGATGTGGGACAACAAGCGCATCAGGGCCGGGCTTTGTTCGGGTGAAGTGAACAGCGGAGTGGCGGTGCGCTCGGCGATGGCAATCATGCCGTCCGGCACCGTTTCGCCGTTGGCGACTACCACGGCGGCCAGTTCGGTGGAAAACAGGTTGTCGATGGCGAGCGTCAGGTCGGCGGGAGAAAGGCCGCGCAGGTAGTCCATTTCCGCGCAGCCCATGACCTGAACCCGGTTGGGGTGGACGTAATTCAGGTGGCCCACCAATGCCAGCGTGGGTTTCTGCACCGTGTCCGAGTTGAGCATCTTGTCGCCGCCGCTACGGCCGGCAAGCCAGGAGAGTTGCAGACGCTCTCCGGCCTGGTGAAACAGTTCCGCGACCGTGACGTGGTGTGTGGTGACGTGTTCGTCTAGGGTGTCCATTCGGTAATCAGCCGGTGCAGGGTGGCGGCATCCGGGGCGGCGCGCAGCAGGGCGCGGAACGTCTCGTCGGAGAACATGGCGGCCAGTTCGCCGAGGATTTGCAGATGCACATCGGTGGCGGCGGCGGGGGCGAGCAGCACGAACACCAGATCGACCGGCTCGCCATCCGGCGCGTCGAAATCGATGGGGGTTTTCAGCCGGAGGAAGGCGCAGGCGGTTTCGTTCAGGTGCTTGATGCGGCCATGCGGGATGGCGATGCCGTAGCCGAGGGCGGTGGAGCCGAGTTTTTCGCGTGAGAACAGGCTTTCGAATACCTCACCGGCGGGAACGCTCCGGCTGGCCTGAACCAGTTGCGCGGCTTGCTCGAAGAGACGTTTCTTGCTGCTCGTTTCGCACTCGGACTGAATGTTGGCGAGCGTGAGTAGGGGGGTTATCAGGTTCATTTCTGGGCCTTGAAAAGGCGCCGATGGATGAAAACGGGGAAAGCGTAGCGATCGTCGTTCCCGCAACAGCGGGAATCCAGTTCGTTCATCAAACTTGCTTTTGAACGGCTATCAGATTGACGAACTGGATTCCCGCTGCTGGCGGGAATGACGGGCGAGGGGCGCATCGCCATTTTCATCCAACCGGGGGTTTATTCGGCTTCGGCTGCAACGCTCTGGCCTTTGACGCCACCGGATTCGCGATGCACGTTGCCGGACTTTTCCTTGTGTTTGAGGATTTGCCGGTCGAGCTTGTCGGCCAGGGAATCGAGCGCGGCGTACATGTCGGCGTCGATGGATTCCACGTAGATATCCTTGCCGGGTACATGCACGTTGGCTTCCGCCTTGTGCTCGAGCTTGTCCACGGAAAGGATGATGGTGACATCGATTATCTGGTCGAAATGCCGGGTGGCACGATCCATCTTCTCTTGCACGTAGCCCCGAATGGCGGGGGTCACATCCAGGTGATGGCCGGTGATGGTGAGGTTCATGAAATGCTCCTTTCGGGTTTGGTGGTAAATGCGGCGGTAAATGCGGTGGTAACTACACGCAAATCACATGGACTTGCGTTGGTTGGCGGGAGAAATGCTCAACAACTCCCGATACTTGGCGACGGTTCGCCGGGCGACGACGAAGCCTTGCTTGCCCAACAGCTCGGATATGGCATTGTCCGAGAGCGGCCTGGCACGGTTTTCCGCGTCGATGAATTGTTTGATCAGCGCGCGCATGGCGGTGCTGGAGGCGGCACCCCCTTCATCGGTGGCCAGCGCGCTGCCGAAGAAATACTTGAATTCGTATAGCCCACGGGGGGTCATCATGAATTTCTGGGTGGTGACGCGGGAAATGGTGGACTCGTGCAGTTCCACTGTTTCGGCGATTTCCTTGAGGGTGAGCGGGCGCATGGCGACCTCGCCGTGTTCGAAGAACATGCGTTGCCGATCGACGATGGCCTGGGAGACTTTCAGGATGGTTTCAAAGCGCTGCTGCACGTTCTTGATCAACCAGCGCGCTTCCTGCAACTGGGTGGATAGCGACGCGCCGCCCTCGCGGTTGTTGCGCAGGATGCCGGCATACATTTCATTGATGCGCAGCTTGGGCATCGCGTTCGCGTTGAGGCTGACCATCCACAACCCTTTGACTTTCCTGACAAACACATCCGGTACCACATAGCGCGTGTCCACCGCCGCATAGGCGGACGCCGGGCGTGGCTCCAGCGAGGTGATGAGCTGGCGCAGATGCATGAATTCCAGGTCGTCGAGGCTGAGTAGCTTCTTCAACTTGCCGTATTCGCGGTCGGCCAGCAGGGTGAGATGCTCGCGCACCAGCACTTTCGCGGCCTGGAGGTCGGGGGTGTTTTCCGGGAAGGTATTGAGTTGCAGCCACAGGCATTCGCCGAGGTTGCGCGCGCCGATGCCGATCGGCTCGAAGCTCTGCAACAGCCTGAGCGCGGTGTTCAGTTCGAGCGGGTCGATCTCCAGTTCTTCCGGCAGGAGTTCGGCCAGTTCTTCCAGCGAGGCGGTGAGATAGCCATCGTCATCGAGCGCTTCGATCAGGAAGGCGATCAACTGGCGGTCGCGCGTGGTCAGCGGGGTCAGGCCGAGTTGTTCGGCTAAGTGCTGGCGCAGGCCAATGGTTTCGGCCTGCTGGAAACCGTGTTCGTCGTCTTCATCGTCTGGTGCCGGCCCTACCGCGCGGTCGCCCCAGGCCATTTCCTCATAGACGTCGTCGCGTTCCTGGCGTGCCGTCTCATCGGCGGGAGCGTCACCGGAAGGACCGTCGAAGCTGTCCTCACCATCCAGACGCTCCAGCAGGGGGTTGTCCTGCAACATCTGAGAAATTTCCTGGCCCAGTTCCATGGTCGAGAGCTGCAATAGCCGGATCGACTGCTGTAGCTGTGGGGTCAGGGTAAGCTGCTGATGCAGCTTGAGCTGTAGGCTCTGCTTCATGGGCGAAGCGGGTGTCTGGGTGGGGTGGGTGGCAAGGGGTTAGCGTGAAACAACCACGCCTCTGTAGCGCAGGCGTCCCGCCTGCATTCAGCGCCAAGAGCAGGCGAGAGCCTGCCCCGGACGCGATCCGGGGACGCCTGCGCTACAAGGGCGCCCGGTTTCATCATTCGGGGCGGCGGGGTCGTTGCCATGCCCGTTAGAGCCGGAAATGCTCGCCCAGGTAAACCTGGCGGACGTTTTCATTGTCGATGATTTCCTCCGGCGTCCCGGTTGCCAGGACCTCGCCCTGGTTGAGGATGTAGGCGCGGTCACAGATGTCCAGGGTCTCGCGCACGTTGTGGTCGGTGATCAGTACGCCGATATCGCGATCAGTGAGGAAACGCACGATCTTCTGGATGTCGATCACCGAAATCGGGTCGATGCCGGCAAAGGGCTCATCCAGCAGTACGAAGCGTGGTGAGGTGGCCAGCGCGCGCGCGATTTCCAGGCGCCGCCGCTCGCCGCCGGACAGACTGGCGGCGTTGGCCGTGCGCAGATGGGTCAGATGCAGGTCTTCGAGCAGGCTTTCCAGGCGTGTTGCCTGCTCGGCGTCGTCATGGCCCTTGAGTTCCAGCATGGCGGCGATGTTTTCGGCCACGTTCATCCGGCGGAAGACGGAAGGCTCCTGCGGCAGATAGGAAAGCCCCAGACGCGCGCGGCGATAGACCGGAAGGTGGGTGATGTCGCTGTCATCCAGGCTGATGCGACCGGCCTCCGTGCCGATCAGACCGACCAGCATGTAAAAACAAGTGGTTTTGCCGGCGCCGTTGGGGCCGAGCAGTCCGACCACTTCGCCACTCTCCACCTGGATCGAGGCATTGTTTACCACCAGGCGCGATTTATACCGCTTGGCCAGGTTTTCCGCTTTGAGCAGACTCACCGCCGGCTCACGGTTTCACGGCGGGAGCCGCGTTGTCGCCCTTCGGGCGAATCACGGCGCGCACCCGGCCCGGGTTACCGCTGATGCTGCCCTGGGCCTGGAAGTATTCAGTCTTGCTGTCGTAGGTGATGAGGTTGCCGCGTAATTCATCCTCGCCGCGCTTCAGGCGCGCCTGGCCGCTCAGCTTCAGTTTCTCGCCGCGCCCGTCATACTCCAGCCGATTGGCCCAGCCTTCCGCGTATTCGTCTTTGCCCTCGATTTTCTGGCGGAAATGAACCGGTTTTCCTGTCGCTTCGCCGCTGGAAAAGCCCCGGTCGTCCTGGCGCACGTCGATACGGTCGGCGGTGATCATCAGCGTGCCCTGGGTCAGCACGACATGGCCTTCGTAGATGGCGAGTTTCTGGACATCGTCCACGCGCGCGGTGTCCGATTCCAGGTTGACGGGTTTGTCCTTGTCGGCCTTCTCCGCCCAGGCGGGCAGGCTGGCCGCGAGCAGCAGGGAGAACAGGAAACAGACCTTGGGGCCTGTCCATGAATAACTTGAACATTCCGGCTGCACTGGCGGGCGCGCTGCGGCGTTGCCGTCCGCTTGCAGGGAGCGGCCATGCTGCGCGTCCGGCGCCTTGCCGCGCATCCCGCCAGCACCCCCATAATTGCCCAAGTTATCCATGGACAGGCCATCAGTGTGTTTTTTCATAAATGCCGCGAACGCCTCCGGTGAATTCAAGCCGCTTATTGTGATCATCCACGTAGAGGCCACCCGCATGGATGAGCGATTTCCCCTGGCGCAGGGTGATGGGTTTGTCGCTGCTGAGCAGGCCCGCGTCCGGCACCACGCGCAGATGTTCGCCGGCCAGGTTGAAGGCGGCCTGATTACGCGCCGCATCGCGCCTGGCCTGCACATTGCCGAGAAAATGCACGCTGTCGCGGTCGCCGAACATCAGGCCGCGGTCGGCGCTGACCGCGACCGCTGCCTGGCCGGCGGTGGTCAGGCGGAACCGGGGTTGATCCAGTTCAGTGGTGTCGTCGTCCATGTAGTGGGTCATGCGCCGGGCGCTGAGGTGATGGCGCGGACGGCCCGCGAGATCGAATGTCTGCACATTGAAATGTTCGACAATATAGTCGGGATCATGGGTGAAACCGGCGTTGTCCTGCAGCAGTGGGCGTTCGGCCACCTGGTTCAGCCAGGCGCCCATGAGCGCGAGCAAACCCGCGAAGCCGAGCGGCAGCCAGTGGACATGGTGCCCGCCAGTCATCGGTCGTAGAGCGCCAATTGTGCGGCCCAGGTGTCCTGGGCGCGCATGATCAGTTCGCAGGCTTCGCGCGCGGCGCCGCGCCCGGCGCCGGCCCGGGTGATGTAATGGCAGCGCGCTTTTACCGCGTCCGGGGCATCCGGTACGCTGATCGCCAGACCGCAACGGCGCAACACCGGCAGATCGACCACATCGTCACCCATATAGGCGATCTGTTCCGGCACCAGGTTGACACTGGCGAGCAGTTGCCCGAAGGCCTCCAGTTTGTCGTCGGCGCCCTGGAACAGATGCACGATGCCGAGATTGCGCGCCCGGAACAGCACCACCTGGGACGTGCGCCCGGTGATGATGCCGGTCTCCACGCCACTGGCGCGCAACATCTTGATGCCGTGGCCGTCGCGCGAATTGAATGCCTTGTATTCCTGTCCATCGTCACCGAAGAACAGGCTGCCATCGGTGAGTACCCCATCCACATCGAACACGATCATGCGCACGGCACGCGCTCGCTCCCGGATATCGCGTTCCTCACTATCTTGCTGGCTCATACCACCCCCGCGCGGAGAAGGTCATGCATGTTGAGCGCGCCGCATAGTTGCCCCGCCGCGTTGACGGCAAACAGGCCGTTGACCTTGAACTGTTCCATGATCTGTACCGCCTCCACCGCCAGCGCATCCTCGGCAATGGTGCGCGGGCTACGTTTCATTACATCGGCGATCATCGCGCTGCGCACATCGACATCGTTGTCCAGCAGGCGGCGCAGGTCACCGTCGGTGAAGATGCCGAGCAGATGGCCATCGTGGTCGGTGATCGCGGTCATGCCGAGGCCCTTGCGGGTCATTTCCAGCAGCGCTTGTTTCAGGCTGGCCTCCGCGCCGACCACCGGCAGGCCCGCATCGCTGTGCATGAGGTCGCGCACATGGACCAGCAGGCGCCGGCCCAGCGCACCGCCCGGATGGGTGCGGGCAAAGTCTTCCGCCGTAAAGCCGCGCGCAAACAGCACCGCCACCGCCAATGCGTCGCCCAGCGCCAGCGCCGCCGTGGTGCTGGCGGTGGGCGCCAGGTTGTGCGGACAGGCTTCCTGCGTGACGCCGACGTCGAGGTGGATGTCCGCCTCGCGCGCCAGGGTGGAGGCCGGGTTGCCGGTCATGCCGATCAACCTGGCGCCACGCCGCTTGATCAGCGGCACGATCGCGGCGATTTCCGCGCTCTCGCCGGAATGGGAGAGCGCGATGACCACATCCTGGCCGGTAATCATGCCGAGGTCGCCGTGGCTGGCTTCGCCCGGATGCATGAAGAAAGCGGGGGTGCCGGTGCTGGCCAGGGTGGCGGCGATCTTGCCGCCGATATGGCCGGATTTGCCCATGCCCGATACCACCACGCGGCCAGTGCATTGCAGGATCAGCGTGACCGCATCCAGGAAGGATTGATCCAGCCGATCCTGAAGTCGGCTGACGGCGCTGGCCTCGATTTCCAGGGTGCGGCGAGCAAGCTGGAGGATGTCGGCGGGGGTGGCGATTGGGGATGTCATAATCGGCCCGGAGTATAGCCTCCTACCCCTAGCACACTCCATGCCCAGTACCCTCGAACTGACCCTGATTCTGCTCGCCGGCGGCGTTTTCGCCGTTGCCTGGCTGAAAGCACTGGGCATGCCGGCGCTGCTTGGGTATGTGCTGATCGGCGCCGCCATGGCACCTTTCCTGCCTCGCCTCAGCCATGACTCGCCGGCCAGCCATCTGGCGGAGTTCGGGGTGGTGTTCCTGATGTTCTCGATCGGCCTGGAATTCTCCCTGTCGCGCCTGAAGACCATGCGCCAGGCGGTGTTCGGGCTGGGCGGACTGCAAGTCATCATGACCATGTTCATCGTCATGGCCCTGGGGCTGTTGTTCGATTTGCCCTGGGAACAGGGGCTGGCCCTGGGCGGGGTGCTCTCCATGTCGTCCACTGCCATCGTCAGCAAACTGCTTTCCGAGCGCGACGAACTGGGCAGCGAACATGGACGCCTGATTCTCGGCGTGCTGCTGTTCCAGGATCTCGCCGTGGCGCCGCTCATCATCTTTGTGCCCGCCCTCGCGCAAAGCGCCGGTCTCGGTGAAGCGCTGCTGTTCGCCAGCCTGAAAGCCGTGCTGGTGCTGGTCGTGATCCTGGTCGTCGGGCAGCGGCTGATGCGCCCCTGGTTCCACTGGATCGCCCAGGCCAAATCCGCCGAATTGTTCATGCTCAACGTGCTGTTGATCACCCTGGGGCTTGCCTATATCACCGACCGGGCCGGGCTTTCGCTGGCGCTGGGCGCCTTCCTCGCCGGCGTGCTGATCGCGGAAACCGAATACCGCTACCAGGTGGAAGCCGACATCCGCCCGTTCCGCGATGTGCTCATGGGGCTGTTCTTTGTTTCCATCGGCCTGATGCTCGACCTCGGCGTGGTCGCCCGGCATTGGGCCGAAGTGTTGAGCATCATGTTGGCGCTGGTGGTCGGCAAGTTGCTCCTGGTGGCCCTCCTGGCCGGACTTTATGCCCGTTCCTGGCCCGTCTTGTTACGAGTTGGCCTGGGCCTCGCGCAAGCCGGCGAATTCGGCTTCGTCTTGCTGGCGCTGACCCTGAGCAGCGGCCTGGTCGACGTCGAACTGCATCAGACCCTGCTCGCCGCGATGGTGCTCTCCATGCTCACCGCGCCGCTCCTGGTGCTGTACGGCAATCGTCTGGCGAAACATCTGGAAGGCGGCTCCTGGGTGGAACAGGCGCGTGGCGTGCATGAAATCGCCGCGCGCGCCTTTGGCATTCAGAAGCACGTCATCCTGTGCGGTTATGGGCGTAGCGGGCAGAGCCTGGCGCGTCTGCTGGAATCGGAAAAAGTCCCCTTCATCGCCCTCGACCACGACCCGCGCCGAGTACATGCCGCCGCCCAGGCCGGTGATCGCGTGGTGTTCGGCGACGCCTCACGCGCCGAAGTGCTGATGGCGGCCGGCGTGCATCGCGCCCGCGCCGTGGTCGTCAGCTTCGCCCACACCCCCTCCGCCCATAAGGTACTTGCCGCCGTACAGCGGCTGAAACCGGAGGCGCCGGTCATCGTGCGCACCGTCGACGACAGCGATCTCGACGCCCTGCGCGCCGCCGGCGCCGCCGAAGTGGTGCCGGAAGTCATGGAAGGCGCCCTCATGCTCGGCTCGCAGACCCTGCTCATGGCCGGAGTGCCCCTCGCGCGCGTACTCAAACGCATCCGCCAGACCCGCGAGGCACGTTATGGCGCCATGCGCGGCTATTTCCGTGGCCTCACCGACGAGATGGACGACGAAACCGGCGGCGAGCGCCTGACTTCCATCATGATCGCCGCCCGACTCGGCGAGAAAGGCAAGACCCTGGCCGAACTGGGTCTGGACAGCCTCGGCGCGGTCGTCGTCAATCTCCGCCGACGCAACTCCCACGGCTTCGAGTATGGCCCGGACACCCGCCTGGAAACCGGCGACATCCTCATCCTGCGCGGCGAAGCCGAAGCGTTGGCCGCCGCAGAAATGCGCCTGGCAGAAGGGTAGATCTGCTGTAGCGCCGGCATCCTTGCCGGCTGTTTCACGGTAACGGTCATGGCGGCCCCGCCGCCCCGAATGATGAAACCGGACGCCCCTGTAGCGCAGGCGTCCCCGGATCGCGTCCGGGGCAGGCTCTCGCCTGCTCTTGGCGCTGAATGCAGGCGGGACGCCTGCGCTACAGAGGCGTGGTTGTT
>JAUYFG010000014.1 GCA_030690985.1 Pseudomonadota bacterium
ACCCGCCGTAGGAGCGGCCTCGGCCGCGATGCGCCGGCAGGCGCAAAGGTGAGACGTGTGACCTTGGCGAGCGTCGTCCCTTTGCGCCTGCCGGCGCATCGCGAGCAAGCTCGCTCCTACGGGCATGGCCGTTGTTTCACGCTAACCGGATAAGCACGGAAGTAAAGATGGGCTACGGCGCGATTGCGGCATCCACGAAGCGCGGCGCCCCATCGACGCCACCGCAAGGCCTCCTGCGGGCGGGTGACAGTCGAGCATCAAGCGGGGTAGCATCGCTGGCATGAGCACGATTACTTTCGATACCCTGAAATTCGCCAATCGCTTGAAGGCCGCCGGCGTCCCTGTCGCACAGGCGGAAGCCGAGGCCGAGGTGCTGGCCGAGGCGCTGGAGGTCAATCTCAAGGAGTTGGCGACCAAGGCCGATCTGCTGGCCGTCAAGACGGAGTTGCGGCAGGAAATGAAGTTGATGGAGCAGCGCCTGATCATCAAGCTCGGTTCGCTCATCGCGCTTTCCATCGGCATCGTGGCGGCGCTGGTCAAGTTGTTGTAATTCCGTGGCATAACACGCCATTCCGTAATTGCTCTCAAGAAAACGTTTTGTAACTCATTGTTTTTATTTGCGAACGCCGATCCCCGCTTACGGGGATCGGGATACTCGATAACTTGTGGCAAACCCGTCGCAGCGTGAAACAACCGCGCCTCTGTAGCGCAGGCGTCCCGCCTGCATTCAGTAACGTAGGTTGGGCAAAGCGAAGCGTGCCCAACGAACCGTCGCGCTGTTGGGCACGCTTCGCTTTGCCCAACCTACGGCGCTGTTTGGTTCCGGCTCTGCCGGCTTAGATTGAACAAGCCGGCGTTTGTCCCCGGCGCCTTCCGACAACCCTTCGGCGGAAGGCGCGATGAGGCCGCTTGAGCGAAGCCGTTGCGCTTCAGCGCTTACGGATTCGGCCTCCCCCTTGCGGGGATTCCGCCCTACGAGCTGTATTCCGCGATATTCATCCGTTCCCTGCGACGCCTTTCAGCCCTCATGCGCCATTCGATCCTGACCTTGTTTCTTTACCTCCTTGCGACTTTCCCGACAGGGGCCGACACACTGGTAAGCCGCGAACAGCGGCCCGTCGCGTTGGTGCGAGAGGACGGCACAGTCTGGATGGAGGAGAAGAATGGGGAGACATCAACGGGGCTTGTCGATACGCGCGTAGCGGAACTTGAGGAAATTATTTTCGTCAGCGCCGGCGCCCGCCATCTCCTCGCTCTGGACAAGACCGGAAGGGTCTGGGCCTGGGGCGACAATCAGGCCGGACAACTTGGTGACGGCGGCACGCGTGCCAGTGCCATACCCAGGCAGGTGGCAAGCCTGCGGGGCATCGTCGGCATCGCCGCCGGCGATTGGCATTCCCTGGCGGTGGATGGAACCGGACAGGTGTGGGCCTGGGGCAGCGATAGCCTGGGGCAACTCGGCAGTGGCCAGGCCGGCGCCTTCCGCTACAGCACCACGCCCATCCAGGTGAGCGGCCTGCCGCCGCTGCGCGCGCTGGCCGCCGGGACCGCGCACTCGCTTGGGCTGGCGAGCGACGGGACGGTGTGGTCGTGGGGGGCGGCACAAGACCCGGCTGGGAGCCGGCGCTACAAAGCCCAGGTGCCGGAACTGTCTGGAATTGCGGAGATTCATGCACGGGGCGATGCGTCCTATGCCCGTGGCGAATCCGGCCAGGAATGGGGTTGGGGGCGTCTATCCGACAAGCGGGATGCCGCGCTGCCCGTCGCGTTGCCGACCGGCAGCTTTGCCGACGCGCGAAAAAGCACGCAACAAGCGGTAACCACCCTGAATGGGCGCGTGGGTGACCCGAAACAGGGCTACGCCCAGGCGATGATCGCGGCGGATGGTCGCCCTTGCGGCAAGAGCGATGCCGCCGGCGCCTATCTTTGCGTTGTGCCGCGCGGCTGGCGAGGCACGCTTACGGCCAGCCTGAGCGGGCATCGTTTTTCTTCCAGGAAAATAGACCGCGCACCGACGCGCCTGGATTTCACCCCCCTGCCGGAATCCCACACCATCACGAGACTGGTTCGCGATGTGGCGAACAAGACGGGGATTCGGCCCGCGAGCGGAGCCGCCCGGCCACCCGCCGCGCGCGCGCAGGCCGAGAAAGCAGGCGAGACGCCTGCGCTACAGAGGCCGCTCACGCAAGTCGGGAAAGCCGGCGAGGCGCCGGCGCTACAGAAGCCACCCGCCGCGCGCGCGCAGGCCGAGGTTTTGAGTAGCGCAGGCGTCTCGCCTGCCTTGCCGCGCGCGCCGGCCGAAGTCAAAGATGCCGGCGCCACATCGCCCGCCGCAGTCGCCGTTCCTGAGGCAACAGCGCCCCTGACCCTGGAAGGAACGATCAGCCTGACCGGAGGCTTGTTCGGCCAGGCGCACGGACTGGCCGGGGTACGCATCGTCGGCCGTGGCGCCAACTGCGCAACGACCGATGCCCAGGGGCGTTTTACCTGCCAAGTGGCGGCCGGCTGGTCGGGCCATCTTGCGCCGATGAAGCGCCACTATCGTTTCTCGCCGGGTTCCTTCACCTACCGCCAATTGCATACCGACATGACGCAGCAGGATTTCGCCGCGAGTTATGAGCCGGAGTGAGGCGGTGGACGATGGCGTAGGTTGGGCAAAGCGCAGCGTGCCCAACATCGCGCCGGTTTGTTGGGCACGCGCAGCGACGCCCAACCTACGCTCCTTACGAATCCGGCGTTTCCCTTGCGGGGGCACGCTGCGCATTGCCCAACCCACGATCTGACAACCCAACACCCTTGACCTGGCGACATGACCGTTAACCCCGCACTGGCAATCCAGAAGATCTATATCCGCAGCCTGTCTTCCGAAGTGCCTGCCTATCACCTGCTGCCCAAAGCGGTGCATCAGCCCAAGATCGACATCGAAATCGATACGGGAGGGGGTGCGTTTGTCGGGGGCATGTACGAAGCCACCCTTTCGCTGACGGTACGCGCGACACAAAACGGTAAACACCTGTTTCTGGTAGTACTGAAACAGGGCGGGCTGTTTTCGCTGACGGGGATCCAGCCCAGCGACATCGAGCACGTACTCAAACATTCCTGCGCCGCCATCCTGTATCCCTACGCACGCAAGAATATTGCGGTGGCCATACTGAACAGCGGTTTCCAGCCAGTCATCCTGAATCACATCCCGTTCGACGCCACCTACAAGTCACGTTTCGGCATGGCGGCCGAGACGCCCTCCCCTCCTCCGACCCCGCTGGAACCGGATACCGCTGTAGTGCCGGCATCCTTGCCGGCAGGCCGGCTGGAAGCCGGCGCTACAGCGGCGGAGCCGGCCATCTCCTTGCCGCCGCCGGTCGGGCGTAGGGCGGAAAAGCGTAGCGCCTTCCGCCGTTTGAGTTTGAGCGTCATGGCGCTGACCTTGATTGGCATCCCCCTGGCTTATTGGGCGCTGCAACCCGCCTCGTCACCGCCGCCCGCTGTTCAAAGCGGCCCCGCCCCGGTCGATCCGACCGTGGCGACGGTGGAAAAACTGGCTGCGGCAGGTGCGGCCTGGCTGGCCGATCAGGAAGGTTATGTGGTGCAAACCCGGCCGTTGGTGAATGCGGGCGGGGTGCTGGGCATGGAACATCTACGCGTGGCGGCTCCCTTGCATGTGATCCGGGAGAAATCAGGTTCCGGCTATCTGGTGATTGCCGGCGCCTACCCAAGCCGGGCCGAAGCGGATCATGCCGCGCGAGAATTGACGGCGCAGGGGATCGAGGTGGAGACGCATTCTTTGGCGGGCATGCCGTAGCCATGTGGCACGGTAGTAGTCAGGCGCAACCGGTGTGGAAAGCAGTAGGGCGGGCTTGCCCGCGATACCTCGGTGCTTATCGCGGGCAAGCCCGCTCCCACGATCCGGCCAACGGCGCTTTTCAGGTTCATGCGTCTTTCTGCCGATCTGATGCGCGCACGGCGACCACTGCCGAAAACCCTCACAGAAGCGTAGGTTGGGCAAAGCAAAGCGTGCCCAACATGGCGTCGGTTCGTTGGGCACGCTTCGCTTTGCCCAACCTACGACTACTTGCCCGCGATGTGGCGTGGCCAATCGCGGGCAAGCCCGCTCCTACGACGCGACTAACTGCAGTTTTTAGGATCAATCGATCCCCAATTGCTCCACCCAGGCCAGTGCCTGCATATGTGCTTCGTTGACCCGGTCTGGGGTGAGCATGAGGGAGGTGCCGAGGTCTTCCAGGCGTTGCGGTTCGCCGCTTTCCACCGCTTCGGCCAGGGCCAGGAAGGGGCCGTAGAGGCCGCTGCGTTGCAGCAGGGCGTCGGCGAAGGATTCCGGGATGACGACCCGTTCCAGCAACTGCTCCATGGTGATTTCCAGCAGGGCAGGCAACAGTGAGAAAACGCCGACGATGAACAGGTTGTCCTGATCATTGCGCGGCAGACTCTGTTTGCCGAGCAGCTCGCACAAACGCCCACGGGTGATGGCGGTGCGCGCCAGGGTGGGCGCGGTGGGGCCGGTGCCGGCGGTGACCAGGAGCAGGCTGAGCCAGCGGTAGAGCGGCTGCATGCCGAGGATGCTGACCGCGTGGCGGATCGACTGCACTTCACAGGACAGGCCGAATCCGGCGGAATTGATGTAGCGCAACAGCTTGAAGGTGAGCGCGACATCCTTCTTGAACAGGTTTTCCAGGTCTTTGATGTCGGCGTCCGTGCGCACCTTTTCCATGAGTTGCAGGACGGTGGCATGGGTGGGGTTGATGACCCGGGTGACGAGGTTTTCCGGGCGCGCGAAGTAGTAGCCCTGAAAGTAGTCGAAACCGAGTGAACGGCAGTGGCGGAACTGTTCCGGGGTTTCCACCTTTTCCGCCACCAGTTTGACCGGATAGCGGCGGATGGCATGCACCATCCGCGTCAACTCCTCCGGCGTGTGCGCCAGCACGTCCAGCTTGACGTAGTCGGCGAGCGGCAACAGCGGCTCGGATTCCGGCAAATAGTTGAAGTCGTCCAGCGCGAAGCGGTAACCGGCCTCACGGAGTTCCCGCAACCGTTCCAGCACTTCGGGCGTGACCCGCACCGTCTCCAGCACCTCGATGACCACGTTTTCCTTGGGCAGCAGGGTGGAGAAACTGCTCATCAGCATGGAGGCCTCCATGTTGATGAAGGCCAGCTTGCCCTTGAGCAGCCATTCCGTGCCCATGTTGAACAGGGTGTTGGAAATGACCGTGATGCCGGCATCCACATCCGTCTCGATGTGCGCCCTCTGCGCATGGGCCGAGTGGCGAAACAGCAGTTCGTAAGCGATCAGGTGATGCTCGCCGTCGACGATGGGTTGCCGGGCGATGTAGGCGTTGTTGCTCATGAGTGACTCAGACCTGTAGGTTGGGCAAAGCGAAGCGTGCCCAACAACGCGGGGGTTCGTTGGGCACGCTTCGCTTTGCCCAACCTACAACGACCCAGGTTTTTCATGTCAACCCTGCGAAAACAGGCTCATGGGGGTGTCGACCTGCACGTTGGTGAGCAGTTCCTCCATGTCCAGCACCAGCACGATGGAGCCGTCGCCGGACAAGGTGGCGCCGGCAATGCCGCGCGGTTTGATGTCCGACAGGGGTTTGATCACCACGTCATCGCGCCCGACGAAACCGTCCACCGCGAGGATGAAGGTGGTGTCGGCGGCGTGCATGAGCACGCCGAAAGCGGGTGAACGCTGTGATTCCCAACCGAGCATCCGGGCCAGGCTGCGAATCGGCAGGACTTCGTCGCGCACCACCATGGTCGCGCGGCCGGAAACACGCTGCACTTCCTTCGGCTTCATCGGGATGATCTCGCGCACCATCGATAGCGGCACGGCGAACGACTGGTTGTTGAGGCGCACCACCAGCACCGGCAGGATGGCCAGCGTCAACGGCAGGGAAATGGTGAAAGTGCTGCCCTGCCCCGGCACGGAAACCACGTCGATCTTGCCGTTGAGCTTGTTGATGTTGGTCTTCACCACATCCATGCCGACGCCGCGCCCGGACACGCTGGAGACTTCATCCTTGGTGGAGAACCCGGGCAGAAATACCAGATGCAGGCTTTGCCGGTCGTCCAGGCCATTGGCGGTTTCCGCGTCGATCACGCCCTTTTCCACCGCTTTGCGCCGGATCACGTCCGGGCGCATGCCTTTGCCGTCATCGGAAATCTCGATGTAGATGTGGTCGCCCATCTGGCTGGCGGAGAGGGTGACGATGGCCTTGGGCGGTTTGTGCGCGGCCGCGCGCTCTTCCGCGCTCTCGACGCCGTGGTCCACGGCATTGCGCACCAGGTGGACCAGCGGATCGTTGAGATCCTCGATCATGGTCTTGTCCAGCTCGGTCTCCTCGCCGGACAGCACCAGTTCCACATCCTTGCCCAATTGCCGCGCCAGATCGCGCGCCAGGCGCGGATATTTCTGGAACAGGCGGCCGATGGGCTGCATCCGCGTCTTCATCACCGCGTTCTGAAGATCGGACACCAGCAGATCGAGCTGGCTGACGGCGATGTCGAGCGCTTTCAGGGTTTCCTGGTTGACGTTGCCGTGCATGATCTGCGACTTCAGGTTGCTGATGCGGTTCTTGGTCAGTCCAATCTCGCCGGAGAGGTTGAGCACCTGGTCCAGGCGCACCGTGTCGATGCGGATGGTGGTTTCTTTCTGCAGGTTCTGTGGCGGCGGCGAGCCGCTGCCGACAGCGGTGCCGCGTGAGGGCGTGGGCAGATCCTGCGGCGGCGCGGGACGAGATTCGACGCGCGCCGGGCTGGTTGTGGCCTGCTGCGTATCAACCGACGCAGAAGCGGCGGCGATAGGCTGCGGAATCGGCGCGCCCGTCAGCACGGCATGCAGCACATCCCAGTTGATGTCATCGATGGTCGGCTCGGCGGCGGGCGGCGGCGTGGAAACCGAAAAGCCGGCAGGGCCCTGAAGGATACCGTCCCTGCTGGACATAATGCCGGCGCTACAGGATCCGCCGACTGCCGGAGCGGGTTGCCCATGTAGCGCCGCCTCCAGTCGGTCGATCAGCGCGGTGTCGGCGGCTTTGGGCTGAGTCGCCTGGGAAAGGTCGCCGAACATGTCGCGCACACTGCCGGTGGCGGCCATGATGATGTCCATCAATTCCGGTGAGAGCGTGAGTTCGAGGTTGCGCAGCTTGTCGAACAGGCTTTCGGTGCGATGGCACAGCGCCACCAGGTTCTCGGCGTTGAGGAAGCCGGCACCGCCCTTGATGGTGTGGAAGCCCCGGAAGATATCGTTGAGCAACTCCTTGTCACCCGGCCGCTTCTCCAGTTCCACCAGCTTGTTGTCCACCTGGGACAACAGTTCCCCGGCCTCCATGAGGAAGTCCTGCAACAGCTCTTCCATTCCCGCGAAATCACTCATCGTTCTCTCCTTACCGGCACGGCGGCGGGGCCGCCCCGAATGATGAAACCGGGCGCCCCTGTAGCGCAGGCGTTATGTCCACGGCGCAGAGAGCGCCGTGGACGGTATCCCTTGCGGGCCCGCCTGCACCTGGCGCTGAATGCAGGCGGGACGCCTGCGCTACAGGGGCGCGCTTGTTTCACGCTAAAACCCCAGACTTTCCAGCAAATCATCCACCTGCTCCTGGCTGCTCACCACGTCGCTGCGGCCGCTGGCATTGATCACCGGGCCATTGAGCAGGCCGGGATCGACCGACTGGCGCATCCCTTCCGGGGTGGTTTCGATCAACAACGAGAGCAACTGGTTTTCCAGGTTCTGCGCGGCTTCGAGAATGCGTTTGATGACCTGGCCGGTGAGATCCTGAAAATCCTGCGCCAGGATGATTTCCATCAATTGCGCATTGGTGGCGTCGCACTGGACCGGCGCCTCCTTCAGGTAAGCGCGGGTGTCGTGCACCAGGGCCTTGAATTCGTCCACACCCAGTTTCTTTTCGAACATGCGGTCCCACTTGGCCGAAAGGTCGCGCGCGCCGGCGCCCAGTTTTTCCTGGAGTGGTTGCGCGGCTTCGGCGGCATTGAGGGTGCGTTCCGCCGCCTGCGCGGTCATCGCGGCGATGTAGTTGAGGCGGTCGCGGTTGTTCGGCATGTCCTGCGCGATCTGGCCCAGCGCCTTGTCATAGCCGAGTTCGCGCAGCAGGTTATG
The DNA here is from genome assembly GCA_030690985.1 of Pseudomonadota bacterium. Taxonomy (GTDB): domain Bacteria; phylum Pseudomonadota; class Gammaproteobacteria; order Burkholderiales; family Thiobacillaceae; genus PFJX01. The sequence goes on from JAUYFG010000014.1 coordinate 8,132, forward strand.
GAGGCCGCGCGTCATCTGGCCCAGTTGTGAGAACACGCGCTCGGGGCAGTGGCCCTCTTCGCCCTCGCCCCCCTCGCGCGATACCGCCAGGGCAATGCTGTCGAACAGGGTTGCCAGTTCCGGGGTATCGGCAACCTCAGCCTTGGGCTTCGTCTTGGCGGGCTCCGGTTCAGTCGCGTAGGCGAAACTGTCGAACAGGGCTTCCAGTTCCGGGGAGTCATCGATCATCGTGGTTCCTCTTGTTGTCCGTCGGCCCGGATTACATGCCGTATTTTTCGAAAACCTTGTTCAACTTCTCTTCCAGCGTACCGGCGGTGAAAGGCTTGACGATGTAGCCGGAGGCACCGCTCTGAGCGGCCGCGATGATGTTTTCCTTCTTCGCCTCGGCGGTGATCATCAGGACCGGCAGGTGCTTCAGGCCGGCATCCGCGCGGATCGCCTGGAGCAGCTCGATTCCGGTCATGTTGGGCATGTTCCAGTCGGTGACGACAAACTGGAAATTACCGCCTTTGAGTTTCTGCAAGGCGGCGACGCCGTCTTCCGCCTCGTCCACGTTGGCGTAGCCCAGTTCCTTCACCAGGTTGCGCACGATCCGGCGCATGGTGGAAAAGTCGTCCACCACCAGGATTTTCAGATGCTTGTCGGCCATGTGTGGTCCTCGTTATCGGGGTAATCGCCGGATTCTAGCGTTTCAGATTCGTAGTGCCGTAGGTTGGGCAAAGCGAAGCATGCCCAACGAACCGCCGGCGATGTTGGGCACGCTTCGCTTTGCCCAACCTACAGCCCTTGTAGCGCAGGCGTCCTCGCCTGCTTTGGCGCTGAATGCAGGCGGGACGCCTGCGCTACAGAAGTGCGGTTGTTTCACTTTAACTAGCGCTTCAGAAAGGCGACCAGGGTATCCGCCAGCACTGCCGGATCGAACTTGGCCACATAGGCATCGACGCCCACGCGCTGCCCCATGGTGCGGTTGGCTTCGGACGAGAGCGATGAATGCATGATCACCGGAATACCGGCGAAACGGCTGTCCGACTTGATATTGCGAGTCAGCACATAGCCGTCCATCTCGGGCATTTCCGCGTCCACCAGGATGAGCTGAACCTGATTTTTCATGCTGCCGTGTTCGGCGGCAACGCGCTTGGCCATGTTGACCAGTTTGTCCCAGGCCTCCAGACCGTCGTTGGCCTGAATGTACTTCACACCGATCTTGTCCAGCACCGAAACGATCTCCTTGCGCGCCACTGCAGAATCGTCCGCGAAGAACACCGTCAGTTCATTCTGCGCGTCCATGCGCGGCAGGTTCGGCACCGGCTTCTCGCCCAGCACTTCGACCAGCACCCGCTCCACATCGAGGATGGAGACCAGGCGGCCATCGTCCAGTTCGGTGATGGCGGTAATCATGCCGTCCTGGCCGGCCAGCATGTTTTCCGGCGGCTTCACTTTGTCCCAGTCCACCCGGATGATGCGGTCCACGCTCTCCACCAGGAAGCCCTGGGTATGGCGCGAAAACTCGGTGACGATCATGGTTTCGCCGATCCCCGGAGGCGCGCCTTCCAGTTTGATGAAATGCGCCAGGGTAATCACCGGGATGATGCTGCCACGCAGCGAAATCACGCCTTCCACGCCGGCCGGCATGTTGGGGGTGAGCGTAATGGGCGGCGTCGGCGATACCTCGCGGAGCTTGAACACGTTGAGACCGAAGGTCTCATGCGTGCCCAGAGAGAACAGCAGCAACTCCATCTTGTTGGAGCCCGCAAGTTTGGTGCGGGCATCAATGGAATCCAGCAGCTTGGTCGGTTCCAGCGGATTCATGTGTTGTATCCCGGTTATTTGCTCAGTTATTTGATGAGGCGGCCCAGCACCTCGGCCAGGCGGTGCGGCTCGAACTTGGGCACATATTCATCCACCCCCACCGAAATGCCCAGTTGGCGATTGGCCTCGGAGGACAACGAGGAGTGCATGAGTACCGGAATATCGGCGAAACGCGGGTCCGATTTGATGTTCTTGGTCAGCACATAGCCATCCATTTCCGGCATTTCCACGTCGGTCAGCACAATCTGGATGAAATCGGAAACCGGCCGCCCGGCCATCTCCGCCTGGGCGGCGATGCGGCGCAACTCTTCCCAGCCCTGGCGGCCATTGATGGTGCTGATGCCGTTCAAGCCCAGCGCTTCCAGGGTGCGCTCGATCTGCTTGCGCGCCACCGAGGAGTCGTCCGCAAAAAACACCGTGCGGTTGGGTTTGTCGATGCGGGCAAGGTTGGCGAACAGATGGCTGTCGTCGATATGGGTGGTGTCGGCAAGGATTTTTTCCACATCCAGCATCATCACCAGGCGGGCGTCCTTGAGTTCGGTCACCGCCGTCACCAATCCCCCCATCTGCGCGGTGAGCATGGTCGGCGGCACCTTCATCTCGGACCAGTCGAGACGCAGGATGGTATCCACCTCGCCGACCAGGAAGCCCTGGGTATGGCCGTTGTATTCGGTGACGATCATGATCGCCGGCGGCGCCTCGGTGGTAATGCCGATGTATTTCGCCAAATCCACCACCGGCACCAGCGCGCCGCGCAACGAGACCATGCCCTCCACCGCCGCCGGCATGTCCGGCGCCCGCGTGATCGCGGGGATGCGCATCACCTCGCGCACCTTGAACACGTTGATGCCGAAGGTTTCCTTGCGGCTGGTATTCCTGTCCGTGCCCAGGGTGAACAAGAGAATTTCCAGCTTGTTCGCCCCCGCCAGCTTGGTGCGTGCGTCGATGCGTCTCAACAATTCCGACATGGCAACCTCATCATTTATCCGGCCGGCCCCACGGGCCAACCGGGTTTCGCTCTGGGTATCGGCAGGGGGCGGGGAAACTTTAGCGTGCAACAACCGCGCTTCTGTAGCGCAGGCGTCCCGCCTGCATTCAGCGCCAAAAGCAGGCGAGAGCCTGCCCCGGACGCGATCCGGGGACGCCTGCGCTACAAGGGCGCCCTGTTTCATCATCCGGGGCGACATCCATCCATGCCCGTTAGAGAATTGGGAGTGAGACACGTAGCCCATCAACGCCAGATTTGCCGGATAAACTCCGCCCGTCCACCGCATGAGAGCCCCCCCATGAGCGACTTCACCTACCAGGCCCGCGACACCCTGTTCAGCACTTTGCTCGACGCCGCCGACCGCCACGGCCGCCACACGTCGAGCCAATGGGAGGACATGAAACCGGGTGCCTATTCCTACGCCGAGCTGATCAAGATGACCCTCGCCCTCGGTCGTCTGGGCAGCAAGGTGACCGTGCCGGGCGAACATGTCGGCGTGTTGATGCCCAACATGGCCGCCTCGGTGGCGTTGCTGATCGGCCTTTCCGCCTTCCAGCGCATCCCCTGCCTGCTCAACTACACCGCCGGCAGCGAAGGCATGCAGAACGCCTGCCGTGCGGCGGGCGTGCAAACCGTCCTCACCTCGCGCCTGTTCCTCGACAAGGCCGGCCTGGTCGAACAGGTGGCGGCCCTGCGCGATGTGCGTCTGCTCTACCTGGAAGACCTGCGCCGCCAGTTCACCCTGGCCGACAAGCTCTGGCTGATCGCCTGGGCGCTCCCCTTCCCACGTCTGGCCGTACCGCGTGGCGACCCGGAAGCACCCGCCGTGGTGCTGTTCACCTCCGGCTCTGAAGGCCGGCCCAAGGGCGTCGTACTCTCGCATCGCGCCCTGCTCGCCAATGTGGCGCAGGTCATGCACATCTTCCCGTTCGGCCCGGGCGACACCATCCTCAACGCCCTGCCCATCTTCCACTCCTTCGGGCTCACCGCCGGCACCCTGATCGCCCTGGTCAGCGGCGCCCGTCTGGTGCTCTACACCAGCCCGCTGCACTTCAAGACCATCGCGGAGCTGGTGCGCGACAAACGCTGCACGGTGCTGTTCGGCACCAGCACCTTCCTGCACCACTACGCGCGCAATGCCGAGGCGGACGACTTCAAGTCCCTGAAAATCGTCGTCGCCGGTGCCGAAAAACTGGCCGACAGCGTGCGCCAGACCTGGCGCGAGCGTTTCGCCATCGACATCATGGAAGGCTATGGCGCCACCGAAGCCGCGCCGGTACTGGCGGTGAACTATCCCGATCACCATCGCCCCGGCACGGTCGGGCAACTGCTGCCCGGCGTCGAAGCCCGGCTCATCCCGGTGCCCGGCATCGAGCGCGGCGGCGAACTGCATGTGCGCGGCCCCAACCTGATGTCCGGCTACTACCGTTTCGACACCCCCGCGTTGCTGGAGCCGCCTGGTTCCGACGTAGGCCTGGGCTGGCACGACACCGGCGATGTCGCCGATCTGGATGGCGACGGCTATCTCAGCATCCTCGGGCGCCTGAAACGCTTCGCCAAAGTAGCCGGTGAAATGGTCTCGCTGGAAGTGGTGGAAAGCATCGCCCGCACGGCATCGAGTGAAGCCAGCCACGCCGCCACCAGCATCAGCGACCCCGCGCGCGGCGAGCTCATCGTCCTGTTCACCACCGACGCTCAGTTAACCCGCGACCAGCTCTCGGCGGCGGCCAAAGGCCTCGGCTACCCGGAAATCGCCGTGCCGCGCCGCATCCGGGTAATCGAAGACCTGCCCATGCTGGGCACCGGCAAGATCGATTACCTGCGCCTCAAAGAAGCGGCGACAGAGACGTAGGTTGGGCAAAGCGAAGCGTGCCCAACAGATCGTCGATCGCTTCGGCGGCCTCTCCATCGGCCGGGGGGCGTAGGTTGGGCAAAGCGAAGCGTGCCCAACAGATCACCGTTGCATGTTGGGCACGCTTCGCTTTGCCCAACCAACGTCTCACCCGGAAACGCCAGCCAGACGCTGGTGCCGCCGCTCAGGCGCGGTTTGACGGCAATTTTCCAGCCCTGGGTTTCCGCCAACTGGCGGGCGATGGCCAGGCCTAAACCACTGCCGCCGGTGGCGCGGTTGCGCGAGGGGTCGAGGCGGAAGAAGGGGCGGAACACCGCCTCGCGCATCGCGGCGGGGATACCTGGCCCCTGGTCGCGCACGCCGATCAGCAGGCCACCCGCGTAGCGCCGCCGCACCAGTTGCAACCGCCCCGGCCCGGCATAGCGCAAGGCGTTTTCCAATAGATTGGTGACGATGCGCCGCAGCGCCAAGGGTGCGATGCGCGCCCGGCAGGGTGGCCCCTCGGCGCGCAAGTGGGTTTGTCCAGGCGAGCGGGCTTCCGCCGCTTCCAGCAACTCCGCCAGCAAAACATCGATGTCGCGGTCTTCCATGGCCTCGCGTTCCTGGGCGCGGGCGAGCTCCAGTTGCGCGCCGATGAGGCTTTCCATTTCCGCGACATCGCGCTCCATGCGCACGATCAGCGGCGAAGCACGTTCCTCGGCGAGCATGCCCAGGGCCATCTTGAGGCGGCCGAGTGGGCTGCGCAGGTCGTGCGAAACGCCGGCCAGGAGCGTGCTCTGGTTCTCGCGCCGCGCCGCGAGTTGGGCTGCGGTCAGGTTGAACACCCGCGCCAGATCGGCCAGTTCCTGTTCACCCGACTCGGGTAATTGCGCTGGGCGCTCGCCGGCGCCGATCTGGCGCGCGGCCTGCGCCAGCCGCGCCACCGGCGCCGTGATGCGGCGCGCCAGCAGCCAGGCCGTGATCAGGCTGACCAGCAGGCCGGCGACGATGCTCCAGGCTAGTGCGTGGCCGAGACGCGGGGCGATCAGATCCTTGGAAAAACTGAAGCGCAGCACCCGGCCGGCCATGGCGATGTCGACATGAAACAGGCCATCCGCCGTCTCCGCCACGCGTGCCGGGGATTCGGCTTCGAGGCGGACGCGGAGCGCGGCACGCAGGTAATTGAGATAGGGATGATGCGCGACCTCGTCGCCCAGAGGGGTGCTGACCAGGCGCAGCTCGATGCGGTGGCTGGTGCGCAATTCCGCCTGGAAATCAGGGCGTGTGGTGGGGGGCAGTTCCACCCAGGTGCGCGCGGACAGCAGCAGCAGGGCGGCCAGGTCGTCGGCCGAACGCTGCGCCAGCGGCAGCATGAGATTGAAGAAGATGGCCGCGCCGGAGGCGAGCTGGAACACCAGCAGACCGACCGCCACGGTCAATGCCGTGCGGCGAAACAGGGTGTGGCGCGGTTTCAACCGGCACCTTCGCCGCGCGGCGAGAACAGATAGCCCTCGCCCCAAATGGTGCGCAGGTAGACCGGCGCTTCCGGATTCGGCTCGATCTTGCGGCGCAAACGGGTCACCCGCACATCGACGCTGCGGTCAAAGGGCGCGCGCTCATAGCCTTTGACCAGGGTAATCAGGTGGTCGCGGGTGAGCACTTTGTTGGGATGTTCGAGAAAGATCCGCAACAGGTTGAACTCACCGGAGGTCAGGGTGATTTCGCGGCCATCGCACACCAGCACATGGGTGGCGAGGTCGAGCCGAAAGGGGCCGAATGTGGCAACTCCGGTGGCAACCCCGGACGCAGTACCGGATTCTTTCGCCGCGCTATCGGCTGCACCCCGGCGCAGCACCGCGCGCACCCGGGCGAGCAATTCGCGCGGGCCGAAGGGTTTGGCCAGATAGTCGTCGGCGCCCAGTTCCAGGCCGACCACCCGGTCCACCTCCTCGCCGCGCGCGGAGACGATGATCGCCGGCGGGCCGCCGTCGGCGCGCAGCCATCGCAGCAGGCTCAAGCCGTCTTCCCCCGGCAACATCAGGTCGAGCACCACCAGATCGGCCCCGTTCCGCGCCAGGCTGGCACGAAAGGCGGCGCCGTCTCCCACGCCTTCCACCTGAAAACCACTGGCACCGAGGTAATCGGCAACCAGTTCGCGCAGCGCGATGTCGTCGTCCACCACCAGGATGCGTTGCTTCGCTTGTTCACTCACTGCTCGACTCCCTCCCGCGCGAAAGCACGAGGCTGTGCCATGTTACCGATTCCCGGGCCGGCCCCGGCGGCTGCGAAACAACCTGAAACAACCTGTGGCGGCTGAGTAAAAACCGGGAAAAGGCCAAGCGCGATACTTCACCCCGTGCTTATCCGGTTGTCACAGGGCCGTAGGATGTGGTGAGCGTAGCGAACCGCATCGACCACGGTTGCGCTAGTTGATGCGGTTCGCTGCGCTCACCACATCCTACTGGGCTACCGGTAGTCGCTGTCTGTGACAACCGGATAAGCACGCTTCACCCCACCCATGACCGATCCCAAACACCATGAACACGTTACTTGGCCGCATCCTCCCCTTCACCGCCTGCCTGTTCATCGCCGGCCTCTACGCCGCCGCCGTCCAGGCCGCGCCGGGCGGCGAAGCGTCGCCGAATGACGAGACCGGCGGCTCGCCCGCCTCCCGTTACGGACGTGGCTACGAGGCGCGCCAGGGCCTGGATGTCCGTGATCGGGATGTCCGCGGCGCGCGTCCCGAGCGGCCGGAACGCGTCGAACGGCCGGAACGCGTCGAACGCATCGAACGCATCGAACGACCGGCTCGCGTCGAACGTATCGAACGCATCGAACGAGGCCGCTGAGGCCTTCCCCACCGCACTTCCCACCGCACTTTCCACCGCACTTTCCACCCTCCCCCTGAAAAGGAAAAACCATGTCCGCAATGTCTTGTACGAAAAAGTCCGCTCTGCTCTCCGCCGCCTGCGCCCTGATGTTCGCTGCGGGCGCCCAGGCCGTGGAGGGCGTGGCCCCCGCCCCCGCCAACGTGCCCGGCCGTCTCCTGGTCAAATTCAAATCCGAGGCCGATGCCGACACGGCGCGTGGCCAAGCCGGCAAGCTGGGCGTGCGCGCGATTCGCCACTTGCGCGCTGGTGTCAAACCGGAGACCGCCATCGCCAAACGCTGGCGGGTGATGCATTTCGCCGATGACGCCAATCTGGCGACGATGATGGACCGCCTTTCCCGCCTGCCCGGCGTGGAATGGGTGGAACCCGACCAGGTGGTCTCCGCCGCAGCCATTCCCAACGACAGCCGCTTCGGCGAACTCTGGGGGATGCACAACATCGGCCAGACCGGCGGCACGGCGGATGCCGACCTCGACGCGCCCGAGGCCTGGGACACCTTGAAAGGCGGCGCGGTGCTGGTGGCGGTGGTGGACACCGGCGTGGATTACCAGCACCCGGACCTGGCCGCCAACATCTGGAGCAACCCGGGCGAAATCGCCGGCAACGGCCTGGATGACGACGGCAACGGCTATATCGACGACACCCGTGGCTGGAACTTCGTCGCCGACAACAACGACCCCGCTGACGACAACGCGCATGGCAGCCACGTCAGCGGCACTATCGCCGCCGTCGGCGACAACGCCCAGGGCGTGGTGGGCGTGAACCGCCTGGCACGCATCCTGCCCCTGAAATTCCTCGACGCGCAGGGCTACGGCTATACCTCCGACGCCGTGGAAGCCATCTATTACGCCATCGACCAGGGCGCGAAAGTGATGAACCACAGTTGGGGCGGCGCTTCCTACTCGCAGTCCCTGGCCGACGCCTTCACCGCCGCGCTGAACGCCAACATCGTGATGGCCGTGGCGGCGGGCAATGCCAGCCAGAATCTCGACGCCGTGCCGAGTTACCCGGCCTCCCTGCCCCACGCCAACATCATCACGGTGGCGGCCACCACCCACAACGACGCCCTCGCCTACTTCTCCAACTACGGCGCGCTGAGCGTCGATCTGGGCGCGCCCGGCGAGGCCATCCTGAGCAGCGTCCCCGGCAACGGCTATGCCTCCTACTCCGGCACCTCGATGGCCACGCCGCATGTGGCGGGCGCGGCTTCCCTGCTGCTGGCCGCCAATGCGAACCTGAGCAGCGGCCAGGTCAAGGACCTCCTCCTCGGCACCGCCAACCCGGTCGCAGCCCTGGCCGGCAAGAGCGTGAGCGGCGGCCGCCTGAATCTGCAAGCCGCCCTCGCCGCGAGCAGCACCCCGCCTGCGGTCAACCTGCCACCGGTGGCCAATGCCGGCCCCGACCTCGCCCTGGCCCGAGGTGCCCGCGCCACGCTCAACGGCACGGCCTCGTTCGACCCGGATGGCAGCATCGCCGGCTACGCCTGGGTGAGTTCCAACCGCACCGTGGTCAGCATCATCGCCGGCGCCACCACCGCCACCCCCACCGTCGCCGTATCGCCCCGCGCCCGCGTCGGCACGGTAGTCACCCTCACCCTCACGGTCAGCGACAACAAAGGCCTCAAGTCCAGCGACGAAATGAAGATCACCGTGAAGTGATTTCCCGCCACTCGACACAGGCGGGCGTTTCGCCTGTGCGATGGCGACTGTTCAGCCCGTCGCAATCACACCGAAAAACAGGCCTCTCCTGGTGCGCCGGCGCCCTCGCCGGCGTCTTTTAACCCCGCCGCCGAGGGCGGAGCGCACGCTGGCGAGCACCGCGCGGTGCGGCGCGGCGATCTCAGGCCGCGCCGGCTTGAATTCGGCCGGTTGACGGGCCAGGCGCAGCGCTTCGTCCAGCAACTCCGCCACGCCCCGGGCCCGGCTCGCCACCAGTGGGATAACGGGAATTCCGAGGGCGGCGGCGAGGACGTGGGGCTCGATCTCGATGCCCTGGGCCTGGGCGACGTCCATCATGTTGAGGCCCAGCACCACCGGCACCGGTAGCAGCAACAGCTCGGCGAGCAGATAGAGGTTGCGCTCCAGGGACGCGGCGTTGGCGATCATCACCACCACGTCCGGGCGCTCGTGCAGGATGAAGTCGCGGGCGATGCGCTCCTTCGGCGAGTTGGCCGTGAGGCTGTAGGTGCCGGGCAGATCGACGACGGTGAGCGTCTCGCCCGCGTGCTGGAGCGTGCCCTCCCGCCGCTCCACCGTCTTGCCGGCCCAGTTGCCGCTACCCATCACCGCGCCCAGCAGCACGTCGAGGCTCTCGTGCCGGCCGAACAGGGCCTGCAAGCCCTCCCTGGGCAGCATGGCCACGAAGGCACGCAGGGTCTTGTTCAGGGCGGGGTGGAGTGGCGCGCGCATGGTTTCAATTCCGGCGCGCGCAGGGAGGGGACGGGGCCGAAGGCGATAGACATGAATGCTCAGAGCCCAAAGTGGAGGAACGTGAGGGGAACGTGGTGAGGCGGCCCGTCTGCGCCCGCCCCCGATTCCGCCCTCATGGTGTCGCCCGGTTGGCGCGGGCCTTGATGTCGCGCGCCAGCATCCGGTGCGACCAGAGGCCCGCGAAGGGAATCAGCGAAGCGGCGAAAACGCCCGCGCCTTTCGCCGCCGGGAGATGTCCCCGCGACAGAACCCACGCCAGGGTGGCGGTTGCCAGCAGAAACAGCGCGCCGTGCGCCATGCCGACCACGCGCACCGCCTCGGGCAGGCCGGCGTAATACTTGAGTGGCATGGCAACGCCGACCAGCGCGACCAGCGAAGTCCCCTCTACCAGGGCCAGGACGCTGAGATAACGAAGGGATTGCGGGATTTTCATGGGGCTGTCCAGATGGATTATTGCGTGCTTATCCGGTTGTCACAGACAACCACTACCGGTAGTAGCGTAGGTTGGGCAAAGCGAAGCGTGCCCAACGAACCGCCGCGATGTTGGGCACGCGCAGCGACGCCCAACCTACGGCGCTGTCCAGATGGATTATTGAAACAGAGCGGGGAGGCGGGAGCGAAAGCACGGCATGATTTTTCAGTGCCCGAAGCGAAAGAAGGCAATGGTGGCGATGCCGGCCAGGAGCAACAGAACCTGGCTGAGGCTGGATTTCAGCGTCGTGTGGCGATGCAGGCCGGGCACCAGGTCGGCCACGGCGATGTAGATGAAGCTGGCGGCGGAAATCGCCAGCACGTAGGGGATGGCCTGCCGCACCTCGGCCAGCCAGTACCAGCCGATGAGGACGCCGGGCAGGGTGGCGAGCGACGACAGCAGGTTGTAGGCAAAGGCCCGCGCCTTGCTCAAGCCACTGTGCAGCAGGATGGCGAAATCGCCCAGTTCCTGCGGGATTTCGTGGGCGATGACGGCGAGCGCCGTGGCCACGCCGAGCGCGGGCGAGGTGAGGAAGGCGGCGGCGATGACCACGCCGTCGACAAAGTTGTGGAAGGCATCGCCGACCAGGATGAGCGCCCCGCCCTGATGGCCGTGTTCTTCGCAGTCCTGATCATGGCAATGGCGCCAGATGACCAGCTTTTCCAGGATGAAAAAGGCCACCAGACCGGCCAGTACCGTGGCGGAGATAGCAAGCGGTGCCGCTTTTTCCAATGCCTTCGGGATCATCCCCAGGAAGGCCGCGCCCAGCAGCGTGCCGGTAGCGTAGGACAGCAGGCAGGGCAGCAGGCGTTGCCGCAGGGCGTCCGGAAACGCCAGCAGCAGCGCCGCACCGCTCATGGCGCCAACGCTGCCGAGCAGGCTGAAGAGGAGGGCGAGGGTCATGTGCGCTTATTCGCCCGGCACGCCCTGCCACAGCATGTCGAAACCCAGTTCGAAGGAGTCGCTGCACTTCTCGGCCAGGATGCTGAATTTGTCATTGAAAGTCTTGTCCGCATGGGATTTCTCGTGCTGCTCGAACGAGGTCCAATAGGTGACGATGGCGACGTCATAGTCGGGCGCTTTCAGCGAGTTGACGGAGCCCTCCTGGCTGATGAAACCGGCATAGGCGAAAACCTGGCCGGCGATAAAGCCGCCGGCCTCGTTGCCATAGGTTTCCTTCACCACATGGCACATCTCGCCGAGCGCCAGTTCGATATCGCTGGGGGTGACGCCGGGTTTGAGCTTGACCGCGTTGAACAGCATTTTGCTGCCGAAGGGGATGGTGATGGGGTTGAACATGGCGGGCTCCTGGGGTTTGCTGACCGCCCCGGTTGGGGCGGGGGACAGCGTTAAACCTAGAAACCTCAGTTGACCGCTCCTTAGCCCTTGTGAGGCCGCATGGATGCTGGCGTTAGCGCCTCCGATTGCGCTCACCAATTGGGTGACGCCGCTACGCGCCCGATTGCGCGGTTTTCGGGCCGTCTGGCTGCGTTGCTTCTCCTTGCGGGAAACGGCCCCGCGCGTCGGCGCGCCTTGCCAGCCGACCCGAAAACCGCACACTCGGGCGCGTTCAACTGAGGTTTCTAGGTTAAATGACAGGGGCGATCAGGCGACGCTTGAACAGGTCCAGGAAACCGTCGTTCAACGCGGTCTCGAAGGCCGCCTTGGCGACGTTCTGCTTGCCATCCTTGAAGCTGAGTTGATTCACCAAGCCTTTCTTCAGCTCAACGTTGACCGCCAGGGCGTAAACATTGTTCTTCTTGGCCAGATAGGCGGCGACGGCCTTGTCCTCGGTGGCGGCCTTTTCAACCCACTTCTTGGCGGCGACGGTCAGGTGCAGGAAGATCGCGCCTGAATAATCGACCTTGGCCAGTTCAACCAGCGTATTGCGCACCGAGGCGTAGTTATCCGCCTCGCTCACTTGGCCGCCGAACAGCAGGGCGATGGCATCTTTGTCCTTGAAACTGGCGACGGCGTTGGTCGCGTCACTCGGCTGGTTGTAAGCGACGATGTCCAGACGGCGCACCGGCTTTTCGCCTGCCTTGGCCGCGGCCAGGCCATCATCCTTGTTGCTGGCGACAAATCCCCCCGCCAGCGAGCCCGCCAGGGCGACGCAGATGGTGCTGTTGTTGACGGCGATGCCCAGGGTTTTGGCCTTGATGACGTTGCTGACAGCCAGTGCTTCGAGCTGGCCGGCGTAGGCGCGCACGATGAACTGTTCACCCAGGCTGAGAGGGGCGGGGGCGGCCGGGGAGGCAGTCGCGGGCAACGGCATGGCAAGCAGAGCCGCAACGGAGAGGGCGAGTAGAGAACGGGGGAAGTGCATGTGGATTCCTTAATGAATTGCAGATTAAGAAGAAAAAACCAGTCAGGGCTGGCGGGGGAACGGAACAGCAATCGTGAGTCAGTCAGCCGGTCGTACAGCGCCTTAACGTGGCAGATACATCTTGTCCTTGTTGAGCTTGTAGCTCCAAGGCAGGCCGGAATTCTTCCAGCCGTTTACCGTGCGCCAGTTCTTGCGTTCACCGGATTTCACGGTATCGCCCTCGAAGCCATCCACCACGACATAGACCGACTTGTAGCCCTTGCCTTCCAGCACCTTGGCGCTGGGCGCGCCGCGCTCGCCACCGGAACGGCACATGATGATGATGGGCGCATCCTTGTTGAGGCCGCGCGCTTCCAGAACGGCGGCGATGTCGTCTGCGAAGCGCGGATTGGCGACCATGTTGAAGACGGGTTTTTTGGCATCCCAGTGGCTGCGGTCGGCGGTCTGGATCGGGATGTTGATGTCCACCATGTCGGTAAAGCCGGTGAACATGATTTCGATGGGGTCGCGCACATCCACGAGCAGCACCTTGTCACCCTGGGCAACTTTCATGTCGTGGGCTTCACGCGAATCCAGATATAAATTCCAGGACGTCTGTCTTGCCGGGTCGGCGGGTTTTTCGGCAGCCTGGCTGGCACCGATCAATGCGGCCAAGAGAATAGCGGTCGTGAAGAGAGGGTGTTTCATGTGTGCTCCAGATGAAGGGGGCAGGCCGGGAATCCCGGCCTGCTTTCAGGGCTTTGATGCTTACAGCGATTTCTTGCAGTGACGTAGGTTGGGCAAAGCGAAGCGTGCCCAACGAACCGCCGCGATGTTGGGCACGCTTCGCTTTGCCCAACCTACGGCGCCATGCCGCGAAATCACGGGCCACTACATCTAGTGTCATTGGGAGCTAACCGGATAA
>JAUYFG010000015.1 GCA_030690985.1 Pseudomonadota bacterium
GTCGTTCCAGAAGCCCGGCCAGTCAATCGCTTCGATGATGCGCAAACTCTGTCTGCGTCCCCGCATCGTTCTCGACTATCTGCGGCTCACCAAAAACTCCGCCCCTGCTCGGCAGGCTTCGTGAGAACAAATTTGCCCTGGCTTGAGCAGCGCCGCGCCTTCCGCGTCCTGGTGCATGGTGAGCAGGAAGTGCTGCACCCGCGCGAACAATTCCGGGCTGATGTCGCGATGCGCGACGAACGGGGGAAAGCCATATTCCGGCGAGCGCTGGACGATGCGGGTGCGGCGCGTGAGTTCCGGGCTGATCCGCTCCAACGTCTCCCAGATGTAGCTGTCCACCGCACCGCCCTGGGCGATGCCCATCGCCACCGCCTCCACCACCTTCTTGTGCGACCAGGTGAAGAAGGTTTTGCGGAAAAAGGTCTGCGGGTTCTCGCCCAACTCGTGTATGGCGAAGCGCGGATACAGGTAGCCGCTGTTGGAGAGCGGGTCCGCGTAGGCGAACACGGTGTTTTTCAGGTCTTTCAGACCTGTCACCTTGGTGTTGCCGGCCGGGACGATGATGTAGGAGCGATACAGCGGCTGCCCCTTGTACAGCGGCACCGCCAGCAGGCGCACCAGGTCTTTCAGGTGCAGGAAGGGGTAATCGCAGACCCAGGCGAAGTCCATCTGTTTCAGCCTGAGCAGGTCCATGGTCTCGCGGTAGCTGTCGCGCTGCACGATCTCCACCTTGAGACCGAGCCGCTTCTCCATGTAGCGGCGCCAGTCGGCCAGCAGCGCGTGCTGATCGTGCACGAAGGCGGGCGTGAAACCGATGCGGATGGTCTGGCGGTCATCCCGCGCATGCACGGGGCAGGCCAGCGCACCCAGGGCGACCGCCGCCAGTCCCGACAAGAACTGGCGGCGGTTTGGGTTACCTGCGGGTGACACGAGTGTTGCAGTTATTGGTTTCATGGGCTGATACCGTTACTTCAGGGTAACGCGTGAGCGTTAGCAGTTTCTACACAGGGATAAAACCCGCACTCAACGTCAGGTGTGGCGAAGGGTAGGGGCTGCATCAGGCCTGCCCTACAATACTTCGCGTTGACTCAAATTCGAGGGGCGCATCATGGGATTGCCGCAACGCCAGGTCGTCATGACCACGGAAGAATTTATCGAGTGGGAAAACCGGCAGCCGGACAAGCATGAGTTCGTGGCCGGCGAGGTGTTCGCAATGACCGGCGCGCGCCGGGTGCATGTCACCGTATCCGGAAACTGCTTCGCCAGCCTCAAGGCCCACCTGCGCGGCGGCCCCTGCCGTGCTTTCATGGCGGACATGAAGTTGGCCGTGCAAACCGCCGACGCGGTGTTCTATCCGGACGTGCTGGTTACCTGCCACCCGGACGACCTCAAGGCCGACCTGGCGATGAACCATCCCAAAGTGATCATCGAGGTGCTTTCGGAAAGCACCGCCGCCTACGATCGCGGCGGCAAGTTCGCCATGTACCGCCAACTGGAGAGTCTCCTGGAATATGTCCTGATCGACCCGGACGCGCGCCGCGTGGAAGTGTTCCGCCGCCAGGACTCGGGCGACTGGCTGCTGATGGCGAGTGAGAGCGATCAGGGCCTGGTCCTGAAGAGCCTGGATTTCGCGGCGCCGCTCGACGTGGTTTTCGAGGATGTCTGACATGGAACTCAAACGCATCGTATTGGGCGTGACCGGCGGTGTCGCGGCCTACAAGGCGGCGGAACTGGCGCGGCTGCTGGTGAAGGATGGCATCGACGTGCAGGTGGTGATGAGCGCGGCGGCGCGGCACTTCGTCGGCGCCGCCACCTTCCAGGCGCTCACCGGCCACCCGGTATTCAGCGATCTGTGGGACGAGCGGGTCGACAACGGCATGGCCCATATCGATCTGACCCGTGGCGCCGATGCCATCCTGGTGGCGCCGGCCTCCGCCGATTTTCTGGCCAAGCTGGTGCATGGCCGTGCCGACGATCTGCTTTCCACCCTCTGCCTGGCGCGCGATTGCCCCTTGCTGGTGGCGCCGGCGATGAACCGGCAGATGTGGGAAGCGCCGGCCAACCAGCGCAATGTCGCCCAGCTCACCGGGGACGGCGTCAGCGTGCTGGGCCCGGACAGCGGCGAGCAGGCCTGCGGCGAAGTCGGCTTCGGCCGCATGCTGGAGCCGGATGACCTGCTCGATGCGCTGGAAGCGCGTTTCCAGCCGAAGCGCTTTTCCGGCCTCAAGGTGGTGATTACCGCCGGCCCCACCTTCGAGGCCATCGACGCCGTGCGCGGCATCACCAACCCCAGTTCCGGCAAGATGGGCTACGCCGTGGCGCGCGCCGCCATCGAGGCGGGCGCCGAGGTCACCCTGATCTCCGGCCGTACCTGTCTGTCACCGCCGCGCGAGGCGCGTTTCCTGCCGGTGGTAAGTGCCCAGGACATGCTGGCGGCGGTGGAATCGGTGGTCGATGGCGCCGACATCTTCATTTCCGTGGCCGCCGTCGCCGACTACTACGTGCTCAACCCGAGCGAACAGAAGATCAAGAAGGACGCCCACATCCTCACCCTGGAACTGGCGCCCAACCCGGACATCCTCGCCGGCATCAGCAGCCGCGAGAAGCCGCCGTTCTGCGTCGGTTTTGCCGCCGAGAGCGAGAACATCGAGGAATACGCGGAACTGAAACGCCGCCGCAAGCATCTGCCGCTGATCGTCGCCAACGACGTGAAGGAGGCGGTGGGCAGCGACGAGGTGCGCTTGATCCTGCTCGACGAAGCCGGCCGCCATGTCCTGGAAAAGGCCGACAAGCAGACCCAGGCGCGCCTCCTGGTGGCGCATATCGCCGAGCTTTACAACACGCGGTATCAGTGAACGCCAGGCAACCCGTTGACGCCGTAGGGTGGATAAGCGCAGCGCATCCACCATCGCCGCCGCCAAAAGGTGGATGCGCTACGCTTATCCACCCTACAACTCCTCGCTCCTCACTCCCATGCAAGTCGATCTGAAAATCCTGGACGAACGCGTCCGCGAGCAACTTCCCCATTACGCCACCCACGGCAGCGCCGGCCTCGATCTGCGCGCCTGCCTGGATAGTGCCGTCAGCCTCAATCCCGGCGAGACCAAATTGATACCCACCGGCCTGGCCATCCATCTGCGTGACCCCGGCTATGCCGCGATGATCCTGCCACGCTCCGGGCTGGGCCATAAGCATGGCGTGGTCCTCGGCAATCTGGTCGGCCTGATCGACTCGGATTACCAGGGCCAGCTCATGGTGTCGCTGTGGAACCGGGGCCAGGAGCCTTTCACCATCCAGCCGTTCGAGCGCATCGCCCAGATGGTCATCGTCCCGGTGGTACAGGCCAGCTTCAATCTGGTCGACGATTTCGACGCCAGCCATCGCGGCGAGAGCGGCTTCGGCAGCACGGGAAAACATTGATCGCCTCTTGTAGCGCCGGCAGCCTTGCCGGCGTCTTGAGAAAGCCGGCTGGAAGCCGGCGCTACAGGTAAACCATGCGCCGCACCGGACTTTTCATGATCGTCGCCGGCTGGCTGTTGCTGGCCGGGCTGATCTGGTGGGTGATGGGCGGCGCCCTGGAGCGCCGGCACAACCCCAATGCCGAACTGGCCGAGAGGGCTGGCGTGCATGGTGATGTCGTCCTGCAACGCGGCCGTGACGGCCATTACCGCGCGCCCGGCCGCATCAACGGCCACCCGGTCGATTTCCTGGTCGATACCGGCGCCACCCAGGTCGCCATCCCCATGGACCTGGCGAAGCGCATCGGCCTGCGCGCCGGCCGCGCGTTCCAGGCGCAAACCGCCGCTGGCCTCACCCTCGCCTATGCCGCCCGCCTCGACAGCGTTGCCCTGGGCGGCCTGCAAGCGCGCGAAGTGGCCGGCACCATCATCGCCAACGAGGGTGCTGAGGAAGTGCTGCTGGGCATGAGTTTTCTCTCGCGCTTCGATATCGCCATCCGCGACGGGGAAATGCGGCTGCGGGCGCGCTGAAAACCGCAGTTGCCCGCTCCTACGGCCACCACGCAGACAAAGGGGCGCCGGCGAGGGGGGATGGATTTCGCTGCGCCCAACCCATCCAACGCCCTCAACATTCGCTTAACATATGCGTCGCATCGGATGTATAGTCCATCCAATCGCCGTACATATCGCTCATGTAACAAAACAGTAATATGGATCAACAAATATTCTTCGACGCGCTCGGCGACCCCATCCGGCGTCGCATTCTGACCATGCTGCTCGACACCAACGAATGTTGCGTATGCGAGATGCACGGCGCGCTGGACAGCTCGCAGCCCAAGGTTTCCCGCCATCTGGCGGTGCTGCGCGAAGCCGGCCTGGTGCTGGCGCGGCGCGAGGGGGTGTGGATGCATTACCGCATTCATCCCGATCTGCCCGCCTGGGCGTACCGGGTGTTGCTGCACATGAAGGACGGCATGCCGCTGTTACCGACCCCCGCGCGGGACTGCTCCACCACGACGTAGGGTGGATAAGCGAAGCGCATCCACCATCACCGCGCCATGGGTGGATGCGCTTCGCTTATCCACCCTACAAAAAGGAAACCCCATGACCGCTACCGTTCTCGTTCTTTGCACCGGCAACTCCTGCCGCTCCCAGATGGCCGAAGTGCTGCTCAATCACGAGCTGGCCGGGAAAGTGCGGGCGCTGTCCGCCGGCACCAAACCCCAGCCCAAAGTGGCCGACGGCGCCATCGCCGCGCTCAAGGATGCCGGCCTGCCCGCCGACGGCCTCTACCCGAAGGATGTGGACGCGGTGATGAACGAGTCCATCGACCTGGTCGTGACGGTTTGCGATAACGCCCGCGAAACCTGCCCGATCTTTCCCCGCCCGGTGAAATCCATCCACCTGCCCTTCCACGACCCGCACGGCGAGCCGCTGGAAAGCTTCATCGCGGTGCGCGAAGACATCCGTGCCCGCCTGATTCCGGCGGTGCGCGAGCACCTGGGTCTTTGATCCCCGTTCCAGCAAAGGAGGCTGCCATGTCCGAGAAAATATTCAATGTCCTGTTCCTGTGCACCGGCAATTCCGCGCGTTCCATCCTCGCGGAATCGGTGCTGAACAACCTGGCCCTGAGCCGGGGCAAGTTCCGTGCATTCAGCGCGGGCAGCCACCCGACCGGCCAGGTGCATCCCTTCGCCCTCGAACTGCTGGAGAAAAACCACTTGCCGACCGAGGGATTGCGCAGCAAGTCGTGGGATGAGTTCGCCCAAGCGGGCGCGCCCGAACTGGATTTCGTGTTCACCGTCTGCGACAACGCCGCCGGCGAGGTCTGCCCGGTGTGGCCCGGCCAGCCCATGACCGCGCACTGGGGGGTGCCCGACCCTGCCGCCGTGGCAGGCAACGACGACACCGTGCGCCGCGCCTTCTTTCAAACCTTCAATCAATTGTCGAATCGTATCGGCCTGTTCGCCCACCTGCCCTTCGACAAGCTGGATCGGATCAAGCTGCAGAAGGCGCTCAGTGACATCGGCCAGGAACCATCGGCATGAGTGCCCAGTGTGAAACCACCGCCAAGCGCGCAACCGGGGCACCAATGAGTGTTTTCGAGCGCTGGCTTACCCTCTGGGTGGCGCTGTGCATCGTCGTCGGCATCCTGGCGGGCCAACTGTTCCCGGCGCCGTTCCAGGCGCTGGGACATATGGAAGTCGCCCAGGTCAACCTCCCGGTCGGCCTGCTGATCTGGGTGATGATCATCCCCATGCTGATGAAGATCGACTTCGCAGCGCTGCATCAGGTGAAGTCGCACTGGCGCGGCATCGGCGTCACTCTGTTCATCAACTGGGCGGTGAAGCCGTTCTCGATGGCGCTGCTGGCCTGGCTGTTCATCCGCCACTTGTTCGCGCCGTATCTGCCGGCGGAACAGCTCGACAGTTACGTCGCCGGCCTGATCCTGCTCGCCGCCGCGCCATGCACGGCGATGGTGTTCGTATGGAGCCGGCTGACCGGCGGCGACCCGCTGTTTACCCTTTCCCAGGTGGCGCTCAACGACACCATCATGATCTTCGCCTTCGCCCCCATCGTCGGCCTGCTGCTCGGGCTGTCGGCCATCGTCGTGCCGTGGGACACCCTGTTCATCTCGGTGCTGCTGTACATCGTCATCCCGGTGATCCTGGCGCAGGCCTGGCGCGGCCTGTTGCTGAAACGGGGCCAGGCCAAGTTCGACGCCACCCTGGCCACACTGGGCCACGCTTCCATCCTCGCCCTGCTCGTCACCCTGGTGCTGCTGTTCGCCTTCCAGGGCGAGGCGATCCTGAAAGCGCCGCTGATCATCGCCCTGCTGGCGGTGCCGATCCTGATCCAGGTGTTGTTCAACTCGTCCCTGGCCTACTGGCTCAACCGCAAGGTCGGTGAAAAACACAACGTGGCCTGCCCCTCGGCCCTGATCGGCGCCTCCAACTTCTTCGAACTGGCGGTGGCCGCGGCCATCTCGCTGTTCGGCTTCGAGTCCGGCGCGGCGCTGGCCACGGTGGTGGGCGTGTTGATCGAGGTCCCGGTGATGTTGCTGGTGGTGAAAGTCGTCAATCAGAGCAAGGGCTGGTATGAGGCCGGCTTAACGTCCAGGTAAGGAATACGCCATGCATGATCGAATTCGTAGGTTGGGCAAAGCGAAGCGTGCCCAACAAGCGCTACGGTGTTGGGCACGCTTCGCTTTGCCCAACCTACGTCACTACCGGTAGTGGGTGGGTGTGTTAACCCGATAAGCACGCTACGACGGCCTGCACCGGGGCAACATGAACCAGGCCTTCGTGGAGTTCGAGTCCGCACCATGACCCCCATCCCGCAATCCACCCTGATCTGCCCCCACTGCGGCCACACCAGCCTGGAGACCATGCCCACGGACGCCTGCCAGTGGTATTACCCGTGCCCCGGCTGTGGCGTGTTGCTGACGCCCAAGCCAGGTGACTGCTGCGTGTTCTGCTCTTACGGCGACGTGCCCTGTCCGCCCATCCAGCAAGAACGCGCGGGGCACGGCACAGGCTGTTGCGGAACCTGAACCATGCTCGACACCTTCGCCGCCTGGCTCACCTTCGACCTCATGGGATTCGTTCCCGGCAGCCGCCTGGGCGAGGCGCTGTGGTTCTTCCTCTACGACACACCCAAGGTGCTGCTGTTGCTGGTCAGCGTGGTGTTCGTCATGGGCGTGGTGCACAGCTATATCTCACCGGAACGCACCCGCGCCTGGCTGGCGAACAAACCGCTGGGGCTGGGCAACGTGATGGCGGCGGGGCTGGGCATCGTCACCCCGTTCTGCTCCTGCTCGGCGGTGCCGCTGTTCATCGGCTTTCTTTCCGCCGGGGTGCCGCTGGGTGTGACCTTCTCCTTTCTGATTTCCGCACCCATGGTCAACGAAGTCGCGCTGGTCCTGTTGTTCGGCCTGTTCGGCTGGAAAGTGGCGGCGCTGTATCTGATGCTGGGGCTGAGCGTGGCCATCGTCGCCGGCCTGGTGATCGGCCGCCTGGGAATGGAACACCACCTGGAAGACTGGGTGCGCACCATCCAGATGGGGGCCGCGCCTGATCTGGGGAATGGAAACCCCGGCTGGCGTGATCGGTTTGGCCACGGCATCGCCCATGTGAAGGAAATCGTCGGCCGCGTCTGGCCCTGGTTGATCGCCGGTATCGCCGTTGGCGCCGGCATCCACGGCTATGTGCCGCAAGACCTGATGGCCGGGATCATGGGCAAGGAGCAATGGTGGGCGGTGCCCGCCGCCGTACTGCTGGGCGTGCCCATGTACAGCAACGCCGCCGGCATCCTGCCGGTGATCCAGGCCCTACTCGGCAAGGGAGCGGCCCTGGGCACGGCGCTGGCCTTCATGATGAGCGTCATCGCCATTTCCCTGCCGGAGATGATCATCCTGCGCAAAGTGCTCAAACCCACCCTGATCGCCGTGTTCGCCGGGGTCGTCGCCGCCGGCATCATGCTGGTCGGCTTCGTGTTCAATGCTGTTCTTTGAGGTAATCGAAATGGCTGATCTGCACCCGTCCATCGTCGCCCTGGTGTCACTCGCGGCGAACATCGCCTCCAACCATCCCAGGCAAGGCCTGTGTCAGGTGGACAAGCTCAAGGAATACGGCGTCGCCAAGGAGCAGATCGACAGCGTGATCGAAATCGCCCGCCACATCCGCGACGAGGCATCGCAGGCTTTGGACGCCAAATTCGACGCGGCCTATGGCGAAGGCTTCCAGCCGGCCAAACCGAGGCTGCCGGTTGATCCCTTCGCCAACCTCGCCGTACTGGAGACCGGTGGTGCCTGTTGCACGCCGACCAAGACCGGACAGGCTTGCTGCTGAATTTGTAGCACGCGTAGCCCGGATGCAGCCCGCCCGCCGACCGTTGACTACGCGCGGGACGTTGCCGGGCGGAATCCGGGATGGCGATTACACGCCGGTTTCGGGAACCAGGCAGGCTCCCCGGATTCCGCCCGGAACCGTCGGCGGGTATGCAGCCGGAATCGGGCGGGCTGCATCCGGGCTACGGCTACCATGTAGCGCCGGCGTCTCGCCGGCGTCTTTTAAAAACGCC
>JAUYFG010000017.1 GCA_030690985.1 Pseudomonadota bacterium
TCGTTCCAGAAGCCCGGCCAGTCAATCGCTTCGATGATGCGCAAACTCTGTCTGCGTCCCCGCATCGTTCTCGACTATCTGCGGCTCACCAAAAACTCCGCCCCTGCTCGGCAGGCTTCGTGAGAACAAATTTGCCCTGCCTGTCCACCCTGGACGGCTTGCAGCGCGGCGAATGCCGTGACATCCGATTGCTGCTGGCCGGCGGCGCGGAAGCGGAAACGCCGCCCCAGGCCGATGCCGTCCTCACGGAACCCTTTACCTACAGTCGCTTGCTGGAAATTGTGCAAGACGTGCTGCAACGCAACGCGGCTGAATTGGCTCCCGCAGCGGCCACGGCGCCCACGCCGCACGCGGCCACGGGCCATGTCCTGTTGGTGGAAGACAACCGCATCAACCAGATGGTCGCCGGCCGCATGCTCGGCAAACTCGGCTTCACCCACGACACCGCCAACAACGGCCGTGAGGCGTTGGAAATGTCTCCGACGCGGCATTACGACCTGGTGCTGATGGATATGCAGATGCCGGAAATGGATGGCATCGAAGCCACGCACGCGCTACGTGCACGGGAAGCGGAAAGTGGCGGCACGCGCGTTCCCATCATCGCCATGACCGCCAACGCCCTCAGCGAAGACCGAGATAGGTGCCTGGAAGCAGGCATGGACGACCACCTCGCCAAACCGGTGGAAATGGACAAACTGGCGGCAGTGATGAAGCATTGGCTGGCGTGAAACAAGGGCCGTAGGATGCGGTGAGGCACGAACCGCATCACTCTGCGTGACCAGTAGTGATGCGGTTCGTACCTCACCACATCTTACGGCGCTGCGCAGCTCGAAGCCGGATCGCACAGCCGGCCAAGCAGCCAGGCGGGGGAGAGCCAGGTGGCGAGGTCGTCGAATTCACCGCCCGGGCGGTCGGCCGCGCTGGGGGGGCGCATCACAAAACGGGGAATGGCGTCGGTGTTGGCTTGTTCATCGGCGGAGACGGGGGGCAGGTTGATTCCGCCCACGGCATTGTGGGCGCCGAAACCGTTGCGGCCGTGCGAGAGGATGACGGCGACGGCGGCCAGTGGTTGGGCGCAGGACGGGTTCCTGCAGACGCTGACCAGGGTGGCGGGGACGGGGTTGTGGACGATGCCGCGAACGGCATCGGCATAGTCGGGCGAGACGGCATACCCCAGGCGGTTGCCCCAGGCGTCGGTTTCCGCCACACCGAGGGTATGCCAGGGCAGGCCGCCGATCATGCCGGCGCAGCGCCCCTCGGCCAGGCGGTCTTCTTCTCCGTCATTGGCGCCGATGCCGTTGGCTTGATCCGGACAGGGCAGGTAGGGCTTGCCCGTGCTGTCCCGGTGGCTGAGGGCGTATCCGGCGAGGGCGATGCGGGCGTTTTCCAGCGCGTGCCGGGTGTCGCTGTTCTGGCGCTCGGCGATCTGTTGGCTGAGCGGGGTGAGCATGCCGCCCAGGAGCAGGGTGATGATGAACAGGACGATGGCCAGTTCGACCAGGGTGAAGCCGCGAAATTTATCCACCATTCCAGGTCCACCAGTCCAGGGTGCAGTTTGCCGTTCCTTGTTTGCCGCCGGCATCCGGTTGCAGGGTGCATTCGCTCAGGGTGAAGCGGCCGTGGGCGTGCGTGCGCAATTGTTCCTGGAACAGTGCAAGGCGATGCGCGTCGATGGGGACGATTTCAAGGACCATCGTGCTGCTGTACAGCCCCGGGCTGAGGTTTGAGGGCGCGCGTGGCGAGAGGCGCCAGGATACTTGCTGTAATTCCATTGATCCGCGCAGTCGGGCCAGGCTGCTCAGCCAGTCGAGGCGGTCTTCATCACCGAAGAAACCGGCGGCTTGCAGGCGAGTGTAGGTGGCGGATTGCACGTGGTTCTGCGCTTGCCGCTCCGGGGTCCGGCGCAGGTCGTGCGCGGCCATGTCGGCAGTCCTTTGGCTGGCGATTTGCCGGGTTTTACTGGCCATGCGCGCATCGAGCGCCAGGGTGAAGACGCTGCTGCCCAGCAGCAGGGAGGCGGCAAACCAGAGGGTGGGCAGGCGCAGGGGGAGAGGAAGGGGGTTCATGGTATTGCCCGCACCTGGAGCTGGAATCGCGCGGCAATCTGGCCGGTACCGATGATGCCTTCCTGTTCTTCGCCGGATTTTGTGTTCAGGGGCCAGGCGGCCACCGCCACCCGATGCCTGGGTAGCTTTTCTCCGAGTAGCTTGGCAAGCGCGGCGATATTGGCGTGGGCGGCGCGGTAATCTCCGGTGAAGCCGGGAAGATTGCCATCGATGGTCAGGCTGGTTTCCTCGTTATTGTGGGTGTTGTGCCAGTCAAGGCGGGTGAGCAGGATGCCGCCCACGCTGCCGGCGGCATCCTGGGCCGCGTTGAGCAGGGCTGCCGGCTGCTGGTCGCTTTGGCGCACGGCGTTCCAGGCTTCGACCGCCGCCAGGCGTCGTTCGAGCTGGACGGCGCCTCCGTCCCGGGCAAGCAGGTCGCTTTCCCGCGCGCGATCGGTCTTTGCCTGGGTTTCCAGCGCATCGCTTTGTCGGTCCAGACGCCAGCTATCGCCCAACAGCAGCAGTGTGCTGGCCATGGATAACGTCAGCCAGGCCACCGCCACGAAAATCAGTCCACGCCGTAGCCAGAAAATACGGCTGCCGGCACGCTGTTCGGCAGTCATCAGGTTCGCACTGGCGGGGGCGTGCGAGAGCAGGCTCAGGTAGAGGGCATCGGCGGATTCGGCGAGCAGCGCATGGGGGAGCTTGAGCGCTTCCAGCAGGCGACTGCGATTGATGCTGATGCACTGGAATCCGGCTGCTTCCGGCAGGAAACCGTAGAGTTCGTTGAGGGTATTGAGCGGGTCGAGCAGGACGACCTTGATCTTCTCGTCGCGCGTGATCAGGCGTTGTCCGACCAGTGCCTGGCGGGTGCGTTCGATTTCTTCGGCATAGCCTTCCAGGGGGTTCTCGTGCTGGCTGCCATCGACCGGGGCCAGGCGGGAGAAGCGCAGTTCGCCCCCTTCCAGGTAGGTCAGGCGCAGGCCGCCGGTCTGTTCGGAAACCAGCAGCAGGCAGGGGTCTTCCAGTTGGAAGCGGCGCACCAGATTGGCGCTGAGGGCCGGCAGCAGCCAGATGCCGGCCAGCGGCGTACCGCGCAGATGCATGATGTCCAACCAGGGACGGACTTGCTCCGGGTTGGTGAGGCCCATGATGAGGTAGCGGTCGCCGCGTGTCGGGGTGTTGCGTTCGCGTCCCTGGCGCAGGGCTGCGCGGTAGGGTGACTGATGGACCACCTGGCGCAGGCGCCGGTTGGTCATTTCGGTGCGGTCGTGATTCCAGGCGCGCGGCAGGATTTCGCTGCGATACAGTTCGTCGACGCTATCCACGGCGATGGCCACGGGGACATCCGGGTGTGCCATGAGCAGGGCGTTGAATGCCTCCCAGCCTTCTTCCTCGCTGGGCAGGTATTGCACCTCGGAGAGCTGCCCGTTGCGTTGCAGGGCGCAGCTGGCGCCGGCGGCGGAGAGATAGAGCAGGATGCGGCGACTGAGCATCATAACGGCAGTTCCCCGATGATCTGATAGACCGGCAGGAATACCGCCAGCAACAACACGGCGAGCAGCAGGCCGAGCAGTGCCGCCAGGCTGGGCTCCAGCAGTTTGAGCGCGCGGGTGATGGTTTCGCGCGCATCGCGCTGGTAGAACCAGGCGACGTTTTCCAGGGCTTCCGGCAGGGCGCCGTTGGTTTCGCCGGTGAGTACCATGCGCAGTACCAGGGGCGGCAGCAGGTCCTGGCGGCGCAGGCTGTCGCTGACACCGCCGCCGGCGGCGATCTGTTGCGCGGCCAGGTTGATCTTGTGGGCGATGACCCGGTTCCCGGCGCTTTCGGCGCCGGCGCTGAGTGCTTCGAGCAAACCGACCCCGGATTGCAGCAGCAGCGCGAGGAGGCTGGACACCCGCGCCAGGGCATGTTTTTTCAGGGCGGGGCCGATGCTCGGCAGGCGCAAAAGGAAACCATCCATGCGTTCCGCCAGATGGTCGGAATGGCGTACCGCCACCTGGATGGCGATGCCGATGGCCACCAGCAGCGGGATCAGCCAGGGTAGATGCTGTCGCGCCAGTTCCGAGAGGCCGACCAGCAACTGGGTGGCAAAAGGCATCGGCAGATTCAGGCTGGTGACCAGGGTGGCCAGGCGCGGCGTCAGGTAGAACAGCATGACACCGCCCGCCGCCAACACGGCGAGCGCGGTGATGCCGGGGTAGATCAGCAGGCGGGTCAGTTCGGCCTGAAGCTCATCTTGCTGTTTCAGGCTGTTTTCCAGGCGCGCGAACACGGTTTCGATCTGATCGCTTTTCTCCGCCGCGCGCACCAGTGCGATGAATATCCGGTCGAATACATCGGGATGCGCCGAGAGTGCCTCGGATAGCAATTTGCCGCCTTCGAGGTCATCCACCACCATGATCAGCAGATCGCGGAAACGGGTATTTTCCGCACCGGCCAGCAGATCCTTGAGCCCGTCCAGGAGCGAGGCGTTGGTGCGGGCAATCTGCTGGATGTGGAAACAAAAGCTGATCAGGTCGCGCCGGGTGATGCGCTGGCTGGACAGAAGCAGG
Source organism: Pseudomonadota bacterium (assembly GCA_030690985.1). Lineage (GTDB taxonomy): Bacteria > Pseudomonadota > Gammaproteobacteria > Burkholderiales > Thiobacillaceae > PFJX01. The sequence continues at coordinate 4,601 of JAUYFG010000017.1, forward strand.
CCACGCGACCGCGCCGGACGCGCCCGAATCAGCATCAGGCCCATGCGGCGCAAGCGCAGATCGAGGTCGATGTCGTTGGCGGCGGTGAGCTCGCCGGAGACGCGATGGCCGGCGGAATCGGCGGCGCGGTAGCGGAAACGGGGCATGGTCTTCTAGCGCCGCGTCAGGTCGACGACCCGGCGGATTTCGGCGAGGGAAGTGTCGCCCGAGCGGACCCGGTCCAGGCCATCCTCGGCCAGGCTGCGCCAGCCGCGTTCGCTGGCCAGCGCGGCGAGTTCGCGCGGGGTGGCTTCCCGCAGGACCGCTTCGTCCAGGGTTGCATCCATGAGCAGGCTTTCCATCAGCGGGAAACGCCCCTTGTAGCCTTTGTTGCCGCACTGCGTACAGCCGATCGGGCGGTAGATGCGTTCGGGAACGGAGGCGCCGAGGGCTTCCCGTTCATCGCCATCGGGGGCATGGCTTTCCTTGCAGTGTGGGCAGAGGCGACGTACCAGACGCTGGGCGACGATGGCGACAATGTTGCCGGCCAGAATGGCGGGGCGGATGCCCATGTCGACCAGGCGGGGAAAGACGCCGAGAACGGAGTTGGTGTGCAGGGTGGTCAGCACCAGGTGGCCGGTCATGGCGGCGCGGAAGGCCATTTCGGCGGCCTCCCGATCACGCACTTCGCCGACCAGAATGATGTCCGGGTCTTGCCGCATGATGGCGCGCACGCCGCCGGCGAAATCGACCTTGGACAGTTCCGTGATGGAAGTCTGGCGGATGACCGGCAGTGGATATTCCACCGGGTCTTCCAGGGTCATGATGTTGACTTCTTCCCGGTTCAGGTGCGAAAGCAGGGAGTAGAGGGTGGTGGTCTTGCCGGAACCGGTGGGGCCGGTGACGATGAGCAGTCCTTCCGGGCGGGCGATGGCCTTTTGCAGACGCGCCAGGGTGGCGACGGGCAGGCCCATCGCCTCCAGGGCAATGATGGACTTTTCCCGGTCCAGCACGCGCAGGACGATGTTTTCGCCATGCAGGGTGGGCAGGCTGGAGACGCGGAAATCGATGCCGCGGCCATACAGGGTGAGCGACAGGCGGCCGTCCTGCGGCGCGCGTGATTCGGCGATGTTGAGTCCGGAGATGACCTTGAGGCGCACGGCGATGGCCGGCCAGTATTTGCGGTGCAGACTGCGCATCGGTTCGAGGACGCCGTCGATCCGGTAGCGCACGCGGAGAAAGGCGGCTTCCGGCTCGAAATGCACGTCCGAGGCGCCGCGCTTGACTGCGTCGGCGAGCAGGGCATTGACCAGGCGCACCACCGGATGGGTGTATTCCCCCCCCACTTGCAGGCTGCTCCAGTCCACCTCGCCGGTCTCGATTTCAGCCAGGATGCCGTCGACTGAAAGATCGAAACCGTAGAACTTGTCGAGGTGTTCGAGGATCTGCGCTTCCGATGCCAGCACCGGGCGAATGTCGTAGCGGCCTTCCAGGAGGGCGCGGATCTGGTCCTGAGCGACCAGATTGAACAGATCCGGTACCGCAACGGTGAGGATGTGGGCGTCGAAATCCACCGCCAGCGGCAGGATGCGGTGGCGTCGGGCAAGGTGCTCGGGCAGCAGGGCGATGGCTTCCGGGTCGGCGACCGCCTGCGACAGTTCGATGCTGGCCTCGCCGGCGTTGTGCGCCAGTACGTCGCGCAGCATGGCTTCGCTGATGAAGCCCAGGCTGATGAGTTGGCGCCCCAGGGGCATGCCGCTGACCGCGTGCTCGGTCAGCGCGATCTTGAGCTGGTCATGGCTGATCACGCCCTGGGCGGTCAGCCATTCGCCTATCTTGGGGGGCTCGGGGAAGTGGGGCATGGGTGTGAGTAGCGCCGGCGCCTCGCCGGCGAGGCGCCGGCGCTACAGAGATTCATTCGCTCTGATACGTTTGCATGCGGCTGTACAGCGTGGTGCGGTTCACACCCAGCAGTTTGGCGGCTTGTGAGAGGTTGCCGTGGGTCATGGCCAGGGCGGCTTCGACGTAGCTTTGTTCCCACTGCTTCATGATCTGGTCGAGGTTGAAGTTGTGCATGCTGCGCAGGTGCGACTTGGCGTAGTCCTGCAGGGCATGGGCGTCCGTCGGCAGGGGAATGCTGCCGGAGGTGACGACGTCGAGGTCGAACTCGCCCTCCAGTTCGCGCGCGTTGACGGTGCGGCCGGCGTACTTGGTGGTGAGGCGGATGACGATGTTGCGCAATTCGCGCACGTTGCCGGGGAAGTGGTAGTCCTCCCACAGGCGTTGCGCATCGGTCGTGAGGTTGAAGGTCGCGGCGCCGACTTCACGGGCGAAGTGGGAACGGAAATGTTCCAGCAAGGCCAGCTTGTCTTCGCTCTGGTCACGCAGCGGCGGCACATGCACGGAAAACACCGAAAGGCGGTGATAGAGGTCGCCGCGGAAGCGGCCTTCACGCACTTCGCGGCGCAGGTCGCGGTTGGTGGCGGTGACGATGCGGGCGTTGGAGAAGCGGCTGTTGGTTTCACCGACCCGCTGGAATTCGCCGTTTTCCAGCACGCGCAGCAGCTTGGCTTGCAGTTCCAGCGGCAATTCACCTATTTCATCGAGGAACAGGGTGCCTTCGCGGGCGTCTTCGAAATAGCCGGAATGGGCCTGAGTGGCGCCGGTGAATGCCCCCTTGGCATAGCCGAACAGGGTGGGTTCGACCAGCGTGGGCGAAATGGCCGCGCAGTTGAGGGCCAGGTAGGGCTTTTCCTTGCGCTTCGACCACCGGTGCAGACTGACGGCGACCAGTTCCTTGCCGCTGCCGGATTCACCTTCGATCAGCACCGGGAAGGGCGCATCGGCGTAGAGCTTGATCTGGTTGCGGAGTTTGTCGACGGCGAAACTGTTGCCGATGATGGTGCCCGCCTCCGCAACGGGCGTGGCAACGCTTTCTTCCTCCACCTCCTGATCGAAACGCAGGGCGGAGAGCAGCGCGGCCTTGATCCGCTCCGGCTCCGCCGGCTTGCCGATGAAGTCGATGGCGCCCAGCGCCCGGGCATGGCGGGCGTTGGCTTCGTCGTTCTGGCCGGAAAGCACCAGAATCTTGATTTTCTTGGAATGGTTGAGCAGGTCGGTGATGAGCGCGAAGCCTTCGTCCGGCTTGTGCTGCGTCGGCGGCAGGCCCAGATCCACCAGGGCCAGCGGGGGCGGCGAGGGCAGTTGGGTGAGCAGGCTCTTGACCTGCTGCCGCGACTCGGCGACGTAGACTTCGAAGTCATGCGAGAGCACGAAGTGCAGGGTGTCGGTAATCAGTGGGTCGTCATCGACGATGAGCAGCCCGGGTTTGCTCTCAGTGGGTGTTTTCAACCTTGTCTCTCCAGTTTTTCCGCCGCCAGGCAGGTTTGTCAGACCGCGGCATAGGTGGCCATCAGCCAACCATCACCCTTGTCGCGCGCCGATTCCAGGCGGATATAGCGCTCTTTGCCCCGTAGCAGCATCCGATAGACCCGCCCGTGTGCGTAACGCGCGGGCTCCAGGATGATGAGGCTGGCGTCTGCCAGTTCGGGAAAGATCAGCCCCATGCCGGGGGCGGCATTGCCATAGCTGCCGTCTTCGACCGCATAGCTGAGGTCGTGCGTCTGTTGCTGCTCCAGTTGCACCAGTTGGGCGCTGCTGCCGAAGGTCTGCAAACCTACCTTGCGCTGATTGTTCTCCAGTCGGGTCAGGCGGCGAATGATCGCGAGGTGCCAGATGTCGCCTGGGTCCATGCGCAAGGCCAGAAGTTTTCCGACTTTGACCCACTCGCTATCCTCACCGTGCAAGATGATGCCCAGCCCGGTATCGCTGCGGTCATGCAGAGGCCAGCGTTCCAGCGGAATTTCGCGGGGTTCTTCGCTGCGCTGCTGATAGGCTGTCTTGGTGCGCTCGGTAACGAAGCCATAGAGCTTGATGTCGAGAATTTCTTCCGGTGAGAGCGTTTGCCGTGAGGCCTGGCCGCTGGCGACTTCGCTCTCGCTACGGATGCGATTGCAGATGTTGGACAGGTCTCGTAGCACTTCCCAGCGTCCCTGCGCGGGTTGCCGCGGGCTGGCGCGCCGCTCGCGCTCGCTGTTGGGGGACCATTCGTTGGCGACATATTCCAGCAAGTCGTAACCATCGGGAAGTCGAAACTCCTCGCCCAGGCCGAGCGTGACGGGTGCGGCACCGGATTTGAGCGCGCGCTCGATCTGGCGCAGGTGTTCCAGCACTTTGTCGGCAGTGAGGTAGCGATAGGTGGGTTCGCCGGTGCCGGATCGAATATGCCGCAGTCCCTGGCCCTTGCTGGTGTCGACCAGGTAGAAATGGCGCTCGGCATCGTAGTTGGTATCCAGCGTGGTTTGTTCGGACCAGTTGTCCAGCCAGTGGTCCACCATCTCGATCTGCCTGGGGGTGAGGCTGCCCGCGCCCAGTGGCGACAGCAACAGCGCCTGCACATATTCCTCGGTACAACTGGAGGGGCTGGCATCGCCCGGGTAGAGCTTGAAGCGATTGTTCTGGAAGCCGTCGAACTCGCTGATGCGATACAAGTTGTGAAACCTGAGCCAGAGCTTCTCTTCGACCTTCTCATAGCGGAAATAGCGCCACTTGAAGATGTCGGCAAAGCCCCTGATGGCACGCGCGGTGATGGTGGGCACGGCGGCCTGGATCTTGCTGCCGCCGGGGTTGGCGACGAAGTCCATCAGGAAGGCGTGATAGCCGCGCGTGATTTCCCAGTAGAAGGCGTGGATGGCGGTCCACAGCCGTGACTCGATGACCTTGGACATGCGCGGGTTGCGCAGGTATTGGCCGCACAAGGAAAACTGCATGTCGCGGGCGTGTTCATCCAGATGCATGAGCACCTGCAGGCGCTCCTTGGACATGCCCAGGCCGGCATGGTTGAACTGAATCAGGCTCTGAACCACCTGCTCCTGAGCGGAATAAATGTCGCCCGCCGGCAGTTCCTGCATCCAGCGCGAGACCGTTTTCAGGTCGCTAAGGGGATCCTCGTCGTCTTTCTTGCGCTTGAAGAACCCGAACATGTCCCGTCCTTAAATAGGGGTCGTAAACGAATAACCAGAACGTTCTGGCCGCACTGGCGGGCGCGCCGCAGCGTTGCCAGACGCTTGCAGGGAGCGGCCATGCCGCGCGTCTGGCGCCTCGCGGCGCCTCCCGCCAGCACACCCATAATCGTCCAAGTTATTCATTTACGGCCCCTTAAGTTTGCTCTGTACCCAGGCCGCGACGCTTTGCAACGCGACGGGCAGTTTGTCCGGCTCGCTGCCGCCCGCTTGCGCCAGATCCGGCTTGCCGCCGCCTTTGCCGCCGACCTGGCTCGCCACGAAATTCACCAGTTCACCGGCTTTTACTCTGCCGTAGGCATCCGGTGTCACCGCCGCGATCAGGGCGACTTTGCCATCTACCGCGCTGCCCAGCACCACGGCGCAAGACTTCAACTTGTCACGCAACTTATCGGCGAGTTCACGTAAAGCTTTAGCGTCGGCGCCTTCGATCACGGCGGCCAGCACCTTGATGCCGGCAATTTCGACCGCCTGGGCGGCAAGATCGTCGCCCTGGCTCGCGGCCATTTTCGATTTGTAGCGCGCCAGTTCTTTTTCCAGGGTTTTCACCTGATCCTGAATCTGCGCCAGGCGCGCGGCGACTTCCTGCGGCTGCGCGCGCACCAGGTCGGCGACATCGCGCAGGGTGGCTTCCTGTTCTTGCGCGTAAGCCAGCGCTCCAGGGCCGGTGACTGCCTCGATGCGGCGCACGCCGGCGGCCACGCCCCCTTCGGCGACGACCTTGAACAAGCCGATGTCGCCGGTACGCTTGACGTGGGTGCCACCGCACAACTCGGTGGAGAACTCGCCCATGCCGACCACGCGCACTTCGTCGCCGTATTTCTCGCCGAACAGCGCCATGGCGCCGGCCTTGATGGCCTCTTCGTGTTTCATCAATCGGGTTTCGACGCGGTTGTTGCGGCGGATTTCGGCGTTGACCTGTTCCTCGATTTGACGGATTTCCCCGGCCGTCACCGGCTGCGGATGGGCGAAGTCGAAGCGGGTGCGCTCCGCGTTCACCAGCGAGCCCTTCTGCGAGACATGCGGGCCGAGCACGGCGCGTAGCGCGGCGTGCATCAGGTGGGTGGCAGAGTGGTTGTAGGCGGCGCGTTGGCGTGCCTCGCTGTCCACCTGGGCATGGATGGTTTCGCCCACGGTCAGCCGGCCGGTGGCCAGGTGCCCTTTGTGGCCGAACACTTCGGCCTGGATTTTCAGGGTGTCATCCACCACGAAGCTGCCGTGGCCGCTGCTGATTTCCCCGATGTCGCCAGCCTGGCCGCCGGATTCGGCATAGAAGGGGCTGCGGTCAAGGACGATGACCGCCTCGTCGCCGGCCGCGATTTCGTTGACCTGGCTGCCGTCCTTGTACAGGGCGACGATATGGGCTTCCTGTTGCAGGTTGTCGTAGCCGACAAATTCGGTCTTCTCGCCGGTGAATTCCAGACCTCGGCCCATGCTGAACTTGGAAGCGGAGCGGGCGCGCTCACGCTGTTGCTGCATGGCGGCCTGGAAGCCGGCGAAATCAACGGTGATGCCGCGTTCACGGGCGATGTCGGCGGTGAGGTCGAGCGGGAAGCCGAAGGTGTCATACAGCTTGAACACGGTTTCGCCGTCCAGCATCTTGTCTTCGGAGGCCATCGCCACTTCCAGCACGCCCATGCCGTTTTCCAGGGTCTCGGCAAAGCGTTCTTCTTCCTGCTTCAGCACGCCGGCGACCCGTTCCTGCTCTGCGGCCAGTTCCGGATAGGCCTCACCCATGACCGCGGCAAGATCAGCCACCAGTTTGTGGAAGAACGGCGTTTTGCAACCCAGCTTGTAGCCGTGGCGGATGGCGCGGCGGATCACCCGGCGCAGCACATAGCCGCGCCCTTCGTTGCCGGGAATGACGCCATCGACGACCAGGAAAGAACAGGCGCGGATGTGGTCGGCGATGACCTTGAGGGAGTTGTTGTCCAGGTCCTGCGCGCCGGTTTCCCGCGCGGCGGCCTTGATCAGTGCTTGAAACAGGTCGATTTCATAGTTGGAATGCACGCCCTGCATGACCGCCGAAATGCGCTCCAGGCCCATGCCGGTGTCCACCGAAGGCTTCGGCAGCGGGTGCATGACGACGGCTCCGGTTTTTTCGTCAGCAACGCGGTTGTACTGCATGAACACCAGATTCCAGATTTCGATGTAACGGTCGCCGTCTTCCTCGGGCGTGCCGGGCGGGCCGCCGGGGATTTCCGGGCCGTGGTCGTAGAAGATTTCCGTGCAGGGGCCGCAGGGGCCGGTGTCGCCCATCGCCCAGAAATTATCGGACTGGTATTTCTGGCCGCCTTTGTCACCAATGCGGGTGATGCGGTCGCGCGGGACGCCGATTTCGTCGGCCCAGATGGCATAGGCCTCGTCATCGTCCTGATACACCGTCACCCAGAGTTTTTCTTTGGGGAGGGCCATGGCCTGGGTCAGGAACTCCCAGGCGAAGCGGATCGCGTCGTGCTTGAAATAGTCGCCGAAGCTGAAATTGCCCAGCATTTCAAAGAACGTGTGGTGGCGCGCGGTATAGCCCACGTTCTCCAGGTCGTTGTGCTTGCCGCCGGCGCGCACGCAGCGCTGCGAGGATGCGGCACGGACATAGGGGCGCGATTCACGGCCCAGAAATACGTCCTTGAACTGCACCATGCCCGCGTTGGTGAACAGCAGGGTGGGGTCGTTGCCGGGAATGAGTTGGCTGGAGGCGACCGGCGTATGCCCTTTAGAGGCAAAAAAATCGAGAAACTGGCGGCGGATTTCGCTGCTCTTCATGGCTTGTGCTTATTAATTAAGGAGTTGCCGGATTGTAGCGACGAATACCGGCGCGGGGGAGGGCGCCAACCCGCATTTTTCGGGCTTTCCCGGGGATCGAGGCGCTTGCTGCCTCGCTTGTTATCAGCCCTGTACGGAGGGCGGATTACACCGGTAATGCATCCGCCGGATTGGGGAAACGCACGGTGTAATGCTGCGGCGACAGTTGCGAGCGAATTTCGACGCGGCGCCCCAGTAACGTGAGGAACTGATAGCGGGTGTAGAGATGCAGATTGATGGGAATACCGGTGCTGCCGTCTTCGAGATGAAGCAAGGGACGGTGCCCGGTACTTTCGAATAGCCAGGCGTACATGATTGGACTTCTGGAGTTGAGGTGCTTTCTTACGAGCATGCCCCGTGCCAGGCCGTCAGGTCGCTGCTACGGGGGCATGGCGCGGCGCTGGAGGCAGCACTTGCGCGATATTCCAACACGAGTGCCGAAGTGCCGACAGGCTCCCAGGGTGGCCTCGCCGCCATGCCCGTCAGCGTGAAACAAGCTCGCACTTGTAGCGCAGGCGTCCCGCCTGCATTCAGCGCCCAGAGCAGGCGAGGACGCCTGCGCTACAGGGGCGCCCGGTTTCATCATTCGGGGCGTCGCCAAGATTCATGAAAGTCAGCGTAGTAAGCGATCCGCTGCCGAAAATCGCGCCGAAGAAACACCGCAGATGCGCTCTTGTAGCGCCGGCTTCCAGCCGGCTGTTGTTAAAGACGCCGGCAAGGATGACGATGCCAAAGGAACGCAAAACTTTCCCGTTTAATCAATAGCTTGCAAGGTGTTTCTCAAGGTCTGCGGCGAAACACCAGATCCCACACCCCATGCCCCAGGCGCAGGCCACGTTGCTCGAACTTGGTGAGCGGCCGGTATTCGGGGCGCGGCGCGAAGGCATCGGCCGTATTGCTCAGTTGCGGCTCGACGGAAAGCACTTCCAGCATCTGCCGCGCGTAGTCCTCCCAGTCGGTGGCCAGATGCAGGTAGCCGCCCGGCTTGAGTTTGCGCACCAGCAAGGCGACGAAAGCAGGCTGGATCAGGCGGCGTTTGTGGTGGCGTTTCTTGTGCCAGGGGTCGGGGAAGAAGATGTGGATGCCGTCGAGCGAGGCATCCACGAGCATGTGCTCGAACACTTCCACGGCATCGTGCTGCACGATGCGCAGATTATCCAGGCCAAGTTCTTCGATGCGCTTGAGCAGGGCGCCGACGCCGGGCTCATGAACTTCGAGGCCGAGATAATCGGTTTCCCGCTGGGCCTCGGCGATGGCGGCTGTGGCGTGGCCCATGCCGAAGCCGATTTCCACGACTTTGGGCGCTTGCCGGCCGAAACCAGCATCCAGGTCGAGCAGCGCCGGTTGGTAGGGCAGCAGGAAACGTGGCCCCAGTTCCGCCAGGGCGCGCGCCTGGCCGCTGCCCATGCGACCGGCGCGCAGGACGAAGGAGCGAATGGTGCGGTTGATGGGCGGTGTGGGCATTTTGTAGCGCCGGCTTCCAGCCGGCGTCTTTGTCAGGTGCCGATGATGCCCGTAGTGGGCGACGAAGGACTGGCCTGGTAGGCCTTCTTTGCCATGCGCCCCGCCAGATAGGCCTCGCGGCCCGCTTCCACCGCTTTCTTCATGGCCGAGGCCATCAGAATCGGATTTTTCGCACCGGAGATGGCGGTGTTCATCAGCACTGCAGCACAGCCCAGTTCCATGGCGATGGCCGCGTCGGAAGCCGTGCCGACGCCGGCATCGACGATCACCGGCACTGTCAGACGGTCGATGATGATCTGTAGATTCCAGGGATTGAGGATGCCCATGCCGGAGCCGATCAGCGAGGCCAGCGGCATCACCGCCACGCAACCGATGTCTTCCAGTTGCCGGGCGATGATCGGGTCATCGCTGGTGTAGACCATCACCTTGAAACCATCCTTGACCAGCACTTCGGCGGCCTTGAGCGTCTCGACCACGTTGGGATAAAGGCTTTGCGGGTCGCCCAGCACTTCCAGTTTCACCAGATCGTGGCCATCTAGCAGTTCGCGCGCCAGGCGCAGGGTGCGGATGGCGTCGTCCGCCGTATAGCAGCCGGCGGTGTTCGGCAGATAGGTGAACTGGCTCGGCGGCAGGGCATCCAGCAGGCTGGGCTGATTGGGGTCCTGGCCGATGTTGGTGCGGCGGATGGCGACGGTGACGATCTCGGCGCCGGAAGCGTCGATGGCCGCGCGGGTCTGCGCGAAATCCTGATATTTGCCGGTACCGACCAGCAGGCGGGACGCATAGCTGCGGCCAGCGATAACGAGCGTATCCATGGGTATGTGCGAAGGTTGTTGCAAATGAAGGGAGAGAGGGCTTGGTGGCAACTTAGTGGCAACTTGGCGTGAAACAAGCCGCCTCTGTAGCGCAGGCGTCTCGCCTGCACCTTGGCGCTGGATGCAGGCGAGACGCCTGCGCTACAGAGGGCGCCTGGTTTCATCATTCGGGGCGGCCTGGCCGCCATGATTGTTAGTGGCAACTTAGCCGCCGCCGACCGCGACCACGATTTCCAGTTGGTCACCATCGGTCAGGAGCGTTGCCGCGTGTTGGCTCTTCGGCACGATCTCGCCGTTTTTCTCCACGGCGATGCGTTTGCCGACCAAATCGAGGTTTTCCAGCAATTCGGCCAGTTGCATGGCAGCGGGAAACTGGCGTGGCTGGCCGTTGATATGAAGAGTGATCACTTTGAGAAGCCAGCTATATCAAGTAAATTCCGGGCCGCGAGTTTACCTCGCGGGTGTAGCTCAATGGCAGAGCTCTTGGTTCCCAACCAAGTGACGAGGGTTCGATTCCCTTCACCCGCTCCAGCTCATTTCCCTTTTTCTCCCCTTTCCCCCCCTTTTCTCTGGTTCCCATGCCTTCCATCGAAGACGCCCTTGAAGTCATCAAGCGCGGCTGCGACGAGCTTTTGGTCGAAGCCGAACTGATCGAGAAACTGAAAACCGGCCGCCCATTGCGGGTGAAAGCCGGTTTCGATCCCACCGCGCCCGATCTGCATCTGGGCCATGCGGTGCTGCTCAACAAGTTGCGGCAATTGCAGGATCTGGGCCACCAGGCCGTGTTCCTGATCGGCGACTTCACCGGCATGATCGGTGATCCCACCGGCAAGAACGCCACTCGGCCGCCGCTTACGCCGGAACAGATCGAACTGAACGCGCGTACCTATCAGGCGCAGGTGTTCAAGATTCTCGACCCGGCCAAGACCGAGGTGGAGTTCAACTCCCGTTGGATGGGGGCCATGAGCGCGGCCGACATGATCAAGCTGGCCGCCAGGCACACCGTGGCGCGGATGCTGGAACGCGATGATTTCTCCAAGCGCTATGCCTCGGGCCAACCCATCGCCCTCCACGAATTTCTCTATCCATTGATTCAGGGCTACGACTCCGTCGCCCTCAAGGCTGACCTGGAGCTGGGTGGTACGGATCAGAAATTCAACCTGCTCATGGGGCGCGAACTGCAACGCCATTATGGGGTTCCCTCCCAGTGCATCCTGACCATGCCCTTGCTGGAGGGGCTGGATGGCGTCAACAAGATGTCGAAGTCGCTGGGCAACACCATCGGTATCGACGAGCCGCCGAACGAACAGTTCGGCAAGCTCATGTCGGTGTCCGACACCCTGATGTGGCGCTACATCGAGTTGCTTTCGTTCGAGCCATTGAGCGTGATCCGGCAGTGGAAACGGGAAGTGGATGAGGGGCGTAATCCGCGCGACATCAAGGTGATGTTCGCCCAGGAGATCATCACCCGCTTCCACAACCGCTTGGCGGCTGAAGCCGCATTGGCCGACTTCGAGGCCCGTTTTCGGCAGGGCGCTTTGCCGGATGATCTGGCCGAAGTCACGCTGGAGGTTCCGGAAGGCGGGCTGCCTCTTATCCAGGCACTCAAACTGGCCGGCCTGGTGCCGAGCACCTCTGAAGCCATGCGCAGCATCGCTGGTGGCGGCGTGAAGCTGGACGGCGAGAAAGTGTCCGACAAGGGGCTGCTGCTGAATAAAGGCACCTCTGTGGTCGCCCAGATCGGCAAGCGCCGCTATGCGCGCATTCATCTGCGCTGACCACTGACGGGCGAAGTCTGGGGTTCCCTCGGTATTTCGCGACCCAACGCATCCGGGACGCTGCCGGCCGCCGCACCTGCTCCGGGTGCCGGACTGATCGTCATGGCCCCCCGCGTGCGGGCCGGAACCGGCGTCCGACACGATCCTTCCGGTCATGAGAGGGGGGGCGCCGGGACGCTGCCTGGGGTTGCCCGCAAAAGGATGCACGTGGTGGCGGAAGGGGTGGAAACCGAAGCGCAACGCCACCTGCTGTCCCGTGTGCACCACTGCGACACCCTGCAGGGTTTTCTGTTCGGCAAGCCGATGCCGGCGCAAGCGATCGAGGCGCTGCCGGCGGATGTGGCTCCCGCCAGCCCGACCATGAGCGCTTGGCGTGAAACAACCACGCCTCTGTAGCGCAGGCGTCCTCGCCTGCTCTTGGCGCTGAATGCAGGCGGGACGCCTGCGCTACAGGGGCGTCCGGTTTCATCATTCGGGGCGGCGGGGCCGCCATGCCCGTTAGGGGTTGCGCCGGGTTTGGCGTGATACCATGCGCCCCGTCCAGCGCAGGGGAACGGGAACTTGATGAAAGCGAACAGAAATGAAAAAAGCCGGCGTTGTCGTGAAGACAAGCCGGCTTTTTGTTTGACTTGGTGCCCAGGAGAGGACTCGAACCTCCACGCCCTTGCGAGCGCTAGGACCTGAACCTAGTGCGTCTACCAATTCCGCCACCTGGGCCAAGAAGCCGCGCATTCTACTGACCATTAAATTTATGTCAACGAAAAAAACACCTGCCCAAACCGTAAAAAATCCCCCCGTGAAAGCCGTGCAATCGAGGGCGCCCCGCCCCGAGCACGTCGCCGCCCCGCCCGCCAAGTTGCCGACTCAGGTGCCGACTCAGGTGCCAACCAAGCCCCCACGTCGCAGCCTGAAGGCCCTGCGCTGGCAGGATCCGTTTCTTGAGCGCGAACGCGCCAAATACGGCCATGCCATGCCCAGCCGGGAATTCATCCTGCAACTGGTAGTCGAGGCCCCCGGGCCGGTGGACACCGATGAGCTCGCCGTGCGCCTGGGGCTGGAAGCCGACGAGATGGATGCCTTCATGATTCGTTTGCGCGCCATGCAGCGCGATGCGCAGATCATGATCAACCGCCGAGGCGCGCTGTGCCTGCCGGAGAAGATCGAGGTGAAGAGCGGCCGCGTCGATGGCCATGCCGACGGTTTCGGTTTCTTCATCCCGGACGACAAGTCGGGTGACATGTTCCTGCATGAGAAGGAAATGCGCGGCCTGCTGCACGGTGATCGCGTGATGGTGCGCGAACACGGCCAGGATCGACGTGGGCGCAAGGAAGGCAAGGTGGTGGAAATCCTGGAGCGGGCCAATACCAATCTGGTCGGCCGGCTCTACCGGGAACGCGGTTATCAGTGGGTGGTGGCGGAGAACAAGCGCATCAGCCAGGACATCCTGGTGCCCGACCATCAGGATCTGGGCGCTTCCAACGGCAATGTGGTGATGGTGGAAATCGTCGACCAGCCGACCAAACACGCGCCGCCGGTGGGCAAGGTCATTCAGGTGCTGGGCAACTATGCCGATCCCGGCATGGAAATCGAGATCGCCCTGCGCAAACACGATCTGCCCAACGAGTTTTCGGGTGACGTCCTGGCACAGGCCAAGAAGTTGCCCAAGGGCGTACTGAAAAAAGATCTCGGTGGTGATCGCGAAGACATCCGCAAACTGCCGCTGGTGACCATCGATGGCGAGGACGCCCGCGACTTCGACGACGCCGTGTATTGCCAGCCGGAAGGGCGGGGTTTCCGCCTCTGGGTGGCGATCGCCGACGTGTCCCACTATGTCCAGCCGGGTTCGCCACTGGATGTGTCCGCGCTGGAGCGCGGTACCTCGGTGTACTTCCCGCGTCGGGTGATTCCCATGCTGCCGGAGGAACTCTCTAACGGCCTGTGCTCGCTCAATCCCGAGGTGGATCGCCTGTGCATGGTCTGCGAAATGGAGATTTCCAGCTTCGGCAATATCAAGAAGCACCGCTTCTATCCGGCGGTGATGCACTCCAAGGCGCGCCTCACCTACAACCAGGTCTGGGATTGGCTCGATGCCGGCCAGGCGCCCGAAGACAAGGCCTGGGTGCTGCCGGATCTGCAAAATCTCTACAAGCTGTTCAAGGTGTTGTTGAAGGCGCGCGGCAAACGTGGCGCCATCGACTTCGAGACGGTGGAAACCAAGATGCTGTTCGACGCGCACGACAAGATCGAACGCATCATCGCCACCTCCCGCAACGACGCGCACCGGCTGATCGAGGAATGCATGCTGGCGGCCAACGTCTGCGCCTCGGATTACCTGCAGAAGCGCAAACACCCTGCGCTGTACCGGGTGCATGAAGGGCCGACGCCGGAGAAGCTGAAGGCGTTGCAGGCATTCCTCGCCGAATTCGGTTTCTTCATCACCGGTGGCGACGATCCGCACGCCAAGGACTACGCCGAACTGCTGCTCAAGCTGAAAGGGCGCCCGGACGAGCAACTGCTGCAAACCGTGCTGCTGCGTTCGCTGCGCCAGGCCGTCTACAGCCCGGAGAACGCCGGCCACTTCGGTCTGGCTTATGAGGCCTACACCCACTTCACCTCGCCCATCCGCCGTTATCCCGACTTGCTGGTGCATCGCGCGATCAAGGCCTGTCTGAAGGGCGAGGTCTACAACCCGGGCAAATGGGAAGACATCGGCGCCCAATGCTCGAAGAACGAGCGCCGTGCCGACGATGCCACCCGCGACGTGGTGGCCTGGCTCAAGTGCTACTACATGCAGGACAAGATCGGCGTCGAGTTCGACGGCGTGATTTCCGCTGCGGTCAGCTTCGGCATGTTCGTGGCCTTGAACGAAGTGTTCGTGGAAGGCCTGGTGCATGTCACCGAATTGGGCCAGGACTACTTCCACTTCGACGCCGCCCGCCACCAGATGCTGGGCGAGCGCACCGGCAAACGCTTCCGCCTGGGTGACAAGGTGCGTGTGAAAGTTGCGCGTGTCGACCTGGAAACCACCCGCATCGACTTCACGCTGGTGGACAATGCCGCCCCCGCCGCGAGCAAAGCGGCTTCGCAGAACAAAACCCCGAAGAAAGTCAGCAAGAAATGAGCCAACGAGTCCTGATTCACGGTTTTCATGCCGTCACCGCGCGCCTGCGCCATCACCCGGAAAGCATCCAGGTCATCTACATGGATGAAAGCCGGCGCGACCGCCGCGCCAAGGACCTGGCCAAGGCTGCCGAGGATAAAAACGTGCGCGTGGTCCTGGCCAACGGTGCCCGCGTCGATGAAATGGCACGCGGCAAATCGCAAGGCGTGGTCGCCCAGGCCAACCAGATCGAGCTCGCCAAAGATCTCGACGAAGTGCTGGATGATCTGAGCGAACCGGCCTTGCTGATGGTGCTCGACGGTGTTACCGACCCGCACAACCTGGGCGCCTGCCTGCGCAGTGCCGATGCTTTCGGTGTGCATGCCGTGCTGGCGCCCAAGGACCACTCCGCCGGGCTTTCGGCCGTGGTCATGAAAGCGGCCAGCGGCGCCGCCGACTCGATTCCCTACCTGACGGTCACCAACCTGGCGCGCACCCTGCGCGACCTGAAGGAACGCGGCATCCTCATCATCGGCACCGACGACGAAGCGCCCGCCAGTCTGATGGATGCCGACTTCACCAGTGCCGCCGCCCTGGTGCTCGGTGCGGAAGGCGCCGGCATGCGCCGCCTGACCCGGGAACATTGCGACGTGCTGGTCAGCATTCCCATGTTCGGCCAGGTGGAAAGCCTCAACGTCTCGGTCTCCGCCGGGGTGTGCCTGTATGAAGCGCGCCGGCAAAGGACGCTGGCGGGGAAAACAACCGGGAAAAAGTAGGTCGGGTTAGCGGCTTTATCGCGTAACCCGACAGCCGTGAATGTCGGGTTACGGCGTGAGAAGCCGCGCCTGACCCGACCTACAGATGAAATCGTATGAACCAGAAAGAAGCCTGGAATCTGCTCAACCACGCCGAATTGCTGCACGGCGCCACTGCAATCGAACTGGCCCTCGACCGGCTCGCGGCGCGGATCAGCGATGCCCTTGCCGATACCTTTCCGGTTGCGCTCTGTGTGATGGGCGGCGGCGTGGTGTTCGCCGGCAAACTGCTGCCGCGTCTGGGCTTTCCCCTGGAATTCGATTACCTGCATGCCACCCGCTACCGCAGCGGCACGCGCGGCGGCGAAATCGAATGGGCGGTGCTGCCGCGCATGGATTTGAGCGGCCGTTCCGTGCTGCTCATGGACGACATCCTCGATGAAGGCCATACCCTTGCCGCCGCCAAACAGCGCCTGCTGGAACTGGGCGCCGCCGACGTGAAAATCGCCGTGCTGGCGGACAAGGAACTCGGCCGCGAGAAGCCCATTGCCGCCGATTTTGTCGGCTTGTCACTTCCCGACCGCTATGTGTTCGGCATGGGCATGGATGCCTACGGACTCTGGCGCAACCTACCGGGAATCTACGCAATGAAGGAGCAATGATGCTGGCCATCATCGGCGGTACCGGGCTGACCAAGCTGCCCGGCCTTTCCATCACCCATCGGCAAGTTATCCGCACCCCTTACGGCGAACCGTCCGGGCCGCTCACCTTCGGCGATCTCGACGGTCATCCCGTGGTGTTTCTGGCGCGCCACGGCTACGGCCACACCATTCCGCCGCATCTGGTGAACTACCGCGCCAACATCTGGGCCCTGCATGCGCAGAAAGTCAGCCATGTGGCCTCTGTCGCCACCGTCGGCGGCATTCATGGCGACCTCGCGCCTGGCTGCCTGGCGGTGCCGGACCAGATCATCGACTACACCCACGGGCGCGAAACCACCTTTGCCGACTACGGCGATAAGCCGGTCACCCACCTGGATTTCACCTGGCCTTATTGCCCGGAAATGCGGCAACGCTGTATTACTGCCCTGGAGAAGGCGGGTGAGGGCTTCATGGATAGCTGCGTCTATGCCAGCGTGCAGGGGCCACGCCTGGAAACCAAGGCTGAGATAGACCGCCTGGCCAAAGATGGCGCCGACATGGTGGGCATGACCGGCATGCCGGAAGCCTATCTGGCGCGAGAAATCGGCCTCTGCTACGCGGCGGTGGCGGTCTCGGTGAACTGGGCAGCCGGCCGCGGTGACAGTGCCGAAGAGATATCTCCGGAGGTGATCGAATCCACGCTGAATGACGTCATGGGACGCTTGCACGGCGTACTGAAAAACCTCGCCTGCATGAATTACGGCGAGGAAACCCCGGCCAGCAATGGCGGCGTCTGCGTGTTCTGATGCTGTGGATGTCCATCCGCATTTGTAGCGCAGGCGTCTCGCCTGCGTCTTTTAACCCGGCAGGCGAGACGCCTGCGCTACAAGGCCGCTAGGGTTACGCTGATATGGCGATTCGCGACATCCTGCGCATGGGCGATGCGCGCCTGCTGCAAGTGGCCGAGAAGGTGGAAGCCTTTGATACCCCGGAACTGCATGCCCTGGTCGCCGACCTCACCGACACCATGCACGCCAACGATGGCGCCGGCCTGGCCGCACCGCAGATCGGGGTGAATCTGCAAGTGGTGGTATTCGGCGTGGAGAGCACCCCGCGTTATCCGAATGCCGAAGTGGTGCCGTTCACGGTGTTGATCAATCCGATTTTGCGGGCCATGTCGGAGGCAATGGAGGAGGGCTGGGAGGGCTGTCTGTCGGTGCCGGGCCTGCGTGGCAAGGTGCCGCGCCATCTGCGTCTGCATTACATCGGCTTCGATCAATACGGCCAGCGCATCGAACGCGAGGTGGCCGGTTTCCATGCGCGGGTAGTGCAACATGAAACCGACCACCTCTGGGGCATTCTCTATCCCCGGCGGATACGCGACCTGCGCAACTTCGGCTTCAGCGACGTGCTGTCACCCGAGCGCACGGACTGAACCTGGACACGCTGCAAAAAATATCTCAAAAAATTCCTAAAGTTTTTGCAGCCATGGCCGCAAACGGGGCAGGGCAAGGAAGTTCATCCGAGCCTCGGAGGCAGAAGCCCTCCCTCAATCGACCCTAGAAAAGGAGTTTCATCATGGCAATCGGCGACATCGGCCTTACCTCTTCAATGCGTTCCAACTTGATGGGCCTGCAAAATACATCAAGGCTGTTGGCTAGCACCGAGGAACGTCTTTCCACCGGCAAGCGCGTCGGCACGGCAGTCGACAACCCCGCCAACTTTTTCGCGGCACAAGGCCACAATGTTCGTGCCAACCTGTTGACCGGCCTCAAAGACAACATCAGTGAAGCCATTCAGACGGTGAAGGCGGCGGATTCCGGCATCAAGGGCGTGCTTTCCACCATTGAAGCCCTGCGCGGTATCGTCACCCAGGCGCGTTCAGCCATCAACGACACGGTCAATAGCGGGACGATCCTGGCGGGCTCGAATGCGGTGGATGCGTCTGGTGGTTTTACCGGCACTGCTGGCCTGACCGGGCAGTACAACCGCCTGGTCGAGCAGTTGAACAACCTGGTGACCGACTCCAGCTACAAAGGCACCAGCTTCCTGACCAGCGGTAGCGTCACGCTGACGGTGAACCTGAACGAGAACGCCACGACCAAGATCGTGATGTCCGGCTTCAACTCCGGCGCCAGCGGCTTGGCCATCTCCGGTTGTGGCACCTCTCTGACTGTCGCGGCAACGACCGGTAACATCACGGCAAAAGATCTCGATAGCGCGGCCGAACTGAATGCGATCGAGGCCACGCTGAATACCGCGATTGCGACCTTGCAAACCAAGGCTTCCGAACTTGCGGCCAACCTCAGTACGCTGACGACCAGGCAGACCTTCATTACCGACATGGTGAACACCTTGGCGGTCGGTGCGACCAAGTTGACTGAAGCCGACACCAATGAGGAGGGGGCGAATTTGCTCTCGCTGCAAACCAAGCAGCAATTGGGGACGACCGCGCTGAGTATCTCCTCGCAGGCTGAGCAGGGCATCCTGAGGTTGTTCTAATCCTGGTGATGCTCGGTAACTTGACTCGTGTGAGCTTGCGGGCTCACACGGGAGGAGGGTGAAATGGTCACTGAAATCTCAGGGGCTGGTCTTAGTCACTCGGTAGTCAGTCAGGCCGGCGTTACGGCCGCGCAACGAGTTGTCGGGACGGTTCGTCCGGAGAGTTCCGGGGTGCCGCAGTCCGATGTTGTACGTGACAAGCAGGTGTCTGCCTCCACGCAAGTGGCGGGTGCCTATGCTCAGTTGCGTGCTCGTCAGGACGTTCAGAACAAGGCTGCGTCGGTGGTGCGCGAAGTGGGTGATACGGTTGAGAAGGCGGGTCAATTGCTGGACAAGATCGAGAACAACCTAGGCGAAATCGTGAAAATGTATCCGCCTTACCCGATCGATAGTCCACAACGAATCTCGCTACTCAACAATATCGACGGTCTGCGCAAGCAGATCGACGATCTGACCTATCCGCCGCCGGAATCCGTCGATGCTGTAGATCGTCTGCTGGGAAACCAGACAGACGCGGTCGACAAGGAAGGCAAAGCTGCCACCCGGCAGGGTGTATTTGCGGTCGTCAAGGATTCGCTGTGGGACATCTCCACGCTTGATCCCCAGGCAGCCAGCGATGCGGAAGTGAGCAAGGCGCTTGATCAGGTCAAAGCCATGAAGTCGTCTCTGGAAGATTTGAAAGATGGGATGTGGAATGACGTGGTCAGCTTTGTAAAGCAGGCGCAATCGCCTGAAGCGCAAGCTGCCGGTGTCCGTGAGCAGTTGGCCGATCTTGGCGGTCGCGGTATAGGCAGCAATGCGCGCCAGTTGGTACAGGCAGCGGAATTGAAGTAGCGGAGTGGTAAGGCAAATGCCTCTAAAACTTGATTTGCGGCCCCACGAGAAGTTGTTTCTTGGCGGGGCCGTTCTCGTTAATGGCGATAGTCGCTGTCAGTTGACTGTCCTGAACGATGTTCCGGTCTTGCGCGAGAAAGACATCCTCAAGGAAGAGGATGCCGACACACCCTGCAAACGGATCTACCTTGCGGTTCAGATGATGTACATGGATGCCCCCGGTCTGGCGCGCTACCACCAGTATTACTGGGAGCAGGTGAAGGCTGTGATCGAGGTGGCGCCCAGCACCACGGAACGAATCGGCAAGGTGAGCGATTTCGTGCTGGAAGGGCAGTATTACCAGGCGCTGAAAGCGGCGCGTGAATTGATTCGTTATGAACAGGAGTTGCTCAGCAATGCCCGCAAACCCGCTTGATGCCTACCGTAGCGTGGAAAAAGCGACGTTGTCGCAACGCGATCTCGAAGCGACTGTGTTGACCAGGGCGGCGCTGCAATTGCAGCTACTCAAGGATAACTGGACGCGCGAGGGTCACGACGCGCAACTCGAAGATGCGCTCGGCTACAACCAACGGGTCTGGACCTTCTTTCAGGCGGAGTTGTCGGTGGAAGAAAATCCATTGCCCGAGGAAATCAGGCGCAATCTGCTGGCCCTCAGTTTTTTTGTGGATCGCCGCTCCTTCGACGTGCTGGCTTATCCCGCCCCCGAGAAGCTCGACATTCTCATCAGCATCAACAACAACGTCGCTGCGGGATTGCGCGGCGATGCCGGCTAACGGGCATGGCGGCCCCGCCGCCCCGAATGATGAAACCGGACGCCCCTGTAGCGCAGGCGTCCTCGCCTGCTCTTGGCGCTGAATGCAGGCGGGACGCCTGCGCTACAGAGGCGTGGTTGTTTTACGTTAAACCGCCCTCAGTTCAACCACTTCTCATCCGGCCACCAGATGTTCAATGACAAAACCATACTGGTGACCGGTGGAACCGGTTCCTTCGGCAAACTCTATATCCGCACGCTGCTTGCGCGTTATCAACCGCGCCGCCTCATCGTTTATTCCCGGGACGAACTCAAACAGTTCGATATGCAGCAGGAGTTCAACGCGCCCTGCATGCGCTATTTCATCGGCGATGTGCGCGACGGCGAGCGCTTGAGCCAGGCGATGAATGGGGTCGATTACGTTATTCATGCGGCCGCCCTGAAGCAGGTGCCCGCCGCCGAATACAACCCGATGGAGTGCATCAAGACCAACATCCACGGGGCGGAGAACGTCATCAAGGCGGCCCTGGCCAACAACGTCGACAAGGTCATCGCCCTTTCCACCGATAAGGCCGCCAACCCCATCAATCTGTATGGCGCCACCAAGCTCGCCTCCGACAAATTGTTCGTTGCCGCCAACAACATGGCCGGTGGCGGGCGTACCCGCTTTGCTGCGGTGCGCTACGGTAACGTGGTCGGGTCACGCGGTTCGGTCGTCCCGTTTTTTGCCAAACTCATCGCTGATGGTGTGGACAGCCTGCCCATCACCGACCCGCGCATGACCCGTTTCTGGATCACCCTGCAAGAGGGCGTGGATTTTGTGCTGAAGAATTTTCAGCGCATGCGCGGCGGTGAAATCTTCGTGCCGCGCATCCCCTCCGTCCACATCACCGATCTGGCGGCCGCGATGGCGCCGCAACTGGCCACCCATGTGGTCGGCATCCGCCCAGGCGAAAAGCTGCATGAAATCATGTGTCCGTCGGACGATTCGCATCTCACGCTGGAGTTTGTCGATCATTTCGTGATCCAGCCTTCGATACGTTTTTTTGGCATGGATATGGATTACCGGGTCAACGGAATCGGCGAAGAGGGCGGCTTGGTCGCGCAAGGGTTCGAATTCAACTCGGGTAGTAACCCGCATTTTCTCGATGCCGAAGGGATACGCCAGTTCAATCTGCGGGCCGGAATGTGATTCCGATTGTGATTCCTTATGGTCGCCAGGACATTCGTGATGAGGATGTGGCGGCAGTCGAAGCGGTATTGCGTTCCAAATGGTTGACCCAAGGGCCGGCGGTTCCCCGCTTCGAGGAAGCCGTCGCCGCGCGTTGTGGGGCGAGCCATGCCGTCGCCGCGAACAACGCCACTTCCGTACTGCACCTGGCCTGCATGGCGCTCGACCTCAAGCCGGGCGACGCCCTCTGGACCACGCCCAATACCTTCGTCGCTTCCGCCAACTGTGGCCGTTACTGTGGCGCCTCGGTGGATTTCGTGGACATCGACCGCGACAGCCTCAACCTCGACCCTATCGCACTGGCCGCAAAACTGGAGCAGGCGGAGAAGGGTGGAAAACTGCCCAAGGTCGTGGTCGCGGTGGATTTCGCCGGGCTGAGCTGCGACATGGCAGCCATCGGCGCGCTGGCTGATCGCTACGGCTTTCGCATCATCGAGGACGCTTCCCACGCCATCGGCGGCCACTATCAAGGCCAGCCGGTTGGCAATGGCCGCCATGCCGACATCACCGTGTTCAGCTTTCACCCGGTCAAGATCATCACCACCGGCGAGGGCGGCATGGCCTTGTGCAACGACGCCGCGCTGGCCGAGCGCATGGCGCGTCTGCGCAGCCACGGCATCCGTCAGAACGCGGCGATCCAAGCTGCGGAAGGCCCCTGGTATTACGAACAGATTGAACTCGGCTTCAACTACCGCATGACCGACATACAGGCCGCGCTCGGCTACTCGCAACTGGCGCGCCTGGACGACTACGTGGCCGCGCGCCGTCGTCTGGCCGACCGTTATGACCGCCTGCTTGCCGGTTTTCCCCTGCGAACGCCCTGGCGCGATGCCAAGGCTGAATCGGCCTGGCATCTCTACGTCATTCGCCTGGAAGACAGCGCGCGTCGACGTGCCGTGTTCGAGCATCTGCGCGCGGCAGGTATCGGCGTCAACGTCCACTACATCCCGGTGCACTTGCAGCCGGATTACCGGCACCTCGGCTTCGCCCCCGGCGATTTTCCGATCGCCGAGGATTACTACACCCGTGCCATCACCCTGCCGCTTTATCCCGGCTTGAGTGATGCCGAGCAGGATCGGGTGGTCAGCGAATTGCGGGCGGCGCTGGCATGAAACTCTGCGTGATTCCCGCGCGTGGCGGCAGCAAGCGCATTCCGCGCAAGAACATCCGCCTGTTCGCCGGCCGCCCGATCATCGCCTGGTCCATCCAGGCCGCGCTGGAGACGGGTTTGTTCGATCGCGTGATGGTGTCCACCGATGACCAGGAGATTGCTGAGGTGGCGCGTGCCCACGGCGCGGAAATCCCGTTCTTGCGCCCCCGCGAGTTGGCTGACGACCACACCGGCACCAACGCCGTGACCCAACAGGCCATCCGCTGGCATAACGAGCAGGGAATGCCGGTGGAGATCGCATGCTGCCTGTATGCCACCGCCCCGTTCGTGCAAGCCGGTGATTTGCGCGCGGGCCACGACCGCCTGCTCGACTCCGGCAAATCCTTCGTCTTCTCCGTCACCAGCTTCCCGTTTCCCATCCAGCGCGCGCTACGCCTCAACGAACGCGGCGAAGTGGAAGCGATGTACCCGGAATACCGCGCCACCCGCTCGCAAGACCTGGAACCGGCCTGGCACGACGCCGGCCAGTTCTACTGGGGCCGGGCCGCAGCCTTCCTGAACGACGAAATTCTGTTCTCGCCCGCCTCCCTGCCGCTCATTCTGCCGCGCCATCGGGTGCAGGATATCGACACCGAGGAAGACTGGCTGCGCGCGGAGTTGATGCACCAGGCGTTGTTGCTGTCGGAAAATGCAGCGTGATTGGTGAGACCACAAAGGCGCCTGCAGGGGAGTCAACTGACTCATCATGTATTACCCTAAAACCGCAGTTAGCCGCGTCGTAGGAGCGGGCTTGCCCGCGATAGCCGCCGCCAATCGCGGGCCAGCCCGCTCCTACGGCCGCCCCCCGGATTCACCCAAAGGGTGAGCGTCCTCATGGACTCCAGCATCGGTAGCCCTGCGGTATACCCGTAAA
>JAUYFG010000019.1 GCA_030690985.1 Pseudomonadota bacterium
TCGTTCCAGAAGCCCGGCCAGTCAATCGCTTCGATGATGCGCAAACTCTGTCTGCGTCCCCGCATCGTTCTCGACTATCTGCGGCTCACCAAAAACTCCGCCCCTGCTCGGCAGGCTTCGTGAGAACAAATTTGCCCTGCCCGTCTTGACAGCAAACATCGCCAGAACCTGCTGGAGTACTGGCATTCCGACCCGGAGCGCCAGGTCATTCTGCTTTCCCAGGACAAGGAGGTCGACAAGGAACTGGCGCTCACGCTGTCGCCTTACCTGGCAAAAACCTACCTGCTCGAATCAAGCCGCATCGGCGAGGGGATTTACCGCACGACGGCCAAAGAAAACGCCTATTTCGGAGGAGTGGCATGACCAAGTTCGAGACCAGCCAGGTCTGGCTGTCCGGGTTCACTTCCAGTGCGGAAGCGAAGCGAGCGGGCACGGAGTTGTTCCACCATCTGGGCTTTTCCGCCCACCACCAGTTGGCCCGACTGGCGCTGGGCCGCTCGCTCGGCGAGGCGGATTTCCCATCACCCGCCGCCGACGCGCGCGGCTTTAACATCAAGGGCAACCTGCTATTCGGCGACGAATCGGGTGGCGCGCTGCTCTGGCTGGCCTTGCTGGTGGAGAACATCCACAAGCATTTTCCGAGCAAGGCGATCTCACTCGACGTGCTGCAATCGGCGGTGCGTGACCACTGGAGTCGTGGCGTGCAGTTGTTGAACGAAGATTGGGAAGCCGCTCCAAACGGGTATGCCGATTTCGTCGAAACCCTCATCACCCGGCGCGCCGTTCTTCCGGATGACGGTGACACACTTCAACCTGATTCGGATCAAGCAGCCACGCAGCAGTCCATGACAGCGAAACCCTTGTGGCTCGACCTGGGCACGAATCGTGAAAGCAACGATCCCTCGTTGTGGCTCCTGAACGGGCGCGGCTATTCGCCCAACGTTGCCATCATGGGTCAGGCCGGTTCCGGCAAGACCCGGATGATGCTCAAGCTGCTCGCCCAGTTGCGGGAACAGACCGGCGCGCCAGTGCTGCTCATCGACGCCGGCAAGGACGAATTGGCCGACCGGCCGGAACTGGCGCGGGAGCTCGGCGCCGAGGTCGTCAAAGTACCCAAGTCACCTATACCGCTGGACATGTTTGCCGGCTCGGATGACAGCCTCGAATCAGCGCGCGATGTGGCAATGGATTTCTGCGCCTCGCTGGACAAGGCGCTCAAGGACGGCCTGACCGACAACCAGAAACCCAGGGTGGTGGAGGCGCTCAAGCCCTTGCTTGCGCAACGTCGGCGCATCCCGCTCGCCGACATCCAGAAAACACTGGAACAGCACTATGAGGACAACGGCATCAACGAAGACCGCGTGTTGTCTTCCTTGCGGATGATGAACCAGTACAGCTTGTTCTCACCGGAACTGACCCCAGCCGAATTCTTTGGCAAGAGCCGGATATTGGCTTTCGGTGGCGCGCCGGACGAGAGCCGTCGGCTGGCGCTGTTTCTGTTGTTCGATGCGCTGCATCGGCATCTGCAAACGCTGCCAGAGGCACCGATGGACGCGGAATTTCACCGCGCTGTTCGCCTGGTGGTCGCCATCGACGAGGCGCGGCCGCTACTGGCCGCGAAGCACGATGGCCTCTCCAAACTGGTGCGGCTGCATCGCTCGCATGGCCTGGCGGTATTCATGGCCTCGCAAAGCCCGGACGATTATGAAGGCCAGTCCGACGACTACATGGAACAGATCGGCCTGCCCATCTGTTTCAAGACCAATGCCACCAGTACGGCAGTGCTGAACAACATGTTCAAAGCCAGGAAGGGGCTCAACTTCGCTGCACTGGAGCCCGGTGTTTGTTTGACTGTGCTGGATGGGGCTGCCAATCGGGTTAGTGCCTTCTGATTGGGCTTCACCCTCACGCGCCTTTAGGCGGCTTTGAGACGCCGGCAAGGATGCCGGCGCAACAAGAGAGGCCGCGTTGGTTTGTTGGGCACGCTGCGCTTTGCCCAACCTACGAACTACGAACGGGTAACCGACTCACTCGCACACCATCCCGCCCGCCACCCATTCTTGCGCCTGCCTTGCGAACTCGGCATAGCCGCCAGGCACGGCGGGGAAGCGGCCGCCGGGGGTCATGCCGTTGTCCAGGGCCCAGCGGACGCGGACGTCGTGCAGCAGGTGTTCGCGCATTTTTCCCGCCAGGTTTTCAGCGGGCAGGTTTTGCTTGATCAGCAGGCAGGTGTCGCGGGCGTTGAGGTCGGTCCAGTCCATCCTTTCCGGCGGGGCGATCCATTCGCCGCGCCGGAGGCCGGTGAGGTTGGCGCTATGGCACTTGTCGCAGAGGAAGCGGGCGCTGTGCGAGTTGTAGGCTCGGCCCTGGTGCCGGGCGCTGTTGAACTGGTGGCATTGCAGGCAGCGCGGGTGGTGGAACTTCGGGTTGAGCGCGTCGCCGAATTTCACCGGGAGGGTGGGCACATCGGCGGGCACATCGGCGGGCACATCGGTAGCCAATATGGCGCCACCGGCCAGGAGAAGCGCGAGGAGCAGCGTTCTCATGGCGACGCGTCGTTCTCCAGCACCGGCTCTTCGATGGGCGTGAAGATCATCCGGTAGGCGACATAGGTGGAGATCAAGGTCACCGGCAGGAACACCAGCATGCCGAGGCCGAAGGGAATCACCAGGGCCACCATGCCGAGTGTTCCCAGGACCAGGCTGTAATAGAGAATCGGGCGCCAGCTCACCCAGCAGGCCCAGAGGCTCCACCAGAGCGCGCGCCCGGCGGAAAACTCGTCGAACAGGGCCAGGCCGGGGGAGAACCAGGTGGCCATGAGCAGCGGCGCGAACAGGGCCGACGCCAACATCATGGCGGGCAGGGCGGCGGTGACGAGACGTTCCAACTCGGCCGGCGAGAGCGCGGTGGGGTCTTGAACCTGCTGCATCAACTCACGCAAATCGCTGCCGGTAAGCAGGTTGACCAGCGCAAAGACCAGCAATGAGCCGACCATGTAAGCCACACCGATGCGCAACAGGGTATCGCGGCCGCTCTGGCTGCCGGCGGCGAGATGGATGAAGGTGACTGGTTCACCGGCGAGGGCGGCGCGACTGGCGGAGAAGTAGCCCGCCACCAGGAAGGGGGAGAGTAGTTCGATGGCGAAATGGCCGACCCAGGGAATCATGCTCACGCCGATGATGACCATGAAGGCCAGGGCGGTCATGCCCATCCAGGGAATTGGCGCCAGCTTGAACAGCCGCCAGCCTTCCTTGATCCAGAGCAGGCCGGCAGACGCGGGAGGGCGCGAGATAGTGAGTGGAGTCATGGCTTCATGAAAAGCAAACGCCGCCGGATGGCGGCGTGTGGATCGGGGGCAATTGAATCAGAACTCGCCGATGACCCACATGGGCACCTGGAAGTTCGGAGAGAGGTCGTCGTAGCGGCGCATGGCGCCATCACCGCGCTGATCCACCAGGTAGTAGGAGCGGCCGTGCGGCGGCGTGATTCGAATCATGTACAGCTTGCCCTTGATGCGGAACTCCTCTACCCGCTCGTTGCCGCGCTGGACGATGGTGATCTGCGGCTCCAGCGACGGATCAACCATGCCGGGTGGCGGCGGGATGTCGGGCAGGGGTACCAGGCCAGGTTTCGCGGCATAGGCCGGGAGGGTGAAAAGTGCGGTGAGCAGGAAAGCGTAGGTGCGCATGATGATGGCCTCGTGAGGGATGTTTCGATTCTAGCAGTCCCCGCCTCACGCCCAAGTGGTCATGGCGTAGGTTGGGCAAAGCGAAGCGTGCCCAACATTGCGGCGATTTGTTGGGCACGCTGCGCTTTGCCCAACCTACCTGTCTGACCTGCTTTTCTCACAGATTGAACAGAATCTCCCGTTCCTGCGCGGAGGGCTCGAAACCACGGGTTTCGTAATAGCTGAATATGGCGGTAACCACCTGGTCGGGTTCGTCGATCACCTGGATCAGGTCCATATCGGCCGAGTCGATCACGCCTTCGCGCACGAGCTGGTCGCGGAACCAGTCCACCAGGCCGCCCCAGAACGACGATTGCACCAGGATGATGGGGATGCGCGGGGTCTTGCCGGTCTGCACCAGGGTGAGCGCTTCCATGAGTTCGTCCAGGGTGCCGAAGCCACCCGGCATGACCACGTAGGCGCTGGCGAATTTCACGAACATGACCTTGCGCGCGAAGAAATGCCGGAAGGTCTGGCTGATGTCCTGGAATGGATTGCTGCGCTGTTCGTGCGGCAACTGGATGTTGAGGCCGACGCTGGGCGAGTGGCCGAAGAAGGCGCCCTTGTTGGCCGCTTCCATCACCCCCGGCCCGCCCCCGGAAATCACCGCGAAACCGGCATCCGAGAGCTTGCGGGCAATGACTTCGGTGAGCAGGTAATAGGCGGAATCCGGTGACACCCGCGCGCTGCCGAAGATGGACACCGCCGGCCGGATGGGCGCCAGACGTTCGGTGGCCTCGACGAACTCGGCCATGATCTCGAATACGCGCCAGGATTCCCGCGCGGAGTAATTAGCCTCCTGGCTGCCGCCAGGGTCGACCAGCGAGGGGATTTTTGGCTTGATCATGGGATGCGATTGTAGCGCCGGCATCCTTGCCGGCTGTTTTTGAAAGACGCCGGCGAGGCGCCGGCGCTACATCACATCTTGCCGATCAGGTTGATGAACCAGCCGCGCGAGCGGTAGGAGACATCGGTCAGGTCGTCCGAGAAGTCGGTGAAGTTGTAGCCGCCCCCCAGTTTCACGTGCTTGTTCAGGTGCTTGTACACCCCGACCAGCGCGCCGGTCTGGCTGTCACTGGCCGCCTCCACGTTCAACATGCGCAGTTCGGTGAGGATGTCCCACTCGTGCACCCAGTGCCAATCGGCGCGCAGGATGCCCAGCCAGGCGGTGGAGGTCATCCAGTCGCCGCCCACCTTGCTGTCCTTCAACTCGCCCCGGCGCACGCCCAGCTTGCCGCCGACCGAGACCCAGGGGCGCACGTCGTAAATGGTGTCCACGGCGAGCACATGGCTCTTCTGGGAGAAGTCCGCCGCCAGGTTGTTGGAAAGCTGGCCCGGCGAAGGCAGGTTGAATAGATAGGTGTACTTGAACAGGGTATTCCAGCGGTCATTCTTCACCGGTCGCCAGGCATAGCCGGTAACCAGTTCCAGATACTCGCCATCCTGGAAGGCGCCGCCGCTGCTGCTGGAGGTGGAGAAGTTGAGGCGGCCGAGGAAGCGCCAGTCCGGGTCGATCTGATAACCCAGGGTGTTCTTCATCAACCAGGTCTCCCGGGTGCTGCTGCCGCCAGCGGTGGTGGAACTGTCCTCTTGCCGGTATTCCAGCGCCCCGGCATAGCGGGTGGCGTCCTTGCGATAGCCCAGGCTGAAGCCCACCGCCTGGCGGTCCATGTCACCCGCCAAGGGGTCGGACAACTTGCCGGTTTCCAGTTTGAGGCCGGTGCTCCAGCGCTGGTTGGGTGACAGATCGAGGCCGAAGGCGTGGATCAGGCCGGAGGGGCCGTCGCCGTGCTGGTAACGCTCCTCGGCGTTGAGGCTGACGGTGTCGCTAAAGCGGGTCTTGCCGCCGGTCGTGAGCAGGCCGGCGCGGCCTCTGAAACCATCGTCCGTGCGATCCGGGGTCAGCGTGTAGTTGGTATACAAGCTGGAACGGTCGTCCACCTGCCAGTCGCCGGAGACGCGCGCGCCGAAGCCGCCATCGCCATCCGACACCTCGCCACCGAGCTTGAAGCGGTCGTTGATGCGCCGCGCGCCGCCGAGGCCGAAGCGGTCGTTGCCACGGCGGGTGCCGTTATCCTCCAGGGTGCCCTGGCCGTAGCCGTAAGCGCTCCAGCCGGCTTTCTTGTCGGCATCCGGGGTGTAGTCCATGCGCACCACGGCATCGGTGCGGTTGCCGGATTGCGACAGGGTCGGGCTGGCATTGGCGGTGCGCGTATTGATGTCGTCCGCGCGCACGCCCACCCCGGCCTTCCAGTTGGGGTTGAGGGTGTGGCTGACGTTCACCTCGGCCGCGCGGGTGGTCTGGCTGGTGGCGTCCTTCTCGTCGAGCTTCAGCATGAGATCGGTCGTCGCGGTGGCCTGCCAGATCACGCTGCCGCCCTGCTGGGTGATGGCCTCGCCGCCACTGCTGATCTGGCCGGGGCCGGAGAAGCCGGCTTCGCGATCCTGCCAATAGAAGGTCGCCTTGCCACGGGCGTTGGCGGAAACCTCGGCGAAGTCGATGCCCGCTTCCACCCGCTGCGCGTCGGCCTTGCCACCGAGCGAGGTGACGCTATTGAAGCCGAAACCGCCATCCAGCGAAGTCTGCATGGCGGAACCGGCGCCGTCCGACTGCGCGCCTTCCACCTTCACATAGGTACCGGGCTTGTAGCGCAGGGTGGCATCGACGCCTTTCAGACTCTGGCGCGGCCCGTCCTGGCGGTAGCCGCTGGTGCCCACTTGCAAGTGGTCGTTCACCCAGGCGCTGGCGCGGCCGCCCACCACCATGTTCTCCACCGCAGTCACGCCGGGCGCGTATTCGTAGGTGGCGATCAGGTACACCGGGTTGCCGGAGAGATCGCCCGACTGCACCAGGGTGCCCGCGCCCGCCGTGGAGGCGAGCGCCTCACGCAGGATGATGCGGCCCTGGAGGGCGTTCACTTCGTAGTCCTGCACCGCGACCAGTTGCTGGGTTTTCAGGAGCAGGCCGCTGTCCTTGTCGCGGATTTCCACCCACACCCGTTCCGTGCCGGGGGTGATGTCCATGTTGCGCAGGTAGTAGAGCGAACCACCGGTACCACGGAATTCCTCGCGCGATTGCAGGGTGCCGGGGTCGGCCGCGAACACCTCCAGGCTGCCGCGCTTCTCGCCGTACTTCGTGGCGGAATCGGTCACCAGCTTGGCGCGCGCTCCGTACAGCGCCCGGCTGTAGTTGGCGAATTCGGTGCCGGTGAGGCTGGTCTTGAAACTGCCCCACATGACCTGCGAATCGCCACGCGCCAGGCGCACGAAGAATTTGCCCTGGGTGGGCGCGTCGTCGATGGCCGTGGAATCGTCGCCATAGACCGGGTAGTACTTGTCCGGGTCGAGGCTGCGCAGCAGATAGCGCGGGTCTTTCTCGGCGAAGTTGGAGAACAGGCTCTTCAGCGGCTGTTCCCGGGTATCGGCGCTGGCGGTGAGCAGCCACTCGCCCTTCACCTTGCCCTTCAAATAGAAGGCCAGACGGCCATCGACATACATCTTGTTGTCGAAATGGTCGGTCGCGTCCGCCGTCACCAGCTTGGCCGGGCCGCTGGTGGAATTGCGCCCCAGGGTGAGGTCGGCGATGCCGAGATAGAACCAGTCGTCGGCGGCGATGGAGAGGTTGCGGGAATAACGCGCACTCTGGCCATCGGTTTTCTTCACCTCGACTTCCACCACATGCGGCCCGGCGGGCAGTATCTGGCGCGCGGCGAAGTCGCCCTTGGCATCCACCGGCACCGGCTGGCCGAGGAAAGTGACGACCTCTCCCGGCTTGATGCCGCTGCCGTTGGCGGTCACCGCACCGCCGAAGGTCCGGATATTGCGGATGGCGAGACTGTTCTCGCCATAGCCGGCGAGAAGTTCACGTTCGCGCTTCTCTACGTCTTCAGTCGGGCGGGCTTTATCGGTCAGGTCGATGCGCTTGGGCCGGGTTTCGTCGAAACGGCCGCTCGCGTCGTAAACCCGCAGAACGTACTTGACATGATCCTGTTTGAACCCGGCCGGCGCCCAGGCGGCGGGCTGGCCCAGCTCCAGCGGCAACAGCGCCAGCGGCACGCCCTGGGTGGACTGGCCCGGCGCGAACAGGCGCAGCTCGGCGCGGGCGACAAACGCCGCGTAGTTGCTCCAGCCGATGATTTCCACCTGGCCATCGCGCGCCACGGCATTGGGCCAGGCGTGGGCGTTGAGCACGGGGGTTTGCTCCAGGGTGTCGTAGCGAATCTGGATGTCGGCCTTTTCCAGAGAGACATCGGTGCAACGCTGGATATCCGGGTCGATCACCCCGCTGTCGTTTTCCGGCACGCCGTCGATGCTGACGCGGAACGGCACGGCCTCCGCACCGATTTGGCTACGAACCCGCGCGGCCAGAACTGCGTCGCAGGAACGCAGCGGCTGGGGTGCGGCGGGCTGAACCACGACCTCGGCGATGGGCGCGGGAGCTGGCTCGGGCAGCGCCTCGACCAGCGGAGGCAGCGGCACCACCACTTCCTCCTGATGCACCACCACGTCCTCGTACCAGGCGCGGATTTCCACGCGCCGGTTCTGCGCCATGCCTTCCGGCGTGTCGTTACCGGCCAGCGGCAGATCCGGCCCTTTGGAATCGCTGCTGATGCGATCCGCCGGCAAGCCGAGTTGTTTCCCCAGATAAGCGGCGACGATGTCGGCGCGCGCCTGGCCGAGGCCGTGGTTGTCGCGGTATTTCGCCTGGCTGGCCTTGGACAGGCGCTGTGTGTCGGTATGGCCGATCACCTCCAGGCGCAGGTTCCGGCGCCCGTTCAGATGCGCCACCAGTTCATCCAGGCGCGTCTTGAGCGGGTCGCCCAGTTCGCTGCCACCGGAGATGAAAGACGAAGGCGCCAGCTCGGTGCGCTCACCGGGCCGGGTTTCACGTCGTTCGACGCTGCGTTTTTGTAGCGCGGGCGTCTCGCCTGCCTTCGGCGTTCGAGCAGGCGAGGACGCCTGCGCTACATGGGGCGCGGGCGTCCCGCCCGCTGCATTGGCCTGTATCGCGGCCGCCGTCTTTCCCGGCGGCTGCACTGGCAGCAGCAGGTTGGCGTCGGAGAGCACATAGGTTTCCGTGCCCAGTTCCTGTTCGGCGTTGCGTGGCGCGAAGCGGGCGCCCAGGCTGGCGCCATGATCGATGCGCTTGCCACTGGATTGCCCGTTGCCGGAACGGCAGGATTCCTTGCCATCCTTGTTGCACGGCGCGCAAGTGCTATCCACCTGGCAAAAACGCGGCTCCTCGGCAGCAAACAGGGGGGTGGAAGCCAGCAGCAGGCAGAGCAGTTTCTTGTTCATGGTTTTGCGTTGCACGGCTTTCATTTCGCGCTCCCTTTCTGGGTGGCAGCGCGCTCGAAGATTTCTTCCTCGAACACCAGGGTGTAGCAACAGCCCTGCGCTTTCCACAATTCCTCCAGCCGTTCTCGTACCGCGCGCAGACGCGCCGATGCCAGAGCCCCATCCTCCTTGCCGGCCTGATACGCGAGGCGCACCACCGAGGGCTTCGCGCGCAGGGTCTCCGGCAACTTGTCCAGCGCACCGGCCAGGGCAGCGGCGGCATCGGGCTTGCCCGCCAGGAAAGCGGCATCGCTCAACTCCAGCCGCACCACGCGATGAATGGCAGCGCCGAAGTTCAGCTTCACCATCTTGCCGCGTGTGGTCCGCACCTCGCGCGGGTTCTCGGTGGTGATGCGATACCCGGAAGGCAGGCTGCGCTCGTCCAGCTTCATGATGAAGTTGGACCCGCGCTGCGCCTGCGGAATATCGGCGCAGGCCACATGGAAACGCCCGTCCTTGTCCGTGGTCACCAGCAGGCCGCGCGCGGTGGCGATACGCACATTGGCAATCCCCGGCTCGCCCTCGTCCTGATAACCGTTGGCGTTCTGGTCATCGAACACCTTGCCGATCAGATCGGAGCAGTCGAAGGTGGGGTCGGGGACGATGCGGACGGTGGCGGTGGCGGTGTTGGAAACCGTGCTATTGACGACATTGTGCCAAGCCCAGGCCTGGTTGGTGTACTGCCCCTCGCTCACACCGGACCCCACCACCAGCATCATCCGCACCCGTTTGCATTCACTGCCGACGAAGGACTGATTGGCCCAGGTCAACAGGCGCCCGGATTGCGCCGGCTCGCTCGCCACCTGCACCGGCGTGCCCGCACAGCCACCCAGCGTGGCGCTGCCCGACTTGTACTTGAAGCCGGGAGGCACCTGATCGCGAAGGTCGATATTGGGAATGGCGACCGTATGCCGGTTGGTGAAAGTCAGCACATAGGGCACCAGATCCCCCTTGGCCACATTAATCAACGGCGTGGTCTTGGTGACGAGGAAGTCGCCGGAGGAGAAGGGATCCAGCGGGATGTGGTTGTTCACCACATCCGCGCTCACGCCCAGGGTCAGGTTGAACTGGAGGTAATAGGTGGTGGGGTCAGCCGGCGGCCCGATCTGCGGCGCCCCGCTTTGCGGCTGAATG
Organism: Pseudomonadota bacterium; assembly: GCA_030690985.1. GTDB lineage: Bacteria > Pseudomonadota > Gammaproteobacteria > Burkholderiales > Thiobacillaceae > PFJX01. The sequence continues at coordinate 10,199 of JAUYFG010000019.1, forward strand.
GGGTCGGTCCCACCTGCCGGCGGCGTATATACCCCGACCGTCGGCGCAATGACCGAAGAAGGCGCGGTCAGATAGCCGGTGGGCGACTGGAATACCTCGATGCGATAGACGCCACTCCCCTGACAAAGCGGAGGCGCCGGATTCATCAGCAGGAACTGGTAATAACCGCTAGCGGTAGTCTGCTGCGTATTGACGCCACCTGCCAGGCAGGTGGTGTCCACCACGTTACCCACCGCATCGAGCAGCCTTACCCTGGCCCCCGCCAAGGTCACACGGGTGGACGAGTCATAGATCACCCCGGAAGGATCCAGCGGCAGGCTCTGATTGGTCGTGTTCACACCCGGCTGCAATTGCAGGGTGGTGATCTCGCCATTGCTGATGGTGCCGTTGCGCGCAGCGACCGCATCCTGCGACACCGGCGCACCATAAAGCACCCCGGATATCGGATCGCGGAAACGTATCCGGTAGTAGGTGGTGGGGTCGCCTGCCGTGGATGGCGCCAGACCCGTCACCGTGTACTGACCGTCGTTGCCGCTGGTCGCGGTGCCGATGACCACACCCAAGCCATTCACCACTTCGACTTGCAGCCCCGCTTTCGGCAGTTCACCGGGATCCCGCACCCGGTCGTGGTCAACATCGATCCAGACTTCGCCCGAAACCGAGGCCAGCACACCGACGGTGACCGTGTTGGTGTCGGTCGAGGTGCAGGTACCGGTGCCGGCGTTGAAGCTGCGGATGATGCCGCCGTTGGTGACGCAACTGGGGCCGGGGTTGGTGGTGCCGGGGGGCGGTGTGACCGTGGCCGGGTTGACCAGGTTGCCGCTGGCGTTGCCGGCGACCGTGGCGTTGACGGTGTAGGTGATGACCGCGCCGTTCTTGAGGTTGACGGTGGTGTTGAGGTTGCCGCTGCCGCTTGCGGCGCCGCAGGCGGTGGTGACGCTGCCGCCGCTGCCGGCGGTGGTGACCGCGCAGGTCCAGGCGCCAATGGTCAGGCCGGTCGGGGCGGTGTCGGTGATCGCGGCGGCGGTGACTTCACTCGGGCCGTTGTTGGTCACCGTGAGGGTGTAGACGGTGCTGCCGCCGGCGGCCACGCTGGTGACGCCGTCACTCTTGCTGATCAGGAGGTCGGCGGTCGGCGTGGTCGTGTTGGTGTCGGTCGAGGTGCAGGTGCCGGTGCCGGCGTTGAAGCTGCGGATGATGCCGCCGCTGGTGACGCAACTGGGGCCGGGGTTGGTGGTGCCGGGGGGCGGGGTGACCGTGGCCGGGTTGACCAGGTTGCCGCTGGCGTTGCCGGCGACCGTGGCGTTGACGGGGTAGGTGATGACCGCGCCGTTCTTGAGGTTGACGGTGGTGTTGAGGTTGCCGCTGCCGCCGGCGGCGCCGCAGGCGGTGGTGACGCTGCCGCCGCTGCCGGCGGTGGTGACCGCGCAGGTCCAGGCGCCAATGGTCAGGCCGGTCGGGGCGGTGTCGGTGATCGTGGCGGCGGTGACTTCACTCGGGCCGTTGTTGGTCACCGTGAGGGTGTAGACGGTGCTGCCGCCGGCGGCCACGCTGGTGACGCCGTCACTCTTGCTGATCAGGAGGTCGGCCTGCTGTACGAAAACAGGAGTGGGGTCGTTCTCGCCGGTTTCGTTGGCATTGCCGTTGCCGTTCGTGTCCGGGACCGAGCCATTGTCAGAAAGGTCCGAGGTACCCTGGCCGCTGACACTGTCCGTGCCAATGGCCGTGGCCTGGTTGAGGAAGCCACCCACAGGCGTGGGGCCGGAGGGACGGAAACGCAGACTGAAATCGACCGTACAACTGGCCTGTACCGCCAGGCTGGTGATGGTCGCCACGGTCTGGGTCGCCCCAGTTCCCGTGAATGCCGCAGTGGCGGTGCCGTTGGTACATACGCCAGAAAAGGCGGGAGCACTCTGGATGGTGTACTGCCCCGCGCTCAGAACTGCCCCAGCACCCCCTGCAACATAAGTGGCACCGAATTTCGGGGACACGCCAGACAGAAGATCAGTAACACTGACATTGTTGAGCGGGTCGGTTCCCAGGTTCTTGACGACCAACCGGAAGGTTACGGTTGCCGTGTTATCGGCATTGGCCGTGACGCTCCCGTTGACCGCCTTGGCCAGACCGATGCTCGGTGAGAAGGCGTCGGTATTGAAGTTGTCAAAACCCAGACCAAAGCCGGCGGAGGCGCGCGAGCCTGTGACTACCAGTTTCTTGATGTCATTGGTGGTACGCGCGAAACCGAATCGCGACACCACGCCGTCACCAACCAGCTTGCCATAGGTGTCGACACCGGTTGGAACGCCCGACAACGTCACACCGGCGGCGACAGTGATGGTGTCGATCACCGTGTTGGCGGTATTGAAAATCTGGATGGTGTAATTCTCGACCGTGCTGCCGGCCGACTGGTCCAGGAAAGCCTGGTAACCGTCGATATCGAACAAGTCGAAGCTCAGCGCCGCCACGGGCACGGCGAAGGTTACGGTCAGATTAACGCTGGCGCCCTTGATTCCGATGACGTCGGTGATGAAGCGAGTGCCGTTGCCGGTGCCTTCACCAGCCACGAGTGTGTCGGGATCCGACTGGCTGCTGACCGGGTTGTAGGCCCAACCTTCGAGGGCGGGGCCGCCCATGCCACCCACCTTGGGGCCGCCGCCGCCGCTGGTGGTCGACGAGAAGGTGATGCCAGGGTAGAGAGTCGAAACATCGGTGCCGATGCCTTCCCCCTCGAAAGTGATCAGTGCAGCGCGCGCCGTGACCGGCGCGCAAAGCAATATCCCACACAGCACGTAGTTGAAGAGTTGCCTGACAGTCATGACCTTCCCTTTGCTAAATCGTATTGTCTATCCAGGTATTTCACGCATCCCCGGCGTACTTGGCGTTAACGCTGCCGCCCTGGTCCGCTGGCGACGCGATAATCGGATACGATTGTATAGATATGAAGTCGCAAAGCTATGAGCAAGCTCACATCCCGCAGATCAATCCCTTGCGCTGCGGCTCAATCCCGCTGCGGCCGGTCAATTCCAAAATAGAGGTATGAGTCTGAGCGAGGAGATTTCCGAGTCATCCGCCATGTAGCCCGGATGCAGCGCAGCGGAATCCGGGGAGGAAGGCGGTCACGTAAGCTCCCGGATTCCGCTGCGCTGCATCCGGGCTACGCTGCTATGGCCCTATGTGATTCGTAGTGGCGTAGGTTGGGCAAAGCGAAGCGTGCCCAACGAACCGTCGCGATGTTGGGCACGCTTCGCTTTGCCCAACCTACGGCGCTGCCGCCGGAGTCGACCAGCGAGGGGATTCTGGGCTTGATCATGGGCGTGGAGCGGTGTAGGGGTAAACAATTGGAACGCTGTGCTTTCAAGCACCCCCATGTGGCCCATGTGCAATATCCTGCAATCTGTCAAGACATGGACTTGCGGGTGATGTCTCGCACAAGTAAAACCACTTTGGGAATGCATAATTAAATTCCCTTGGGGATCGCTCTTTTTTCTCACCCATTTAGTGAGGCGGGACCAGTTAATGAACATATCTTCACTATTTCTGGCGGTGCTAGCCATCATGGCCGGTGTTTCGTCGGCAATGGCGGGATCTGCGCTGACCCTTCGTGATGCGGCGCAGAAGGCCATCACGACCAGCCCTGATGTCGAGGCGCGCTGGCACGCGTTTCTTGCCGCCACAGAAGAGCAGGGTGTTGCGCGCGGTGGCTTCCTGCCGCGCGTCGACCTCACCGCCGGCATCGGTCGCGAGCGCCTGGATACACCGGCGGCGGCTGTAGCCAATTTTTCCCGCAGCAACGCCACCTTGAGCCTCACCCAGATGCTCTACGACGGCCACGCCACGAAGGGCGAGATCGAGCGCCTCGGCTATGCCCGTCTAGTCCGCTACTACGAAATCCTCGACGCCGCCGAAAACACGGCCCTGGAAGCCGTGCGGGCTTACGAGGATGTGTTGCGCTTCCGCGAACTCGTGGAACAGGCACGCGAAAACTACGTCCAGCACAAGCTGGTGTTCGATCAGGTCAAACAGCGGGCCGAGTCCGGCGTCGGTCGTCGCGTCGATCTGGAACTGGCGGGTGGACGCATGGCGCTGGCGGAATCCAATCTGCTGACCGAGGCGGCCAACCTGCACGACGTCAGCGCGCGCTATCAACGCATCATCGGCGAGTTGCCGGGCGAGGCGCTCGCGCCCACCCAGATGCCCACAACGGGGACGCCTGGCCAACTCGGCGAAGCGCTCAAGCTGGCTTACAACGGCAATCCATCCCTCAATGCCGCCACCGAATCCATCCGTACCGCCCAGGCGGAGCTGCGCGGCCGCGATGCACCCTTCCGCCCACGCCTGGATTTCCGTGCCCGGGAAGACCTCGGCAGGAACATCGACGGCGTGGCCGGCAACCGCCACGGCCAGGTGGTCGAGTTGCTGCTGAATTTCAATCTCTACAAAGGCGGATCGGATCTCGCCGCCCGCCGCCAGTATGGCGAACGCCTGAACCAGGCCAGGGATCTGCGCGACAAAGCCTGCCGCGATCTTCGCCAGACCCTGGCGATTGCCCACAACGACATCGGCCGTCTCATGGAACAACTGGACTATCTGGGGCAGCATCAGACCGCCATCGCCAAGGCGCGGGTTGCCTACCGCCAGCAGTTCGATATCGGCCAGCGCACGCTGCTCGATCTGCTCGACATCCAGAATGAATATTTCCAGGCCAGCCGCGCCCGTGCCAGTGCCGAACATGATCTGAGCATCGCCCGGGCGCGCACGCTGGCGGGCATGGGTCGCCTGCTGGCGGCTCTGCGAATCAGCCGTGACGCCATGCCCATGTCCGAAGAGGCCGCCCCCGAGCGCGCCGGTGGCGACCCGGCCAGCGCCTGCCCGCCAGAGGGCCCCGAGATGCTGCGATTCGACAAGCAGGCGATCCTGGATGATGCGCTGAAGTCCGGCGCCGCCCGTCCCTTCCTGGCCCCTCGCCCCAGACCCGCATCCGTTGAACCGGAAAGCCTCCCCCTTGCCCGCCCTGCTCCGGTGATGCCCCCCAACAGTTGGTATGACCTGCAAAACCCGCGCAGCTACGTATTGCAGATCAGCAGCCTGAATACCGCGCAGGAAGCCGACGCATTCGTATCGACACAGGGCTTGAAGGACTGTCATGGCTACACCCGGCAACGCGATGGACAGCATGTCCTCACCTGCGGCCTCTACCCCAGCCGCAGCGCCGCCCGCCAAGCCGCGACCAGCCTGCCGACCAAAGCGCGCGGGGGAAGCCCGATTCCCTCCCGCATCGAGGATATTCTTAAAGCAATTCAGCCCTGAGACCCATCCAGATGACCGGTGTGCAAGCCCACCCCACGCCGTCCACGGACGCCCTGCTGCATTGCCTGCTCCTCGTCGCCCGCCTGCATGATCGGCCGCTCACGGTCGCGGCGGCCACAGCGGGGCTGCCACTGGAAGCGCAACGCCTCACCCCCTCCCTGTTCGGACGTGCCGCGAAGCGCGCGGGCCTTTCCAGCAAGCTGGTGAAGCTGCCGCCGGCGGCACTCGATGTGGCGCTCTGCCCCATCGTGCTGCTGCTCGAAGACGAACAGGCCGCAGTATTTCTCGGATGGGACGAACACACGGGTGAAGCGCGCGTGATGCTTCCGGGGCAGGACAACGAGTCGCGCATCGCGCGCGACGAACTGGCCCATCGCCATAGCGGCCATGCCATCTACCTGCGCCCCGAATTCCGCTTCGACGAGCGCACGCCGCCGGTAGGCAAGGTGCGCGCGCGCCATTGGTTCTGGAGCGTCCTGCTGGACAACCATGCGCTCTACCGGGATGTGCTGCTGGCCTCGCTGCTGATCAACCTGTTCGCGCTGGCGCTGCCGCTGTTCGTCATGAATGTCTATGACCGGGTGGTGCCCAACCACGCCACGTCCACCCTGTGGGCGCTGTCCATCGGCGTTGCCGTGGTGCTGGTCGCCGATCTCGGCCTGCGCACCATGCGGGGCTATTTTCTCGATCTCGCCGGCCAGCGTGTCGATGTCCGCATCTCGACCCTGCTGATGGAACAGGTGCTGGGCCAGCGCCTGGAATACCGGCCGCAATCGGCCGGCGCCTTCGCCGCCAACCTGCGCTCGTTCGAGACCGTGCGCGACTTCATGACCTCCGCCACCCTGGTGGTGATGATCGATGTCCCCTTCGCCCTGCTCTTTCTCGCCTTCATCGCCTGGATCGGCCTGCCGCTGGTGGTTCCCATCCTGGTCGGCGCGGTTCTGCTGCTGGTCTACGCCTGGACCGTGCAGGGCCGCATGCACGAACTCACCGAAACCACCTACCGCGCCGGCGCGCAACGCAATGCAACCCTGATCGAAAGCCTGGTCGGCATTGAAACCATCAAGGCGCATGGCCTGGAAGGCTGGATGCAGCGCAAATGGGAACTGACCGCCGGCTTCCTCGCCGCGACCTCGCACCACCTGCGCCTGCTCGCCGCCGCCACCCTGCACGGCGCGCAATGGGTCGTCGGCCTGGCCAACGTCGCGATGATGCTGATCGGCGTCTACCTGATCCACGACCACGCGCTCAGCCTGGGCGGGCTCATTGCCGCCTACATGCTTTCCTCGCGCACCCTTGCCCCGATCGCCCAGGTAGCCGGGCTGATGGGCCAATATCACCACGCCACCACCGCCTTTCAAGCGCTGGAAGGCATCATGGACAAACCGCGCGAACGCCCCCCCGAACGCCTGTTCGTCAGCCGTCCGCAGGTGCGGGGCCGGATTGAATTCAAGGATGTCGAGTTCACCTACCCCAATCAGGAAGCCCCCTCGCTGCGCGGCATCTCTTTACGCATCGAGGCGGGCGAGCATGTCGCCATCCTCGGCCGGGTCGGCTCGGGCAAATCCACCCTGCTCAAACTCATGCTGGGCCTCTACCAGCCCGGCGGCGGCGCCATCCTGCTCGACGATGCCGACCTGCGCCAACTCGACCCGGCCGAAGTTCGCCGCGCAATGGGCTATGTGCAACAGGATGTCACCCTCTTCTACGCCACCCTGCGCGAAAACATCGCCCTCGGCGCGCCGACCGCCACGGACACGGACATCCTCGCCGCCGCCCGCGCCGCCGGTATCGACGCCTGGATCGGCCAACACCCGCAAGGCCTCGATCAGCGCATCGGCGAACGTGGCGAATCGCTCTCCGGCGGCCAGCGCCAGGGCGTGGCCATCGCCCGCGCGCTGCTGCATGACCCGGCCATCCTGCTGCTCGACGAACCCACCGGCGCGATGGATCACGCCAGCGAGGAAGGGATCAAACAGGAATTGCGGCGCCTCGCTGCCGGCAAGACGCTGCTCCTGGTCACCCACCGCACCTCGCTGCTGGATCTGGCCGACCGCATCATCGTCATCGACCACGGCAAGGTCGTCGCCGACGGCCCCAAAGCCCAGGTCGTCGAAGCCCTGCGCCAGGGTCGAGTGGGGAAAGCGGCATGAAACTCATCGTCGGCGTTCTCACCCTGCTGCAACGGTTTTTGTCCGCCACGGGCAACTGGCGGCTGTTCGTCGTCCTGCGCCGCTGGACCGGCCGACTGTTCGACCGCTGGCTGCCGCCCGGCAGCCAGGCGGAAACCCTGAAATGGCGCGCCGATGCCGACTGGGCCATGTTGCAGCAGGAACCCTTGCGTGCCCGCGCCCTGCTCAAGGTCAGCGCCCTGACGCTGCTGGCTCTGCTGGTCTGGGCCGGGTTCGCGGAAATCGACGAAGTCACGCGCGGCGAAGGGCGGGTCGTGCCCTCCTCCCAGGTGCAGGTCATCCAGTCGATGGACGGCGGCATGGTCGACACCATCTTCGTGCGCGAAGGCCAACTGGTCAAAGCCGGCGAACTCGTGATGAGCATCGAGCCGACCCGCTTCGTTTCCTCATTGCGCGAAAACCAGTCCCAGATCCATGCCCTGAAAGCCCGTGCCGCCCGCCTGCGCGCCATTGTCGAAGGACGCCCGTTCATCCCACCCGCTGAAGTCGAACGCGATGCGCCCGACATCGTCCTGCGCGAACGCCAGCTCTATGAATCGCAGCGCGCCGAGGTCGGCGCCCAGATCGGCATCGCCCAACAACAACTCAGCCAGCGCGAGCACGAATTGCGCGAGGCCCAGGCGCAATATGCCCAGGCCGGCCGCGCCATGGAACTCACCAGCCAGGAAATGAAGGCGACGGAACCCCTGGTGGCCACCGGCGCCGCGTCCGAAGTCGAACTGCTGCGCCTGAAGCGCGACATCTCCCGGCTGCGCGGTGATCGCGAGCAATACAACGCCCAGATCGCCCGCGTCCAGTCCGCCATCCAGGAATCCCAACGCAAGATTTCCGAAGTCGGACTCGCCTTCCGCAACCTGCGCGGTGGCGAGCTCGCCGAAACCCTGGCCCGGCTCGGCAGCCTCAGCGAAGGCGGCACCGCGCTGGCGGACAAGGTCAGCAAGACCGAAATCCGCTCGCCGGTGCGCGGCGTCGTCAAACGTCTGCTCATCAACACCCAGGGCGGCGTGGTGCAACCCGGGCGCGATGTGGTCGAGATCGTGCCGCTGGACGACACCCTGGTTGTCGAAGCCAGGATTCGGCCCAGGGACATCGCCTTTCTGCGCCCCCTGCAACCCGCCCTGGTCAAATTCACCGCCTACGACTCCGCCATCTACGGCGGCCTGGAAGCCAGGCTGGAAAACATCGGCGCCGATACCGTGGTCGAAGACCAGGGCCCGCAACGCGGTGAAGCCTTCTACATAGTGCGGGTACGCACCAACAAATCCACCCTCGGCCCCAACCTGCCCATCATGCCCGGCATGGTCGCCGAAGTGGACATCACCACCGGCAGGAAAACGCTGCTCACCTACCTGCTCAAACCCGTGCTCAGGGCCAAAGCCGAGGCCTTCACCGAGCGCTGACGGGTATGGCAGCCCCGCAGACGCTCCTGTAGCGCAGGCGTCCTCGCCTGCTCTTTTGCGCTGAATGCAGGCGGGACGCCTGCGCGACAGAGGCGTGGTTGTTT
>JAUYFG010000020.1 GCA_030690985.1 Pseudomonadota bacterium
TCGTTCCAGAAGCCCGGCCAGTCAATCGCTTCGATGATGCGCAAACTCTGTCTGCGTCCCCGCATCGTTCTCGACTATCTGCGGCTCACCAAAAACTCCGCCCCTGCTCGGCAGGCTTCGTGAGAACAAATTTGCCCTGCATAAGTGATCGGATGACTTGCGTATCTTCAGCCGTGTAGGGCAACGGCGGCTCTGGTCGGCGGCATGTTCCCTATGCCCGCCCGCGTTCGCCGGAATTGACGGCGCGATTCGTATCTCGCTGCAACCCAGAGGTTCCATGTCCTTCGCAATATGGGCGCTCATCTGCGGCGCGCTACTGACCACGATGGCCCTGTCGGGTACGTCTTTGCAGCGCCTCCCCTTGAGTACCGCCATGCTTTACCTGGCCGCCGGTTATGGGCTCGGTCCCGCCGGTTGGAGCCTCATGACGCCCGATCCACTGGCTTACTCGGCCATTCTGGAAAGAGTGGCTGAAGTGGCGGTGCTGATCTCGCTGTTCGGCGTCGGCCTCAAGCTTGGCCTTCCCTTGTCGGATAAGGGCTGGCGCACGCCGGTACGCCTCGCCACCGTCTCGATGACGATCACGGTGGCGCTGATCGCCGCGCTCGGGGTGTTGCTGCTGGACCTTTCGCTGGGCGCCGCCATCCTGCTCGGCGCCATCCTCGCGCCTACCGACCCGGTACTGGCCTCTGATGTCCAGGTGCTGGAGGCAAGCGATCGCGACCGCTTGCGCTTCAGCCTGACCGCCGAGGGGGGCTTGAACGACGGCGCCGCTTTTCCCTTCGTGATGCTGGGCTTGGGCCTGCTCGGTCTGCACGAGCTGGGCGCGGGCGGCTGGCGCTGGCTCGCACTCGACGTGGTGTGGCCGATCAGCGGCGGCCTGTTGATCGGCGGCACGCTGGGCACCTTGATCGGGCGGCTGGTGGTCTATCTGCGCGGCCGCCACCAGGAGTCGGTAGGGTTTGACGAATTTCTCGCACTGGGCCTTATCGCGCTGGCTTACGGGGTTGCGGTGCTCGGCCAGGCCTACGGTTTCCTTGCCGTGTTCGCGGCGGGCCTGGCGCTGCAGCGGGTGAAAGAACGGCCTGGGGATGGTTCCAACTCGGCTGTGCTGGAATCCGGCTTGCAGAGCAGCCAGGCCAACGCGGCACTGGCCACCGACTCGGAATATGCCAGCGCCTTCATGGCGCAGCAGGTGCGCGGCTTCAACGAACAACTGGAGCGGATCGCGGAGGTGGCGGTCGTTCTGGTGGTCGGCGCGATGCTCGCGTACACCCGTTTCCTGGCGAGCGCCGGCTGGTTTGCCCTGCTCCTGTTCCTGGTCGTGCGCCCGCTGTCGGTCTGGTTGGGGTTGCTTGGCGCCCGGGTATCGCGCGATCAGCGCGGGCTGATTTCCTGGTTCGGCATTCGCGGCATCGGCTCGATTTACTACCTGATGTACGCGATCAACCACGGCCTGCCGCGCGCGTTGGCGGAGCAAATCATCGCCCTGACGCTCACCGTGGTCGCCATCTCCATCGTGCTGCACGGGATCTCCGTGACGCCCCTGATGAGTCTCTATGCGCGCAGGAAAGGGCGGCGGCCAAGTCCCTGACAGTCGGGATTGATGCCGCAGTTTTTCCGCCGCTTTTCCCGGTGGGTGGTGTCCGCGAGCCCTGGCTACAGGGTCGGCACCGGCCGATGCGCCAGACGTCCTGCGGTGTAGGTGCGTTGCGATAAACCGCTAAAGAAATTACCGTGCTTATCGGGTTGTCTCCCAATGACACTAGATGTAGTGGCCCGTGATTTCGCGGCATGGCGCCGTAGGTTGGGCAAAGCGAAGCGTGCCCAACATCGCGGCGGTTCGTTGGGCACGCTTCGCTTTGCCCAACCTAC
>JAUYFG010000021.1 GCA_030690985.1 Pseudomonadota bacterium
TCGTTCCAGAAGCCCGGCCAGTCAATCGCTTCGATGATGCGCAAACTCTGTCTGCGTCCCCGCATCGTTCTCGACTATCTGCGGCTCACCAAAAACTCCGCCCCTGCTCGGCAGGCTTCGTGAGAACAAATTTGCCCTGCAGGGCTGGGTGACCAGGCTTTCCACGCCACCCAGGGAAGGCGCCAGGGCGAACAACCGCAGCCGGTCGGCTACCCGCGTGGCGTCCTCACCGCCGCCTTTCACTTCGATGGAGAGCATGCCGCCGTAGCCGTGCATCTGCTCATTGGCCAGGGCGTGGCCGGGGAAATCGGGCAAGCCGGGATAAAACACGCGGGCCACCTTCGGATGGCGCGCCATCGCCTCGGCCACCGCCTGCGCGCCGGCGTTCTGCTGGCGCACCCGCACCACCAGAGAGCGCAGGCTGCGCGACAGCAGCGAAGCAATCTCCGGGGCGATCATCGAACCCAGGTTTTTCCGCCAGTTCCACACCGGCATCAGCAGCTCTTTCGACCCCATCAGCACGCCGGCGGTGAGATCGCTGTGTCCGCCGAGATACTTGGTCGCGCTGTGTACGACGAAGTCGGCGCCGAGTTCCAGCGGGCGCTGATTGACCGGCGAGGCAAAGGTGTTGTCGACCGCGACCAGGGCGCCGTGGGCGTGGGCCGTGGCGGCTATCGCGCGGATGTCGAGCAGTTCCAGGGTCGGGTTGGTCGGCGTCTCGAAGAACACCAGCTTGGCGCCGGCGGCGAGCAGCGCGTCGAGGCGGTCGAGTTCGCTGCCGAGAATGAGGTGGGTCTTGATCCCCAGCAGCGGCAACTGGCTGGCCAGCAGTTCCAGGGTACCGCCATAGGCGTCGCCGATACAGACGATGCCCTCGCGCCCGTGGCTCAGGAACAGCGCCGTTTCCGCCGCCATGCCGGAACAGAACGCCCAGGCCATCTCCGCGCTTTCCAGACCGGCCAGCGTTTCTTCCAGCGCGAAGATGCTCGGATTCAGGCCATAGCGGGTGTAC
>JAUYFG010000024.1 GCA_030690985.1 Pseudomonadota bacterium
CGCCTCCATCGTCGCCTCGCACATCAAGCCCGAGTTCGTGGTCAACGTGAAGGAAACCGGCAAGGTATTGCTGGTGGACTACAGCGACATCAAGAACCTGAAGACCACCGAAGTCGAAGCCGAACGCTTCCTGCATGACGGTGGCTGGGATTCCTCCAAACGCTACTTCCTGGTCGCCGCCAACATGCGCAACACCGTGTCGGTGGTCGATACCAAGGAAGGCAAGCTGGCCGCCAACGTCAAGGTCGGTACCAAGCCGCACCCCGGTCGTGGCGCCAACTGGCCGGATACCAAGTACGGTCCGGTCTGGGCCACCGGCCACCTCGGCGACGACACCATCGCGGTGATCGGCACCGATCCGGCCAAGCACAAGGACAGCGCCTGGAAAGTGGTGCGTTCCCTGAAGAACCACGGTTCCGGCTCACTGTTCGTGAAGACCCATCCGAAATCCAAGAACCTTTGGGCGGATGCGGCGCTGAACCCGGATGCCGAAATTCGCCAGTCTGTTTCGGTGTGGGATCTGAAGAACCTGGACAAACCCGCCGAAGTAATCAACCTTGCCAAGCTGGCCGGCATCAGCGAGGGCCGCGTCACCCATCCGGAGTACAACAAGGCGGGCAACGAAGTCTGGTTCTCGGTCTGGGGCCCGAAGAACGGCGAGTCGGCCCTGGTGGTCATGGATGACAGCACCCGCAAGCTGAAGGCCGTGATCAAGGACAAGCGCCTGGTCACGCCTACCGGCAAATTCAACGTCTACAACACCCAGTACGACGTTTATTGATCTGACCTGACCCGAAGCGCGGCGGCTAGCCGCCGCGCTTCGGCCCCCCTCACATGAAAACGCATCCCTGGCTTACGACCCTGTTTTTCTGTTGCGCGCTCCCCGTGCAGGCCGATGGCCTGTCAGCGAGCCGGCAACAGGAACTCACCCACTTCGTGCGCCAGGAATGCGGTTTTTGCCACGGCCTCAGACTCACCGGCGGCCTTGGCTCATCCCTCACGGCCGCAGCGCTGAAAGACAAATCCGCCGAAGCCCTGATCGCCACCATCCTGTACGGCCGCACCGGCAGCGCCATGCCCGGCTGGGCACCGTATCTGTCGGAAGCCGACACGCAATGGATCGTGGCCGCCCTGTTGAAAGGATTTCCGGAATGAACCCAGAACACGACAAACCACACCCTGGCGTAGGTTGGGCAAAGCGCAGCGTGCCCAACATTTCACGCTCGGATGTTGGGCACGCTGCGCTTTGCCCAACCTACGGGTTGTCAGCCCTGTGTCGGATGTCGTTCACCCTGCTGGTTCTGATCGTCTTCGCCCTGCCCGCTTTCGCCCAGGAATTGCGCGGAACCGGCGACCTCGGCCTGATCATCGAACGCGCCAAGGGTTCGATTCAGTTGGTCGACACCAGCAAGCGCACCCTGTTGCAACGGGTGGAAGGCCTGGGCGATACCTCGCATGCTTCCGCCGTGTTTTCCCGCGATGCGCGTTATGCCTATGTGTTCGGCCGCGACGGCGGTCTGACCAAGGTGGATCTGCTCACCGGCAAGATCGTCAAGCGCGTGATGCAGTCCGGCAACGCCATCGGCGGCGCCATCTCCCAGGACGGCCGCTGGATCGCCGCCGCCAACTATGTGCCGGGCGGCGTCAAGTTGTTCGACGCGGAAACCCTGGAACAGGTCGCCGACATTCCCGCGTATTCCGAGGAAACCAAAGCCCTCTCGCGCGTGGTCGGCCTGGAAGACAGCTTCAACAACCGCTTCGCCTTCTCCCTGTTCGATGCCGGCGAAATCTGGATCATGGACATCTCGGAAGACCCGAGGAATCCCAAGCTCACGAAATTCAAGAACATCGGCACCCAGCCCTATGACGCCCTCATCACCGGGGATGGGCGCTGGTATGTGGCCGGGCTCTATGGCGAAGACGGCGTTGCGGTACTCGACATGTGGCACCCGGAACGCGGCGTCAAGCGGGCGCTGCCGGATTACGGCAAGGGCGAACAGAAACTGCCGGTATACAAGATGCCGCACCTGGAAACCTGGGCGGTGGCCGGCAACCTGGCCTTCATCCCCGGTGTCGGGCGGCATGAAGTGGTTCTGGTGGATATTGGAACCTGGGAAAAAGTCGGCGTCATCCCGGTCGCCGGCCAGCCGGTGTTCGTGATGAGCGACCCCACCGGTCGCCGCCTCTGGGTCAACTTCGCCTTCCCGCATTACGACACCGTGCAGGTGATCGACGTGGAAAGCCGCTCCGTGATCCACACCATGCAACCCGGCCGCGCGGTGCTGCACATGGAATTCACCCCGCGCGGCGAGAACGTCTGGGTCTCGGTGCGCGACGCCAACCGGGTCGATATCTACGACACCGAGACCTTCAAGAAACTCGGCGAACTCCCCGCCAACGCCCCCAGCGGCATCTTCTTCTCGTCGCGCGCGCACCGCTTCGGGCTGTGACCATGGCGCCGACATCCCCTCCAACCAGGTCGCGCGCCCCATGTAGCGCCGGCATCCTTGCCGGCGTCCTTGAAACAGCCGGCTGGAAGCCGGCGCTACAGGCAGGGTGCGCCGCGCGCACCGATACACTTCCATGGTGCGCGCGGCGCACCCTACCCGCTGCACTGCAATGACCCCCTCCCTCTCCCCTCTCGACTTCCGGCTGGTCAACGACTGGCAACGCGATTTTCCGCTCGTCTCGCGGCCCTACGCGGAACTGGCGTATCGCCTGGGCATCTCCGAAGCGGAAGTGATTTCACGTCTGCAGCAACTGGCTGAAGGCGGCACCGTTTCCCGTATCGGCGCCGTTTTCCGCCCGCATACCCTGGGCTGGAGCACCCTGGCCGCCGTGTCGGTAGCACCGGCCCGGATCGAGTCGGTGGCAAAGTCCATCAGCGCCTATCCCGAGGTGAACCATAACTACGAGCGCGAACACGATTTCAACCTCTGGTTCGTCGCCACCGCGCCGACTCGCGAACGGGTGGAGGAGGTGCTTGGTGAAATCGGCGATCTGGCCGGCGGCCCGGTCCTCGACCTGCCCATGCAGGAAGATTTCCATATCGACCTGGGCTTCGACCTCACTGGCGCATCCCGCCCACATCTGGAACCCACCCGTCGCCCCCACGAAACCGGGATTCCCATACTCGAAGCGGCCGACTACACCCTGGCCGCCGCGCTCGAAGGCGGCCTCACCCTGACCCCGCGCCCCTATGCCGCCCTGGCCGCCCGCCTGGGCTGGCGCGAGGATGCCGTGTTGGCGCGACTCGCCCGCCTAAGCGACTGCGGCGTCATCCGCCGCTTCGGTGTGGTGGTACGACACCGCGAACTGGGCTACCACGCCAACGCAATGGTGGTGTGGGATGTGCCGGATGCGGAAATCACCACGGTCGGCCACGCCCTGGCAGCACAAGCCGCCGTCACCCTGTGCTACCAGCGCCCGCGCCGCCTGCCGCACTGGCCCTACAACCTGTTTTCCATGCTGCACGGGCAGGACCGCAGCGCCGTGCTGGAGGAATTGGCGCGCCTGCGCAGCGAACTCGGACTGGAACACATCGTCTGCCAACCCCTGTTCTCGCACCGCCGCTTCAAACAATGCGGCGCCCGTTATTCCGCGCTGGCGAAGGTGGCTTGAGGTGGCGGGCATCAGGCGCAGACCGAAGCACCGTAAAGAATCGACCCCGCCGCCGGCCACGCTCGCGGTGAAGACAGCGGCGGCAGGTCCGGTACCGTTGGACGAAGTCGAACGCCGCATCACCAATGGCCTGCAAGGCGGCTTTCCCATCTGCGAACGGCCATTCGAGGTGGCAGCCGGTGCTCTGGGTCTGGACGAAGCCGAATTGATCGAACGTATCGGGAAACTGTTCAAAACCGGCGTGCTGACCCGTTTCGGCCCCCTGTTCAATGCCGACCGCCTGGGCGGCGCCAATGTGCTGGCCGCCATGTCGCTGCCGGAAAACGATTTCGACCGCATCGCCGCCTTCATCAACGCACAACCGGAAATCGCCCACAACTACCGGCGCGAACACCATTTCAACCTGTGGTTCGTGGGCGCGGCGGAAACTCCGGAAAAAGTGGAAAGCACCTTCCTCTATATCGAGTCGGTGACGGGTTACCCGGTCTATCGCTTTCCCAAAGAACGGGAATTCTTCGTCGAACTCAAGCTGAAGGTCTGACCGTGGACCACCCCGCCCTCGACCCCCACGACCTCGCCCTCATTACCGCCACGCAAAGCGGGTTGCCGTTGGTGCCGCGCCCCTATCACGCCATCGCCGAGCAGATCGGCATTCCCGCCGATGAAGTGATGGCGCGAATGGAGCGCATGCTGGCGAGCGGTGCCATCCGCCGCATCGGCCTGGTGCCCAACCATTACGCTCTGGGCTATCGCGCCAACGGCATGTCGGTCTGGGATGTGGCGGATGACCGGGTGGACGAATTGGGTGAACAGGTCGGCCACCTGGTTTTCGTCTCTCACTGCTACCGGCGCCCGCGCCGCCTGCCGCAATGGCCCTACAACCTGTTCGCCATGCTGCACGGCAAGTCGCGTGAGGAAGTCACCGCTTACGTCGAGGAAATCACTGCCCTGCTGGGCGAAGCCTGCCACACCTCGGACATCCTCTACAGCCGGGGTATTCTGAAAAAGACCGGGCTGCGCATCACGTAACTGGTCATGGCCGATTGGCCGCCCCGTGTCCATGAAACGTAGGATGTAGTGAGCGATAGCGAACCGCATCAGGCAGCCGGGTCGATGCGGTTCGCTATCGCTCACCACATCCTACGCAGGGTGGCGATGGGAGGTTGTTTCACAGTAACCACGAGGCGAGAGTGCCATGTTCGAATTCATCAAACGCTGGTTCCAGCCCAGGCAAGCACGTATCGAACCGGTGGCGCCGGCGGAAGCTCCCATCGCGCCGGGTACCCGTATCCACTACGATCCGCACCTGGTCGCCCATCTGATCGAGGACCACCGCCGCCTGGTCGCGCTGTTCGGCGACATCGTGGCAGCCAGCCAGGCCCGTGACGAAGGCCATCTGGTACCGCTGCTCGGCACCTTCGGCAACGCCATGCGCGACCATCTGCTCACGGAAAACGTGCGCTTCTATGTCTACGTGCAGCACGCCGGCGACGCGGAGCAGGCTGCCGTCGTGCATGGCTTCCAGCACGAGATGCGCGAAATCGGCAAAGTCCTGACCGCCTTCCTGTTCCGCCATACCAAACAGGAAGAATGGAATGACGACACCTGGTCGCTTTTCGCGCGGGAGCTGGACGAAATCGCCCAGGTGCTGACCCGCCGCATCGCCACCGAGGAAAACACGCTGTACCCGCTCTACCAGCCACCGATGTAGCGCCGGCATCCTTGCCGGCTCTTTTAACCCCGCCGGCAAGGGTGCCGGCGCACCAGGAGTAAACGATGTTCCGTGTCACCCAGTTCATGCAGGAACTCGTCAACCCGACGCCGCTTGGGCCAGCGGATCCGTTGTCGCCTCTGGCGACTTACGGAACCGGCGTGCCCCTCGCGGGTGCTGCGGAGTCGTTGACGCTTCAGCGGCATTACGAATCCGGCGTGCCCCTCGCGGGTGCTGCGGAGTCGTTGACGCTTCAGCGGCATTACGAATCCGGCGTGCCCCTCGCGGGTGCCAAGCGCGCACCACTCGGCCCGGTGGTGATCTGGAACCTGGTGCGGCGTTGCAACCTCACCTGCAAGCATTGTTACTCGATCTCGGCGGATAAGGATTTCGCCGGCGAGCTCTCCAGCGCTGAAGTGTTCCGGGTGATGGACGACCTCAAAGCCTTCCAGGTGCCGGTGCTGATCCTTTCCGGCGGTGAACCGCTGCTGCGGCCGGACATCTTCGATATCGGCCGCCGCGCCAAGGCGATGGGTTTCTATGTCGGCCTCTCCAGCAACGGCACCCTGGTCAACGCAGAAAATGTGGCGGCCATCGCCGCCACCGGCTTCGATTACGTCGGTATCAGCCTGGATGGCCTCGCCGCGACCCACGACCGCTTTCGCCGCAAGGAAGGTGCGTTCGCTGCCGCCCTGAATGGCGTGCGCCTGTGCCGTGATGCCGGCGCCAAGGTCGGTATCCGCTTCACCCTCACCCAGGACAACGCCGACGACTTCCCCGCCCTGCTGGCGCTCACGGAAAGCGAAGGCATCCACAAGTTTTATCTCTCGCATCTCAATTACGCCGGGCGCGGCAACAAGAACCGCAAGGACGACGCCCACCACCGCACCACCCGTGCTGCGCTGGATCGTTTGTTCGAGCGCTGCCTGCAACAGGTCCAGGCCGCGCAGTTGGGTGGCAATAACGAGCGCGAATACGTCACCGGCAACAACGATGCCGATGGCGCCTATCTGCTGCGCTGGGCGAGTGAACGTTTTCCGGAACAAGCCGAACACATTCGCCGGAAGCTCGTGCAATGGGGCGGCAACGCTTCCGGCGTCAACATCGCCAACATCGACAACCTGGGTGTGGTGCATCCGGACACCATGTGGTGGAACTACCCGCTGGGCAACGTGCGCGAGCGGCCGTTCTCGGAAATCTGGAACGACCTCTCCGACCCGCTCATGGCCGGCCTGAAAACCTCACCGCGTCCGGTGACGGGGCGCTGCGCCAGCTGCGCGCATCTCGCCCTCTGCAACGGCAACACCCGCGTGCGCGCCTGGCAGACGACGGGCGACTTCTGGGCGGAAGACCCGGGGTGCTATCTCACGGACGAGGAAATCAGGTTTGTAGCGCCGGCTTCCAGCCAGCTTGCCGGCAGGGATGCCGGCGCTACAACTTCACCGGCAGGAGCCGAAACATGAAAAAACTATTGAGTGGTTTGCTGTTGGTCACCATGGGCGCCGCCCACGCTGCCCCCGCCCCCGATCCCGACCCGGAGAAGCTCTACGAAACCCACTGTCTCTCCTGTCACGCCCCCAACCGCCTCGGCGGCATGGGGCCGACGCTACTACCGGAATCGTTGGCCCGGCTGAAGAAGCCGGAAGCCGCCAAGGCTATCGCCGAGGGCCTGCCGGCGACCCAGATGCCGGCATTCAAGGACATCCTGAAGCCGGACGAGATCAAGGCCCTGGCGGCATGGATCTACACCCCGCCGACCCACCCGCCGAAATGGGATACCGAGGACATCAAGGCCTCACGCATCGTCTATGCCGACGCCGTCGATCTGCCCGCCAAGCCGGTATTCAAGGCCGACCCGATGAACATCACCCTGGTGGTGGAACACGGCGACCATCACATCACGGTGCTGGACGGCGACGTGATGGAACCGATTATTCGCTTCCCCACCCGCTATGCCCTGCACGGCGGCCCCAAATTCACTCCGGACGGGCGTTTCGTCTACTGGGCCTCGCGTGACGGCTGGATCACCAAATTCGACCTGTGGAACCTGAAAGTGGTGGCGGAGACCCGGGTCGGCATCAACACCCGCAACGTGGCGGTGTCCAGCGATGGCAAATATGTGATGGCCGCCAACTACCTGCCGCATACCCTGGTGGCGCTGGATGGCAAGGATCTGTCGCTGGTGAAGGTCATCCCGGTAGTGGGCGAGAGTGGCAACTTCGCCGGCAAGACCTCGCGCGTTTCGGCGGTCTACGACGCGCGCCCGCGCAACAGCTTCATTGCCGCCCTCAAGGACATTCCGGAAGTCTGGGAAATCCCCTATGACGGCCGCCCGGTCTACAAGGGCCTGGTGCATGACTACCAGCTCAAGGAAGCCATCCCCGAACCCGGCCCGCTGCCCTCGCAAAAGAAGGACGCCGGAGTCGTAAGCGCTGAAGCGCTAACGACTCCGCTGCCCTCGCAAGAAGGACGCCGGATTCGTAATGTCGCTGAAGCGCCAACGACTCCGCTGCCGGTACGCCATATCGTGCTGGACGACTATCTGGATGACTTCTTCTTCGACCAGAACTACGACTACATCCTCGGCGCCTCGCGCACCAGTCCGAAAGGCCAGGTCATCCACCTCGGCGTCGGGCGCAAAGTGGCGGAACTGGACTTGGCCGGCATGCCGCACCTGGGCTCCGGCATTACCTGGACGCGCCAGGACGCAGAAGGCAAGCCGCAACGCGTGATGGCCTCGCCCAACCTCAAGGATGGCCTGGTCACGGTGATCGATATGAAGACGTGGAAGACCATCAAGACCATCCCCACCGCCGGCCCCGGCTTCTTCCTGCGCGGCCACGAGAACAGCCCCTATGTCTGGGCGGACGTGTTCTTCGGCAAGAACCATGAAGTCATGCACGTCATCGACAAGCAGACGCTGGAAATCGTCGCCAACCTCACCCCCTCCCCGGGCCAGACCGCCACCCATGTCGAATTCGACCGCTACGGCAAATACGCTCTGGTTTCCATCTGGGAAATGGATGGCGCCCTCATCGTCTACGACGCCAAAACCCTGAAAGAAATCAAGCGCCTGCCGATGAAGCGGCCGGTGGGAAAATACAACGTGTGGAACAAAACCCGGCTATCGGAAGGGACAAGTCATTGATTTGACATCGGTCAAGCCAGGCCCTCGACCTGGCGCCGGCTGAAACGTATCTTTCACCCCATACGCAACCCCTTCATACGCAACCCCTTCCAGGAGCACTCCCATGATGCAGAAACTCTTCGCAAAGAGCGAAAACTCCGCCGTCACCTATGCCGTCGCAATCTTCATCGTTTTCCACTTCGGCATGCTGTACCTGTTCGACATCGTCAAGATCTGAACCAGCGCATTCCTGAACACGGGGGCTTCGGCCCCCGTTTTTTATGGCTCTATGTGATTCGTAGTGGGTAACGCGCACGCCGTAGGTTGGGCAAAGCGAAGCGTGCCCAACATCGCGGCGGTTCGTTGGGCACACTACGCTTTGCCCAACCTACGTCACTGCCAGGATGTTCGCTGGGACATTCATCGGGATTCTCCTCATATAAGCGCAAATCGAGCGCAGGGCGATGCTAACAAAGCGCTCACGCCGGCGGAAACAAAGCTCTTTACCCGTCCAGATGGGCGCCTCCGGCTTCCCCCAACGCCTATCCCGGCTTGCCGTCCACCCTCGGGCGCCAGGTCATCGGCGCGTATTTCCCGGCCCACACGCCGAAGGCGAGCAGCCACATCGCGCCGGCCAGGGGGATCAGGAGTTGTGGCAAACCCGCTGGCAACCCCGGCAGCAACTCCGGCAGCAGGCGCAGCAGCGCCACGGCCTGCACTAGCCAGAACAGTCCCCAGGTCGTGGCGTCGGCTTCCAGCTTGCGGCCGGAATGGCCGAGGCTGACGCGCGAGGCCATGCCGATCAGCATGCTGGTGAAAAAGCCGATGCCCAGGGCATGCAACGGCGCATGGCCGGCGTTCCAGGGCAGCCCGGCGTAGCGCGCCAGACTGTCGCCGGTATGGAGCAGCAGTGCCAGCCCCAACCACAGGAAGGCGATATGCAGCATGGATAGCAGGCGCACTTGCCGCGCACCACGCGCCACGCCCCAGCGGGTAGCGAACCAGAACACCACGATCGTCATGGGCAGGTCCACCAGCCAGAGCAGTTCGCGCCGTTCCATGACTTCCAGCGTCCCATGCACCAGGCAGCCCGCGAGCAATCCCCAGAGCGGGCCGTAGGGACGGACCATCACATAGTTGGGCACGATGCGGCTGGTGAACCAGGGAATCATGCGATGGCAAACCGTCAGGAAGGTGGGCACCAGAAAACCCCAGATGCCGATGGCTTCGGCCATGCGCAAGGCCTCGGGGAAATCCCATCCGGCCCAGAGGAGGAACAGCGCATCCCCGAACAAGCCCAGGGTTGCCGCGCCGGTGGCGATGGCGGGATGGAATTTGTCCTGTGGCGGCGCGCCGGCGAGTGTTCGCCACAACGCCCACACCGCCACGCCCCAGCCAGCCAGATGCAGCGCCAGCCCCGGCAGCACCAGGCCGGCGTAGATCGGCAACAACCCCAGCGCCATGAGCACGCCGCTCGCCACATAAGCAGGTTTGGGAATGGCCGGCCCATTCAACCAGTTGGGTGCTGCGGTAAAGAGAAAGCCGAAGATGAAGAAGGGGAAGAAGCCATACAGCATCCACCAGGTATGCAGCACCGGCCCCGGCAAACCACCCAGCCCCGTGCCGCCGGTACGCCGGCTTTCCATGTCGAGCAACCACCAGAGCATGACCAGCACCCCTTGCAGGGCACCGGGGAGAAACATCACACGATGTGATGCGGCAGTGTAGGTAGACCAGAAACGGGACATGGCATTGGGGCGGCAAAAGGGGGGTGGAGTGTCGGCGTGGCGGGTTGGGATGGCATTGATGGACATCAAGGTCGCGATGCTTCCCTACGATGAATTTGTTCTGTCAAGTAGCGTGCGCCGTGCGCCCGTTTTGGCGTTAATCGTGCGCACGGCGCACGCTACGGAGTGGCGCTAATTCATTTTGCATGTTGGGCACAGCACGCTTTGCCCAGCCGCCTCGGTCGAAGGTATCGACGGTCAGGGCTCGTTCTTGACCGCATGCCCACCAAATCCCTTGCGCATCATCGCCAGCATCTGATTGGCGAAATCGCCCTTGCCCTGGCTGGCGAAGCGGCTCATCAGGGCCAGAGTCATCACCGGCGTGGGCACGCCCAGGTTGATGGATTCCAGCGCGGTCCAGCGGCCTTCGCCGGAGTCGGCGACCAGGGGGGCGATGCCGTCGAGCTTCTGATCGGTTTTCAGGAAATCGGCGGACAGGTCGAGCAGCCAGGAACGCACCACGGAGCTGTGGCGCCAGAGTTCGGCGACGGCGGCAATATCGAGGTCGAATTCACTTTTTGCCTGCATCAGTGCGAAGCCCTCGGCCAGCGCCTGCATCATTCCGTATTCGATGCCGTTGTGGACCATCTTGGTGAAGTGGCCGGCGCCCACCGGGCCGGCGTGCAGCCAGCCGCTATCCGGCGTCGGCGCCAGCGCTTGCAGAAAGGGGGTCAGACGCGCGAGATCGTCGTCGCTGCCACCCGCCATCAGGCAATAGCCGTTGGCGAGACCCCAGACGCCGCCGGAAACGCCGACATCGACAAAGCGCAGGCCCAGCCCATGCAGGTGTTCGGCGCGGCCTTGCGCGTCGTGGTAGTAGCCGTTGGCGCCGTCCACCAGCAAGTCGCCGCTGCTAAGCAGCGGCGCGAGTTCGTGTATCGCCGCTTCGGTGGCCTCGCCCGCCGGCAGCATCAGCCAGACGATGCGCGGTGCGGCCAGGCCGGCCACCATGTCTTCCAGGCTGCGGCAGGCTTGCACATTGCTTTCTGAACCCGCCAGCGTTTCGGCGACCGCGAAGTTGCGGTTGTAGGCCTGTACCCGCACTCCGGCGCGAGCAAGGCGCCGCGCCATGTTGCCGCCCATGCGGCCAAGTCCGTAAAGCCCGATTTCAAGCATGTGATGCTCCCAAACAGGATGTGGTGAACGCCGCGCATCCTACAAGCTCCCGGCGAGAGAAGGGAGGTTGGCGGGGTAATCGGCCCGCAACCGTAAATCGCGGCGAGCCCGCGTAGCCCAGGGCAAATTTGTTCTCACGAATCCTGCCGAGCAGGGGCGGAGTTTTTGGTGAGCCGCAGATAGTCGAGAACGATGCGGGGACGCAGACAGAGTTTGCGCATCATCGAAGCGATTGACTGGCCGGGCTTCTGGAACGA
>JAUYFG010000027.1 GCA_030690985.1 Pseudomonadota bacterium
TACCGGTAGTGACGTAGGTTGGGCGTCGCTGCGCGTGCCCAACGAACCGCCGCGATGTTGGGCACGCTTCGCTTTGCCCAACCTACGGCGCCATGCCGCGAAATCACGGGCCACTACATCTAGTGTCATTGGGAGCTAACCCGATAAGCACGCTACAGATATCTCGCAACGCCTTTCATCGTAATGAATTTATCCGCCAACTGCGGTTTTCAGGTTCATCAGGCCGTAGTCGCGTCACGCGGCCTACAGGGTCGGGCCTTCCAGGCCGAGAAGCGATCTTTTCAGGGTGAGTTGAATCGGGTTGTCGCCCAGCCAGATTTTCAGCAGCGCGCGGTTGAAACGCTCGCCCGGGACAAGCCCGAGGTCGCGGTTGCCGATACGGGTGTAGGTGCCTTTCCCGGGCAGGTAATCCAACTGGATTTCCGTGCCGGACGGCACTTCATGCACTTGCTGGATGAGCCCGAGAAAGTGCGCGACTTCGGGCTTGATGGCGTCCAGTTCCGCTGCGCTGTTGTTGTCGCTCAACCCTTCCTTGAGGGCGTCCAGATTCTGTTCCGTGGTGGTGTCGCGCAGGAGAACGAGCTGGAGCCGCCGGGGAACGTCGTGTTCCAGGATCTGGTTGGCCGCGCGCGCGGGTTCCGCCAGATAGAGCGACGCCACATAGACGCGGAAACCATACAGGCGGCGGACCCCGGTGCCGTTCAGTAACAGTTGCTTTCCGGCTAACCGGGTGTGCTCCGCGACCGCGATGCCCGCCACTTGAAAATCCTGCGCCGCTACATGGGCGGCGGCGCAGGTCAGAAAGAGGCTCAGGATGCTTCTGGAGAAAAACCGGGCGCGGACGCGCGGCGGCAGGGATAAGACCGACATGGGTGGGATAGACCGGGTTTTTTTCGATCATCGCCCACTATCATGTCGTTCTTGTGACAGCCCCACAGGCAAGTTATCGCCGCAGCGTTGGCGTAGGGGCGTCTATTCGAGGATGCCCTTGTACAACGCGTCTTCTTCGGCGGCGAGTTCGCCCAACACACGGGACAGATCACCCTGCATGCCCTTGGCGAGGGTATGCAGGTTCAAACGCACCACGTTGATTTTGCCGTCGGCGGTTTCAAACACGGTGGTGCGGCAGGGCAGCGGGGGGGCCTTGCCGCCACCGGCCTTGATGACGCGCTCATTGGCGCCAGCCGGGCAGAGGCCGAGCGCTTTCATGCGCCGCGCATCCTTGACGCCGGCGGTGCGCATCTCGGCTTGCACGTCATGCACATCACCCAGTTTCCAGCCGCGTTTTTCCGCGCCGGACCTGATCGCCGTGACGGTTTCATCGAAGCCGAAACGGGAGTAGCGCAGGTCGTACAGGGTGGCCATCATCTGCATTTGCATCTGTTTCGCCACCATCATTTGCTGCAGCTGTTCCTTGCTCGGCTGCGGAGCTTGCGCCAGGGCGGACAGGCTGCAACAGGCGAGCAGGGTAATCACTAGTTTTTTCATGGTCCAATTCCTTTCAGTGTTTGCGGCGAGCATGAGCATCCCAACCTTGCAGCTGGTACAGCGTGCCGCAGTAGGGACAGAGCGCTTCACCTTTTTCTTCCACCGCCAGGAAGACGCGCGGGTGCGCGTCCCAGAGGGCATCGCCCGGCATCGGGCAATGCAGCGGCAGATCGGATTCCTTCACTTCCACAACGCGTTGGTTCCTGCTCACGGCCATCTCCTCAAATGTGGCTGAGCCAGCCGGCATGAGCGGCGGAACGGCCCTGCACGCAGTCGAAATACAGGGCTTGCAGCTTTTCCGTGAGCGGGCCGCGATGGCCGCTGCCGATGCTGCGGTTGTCGAGTTCGCGGATCGGGGTGACCTCGGCGGCAGTGCCGGTGAAGAAGGCTTCGTCGGCGGTGTAGACCTCGTCGCGGGTGATGCGCTTCTCGATCACCGGGATGCCCAGTTCGCCGGCCAACTGGATGAGGGTGTCGCGGGTGATGCCTTCCAGCGCAGACGTCGTATCCGGGGTGTAGAGCTTGCCGTTGCGGACGATGAATACGTTCTCGCCGGAACCTTCCGCGACGAAGCCGTCCACGTCGAGCAACAGGGCTTCCTGATAGCCATCCATTTCGGCTTCGCGGTGGGCCAGGATGGAATTCATGTAGTTGCCGTTGGCCTTGGCCTTGCACATGGTGATGTTGACGTGGTGGCGCGAGAACGAGGAGGTCTTCACCCGGATTCCATCGGTCAGTGCTTCCGCGCCCATGTAGGCGCCCCAGGGCCAGGCGGCAACGATGACGTGGACCGAGAGATTCTTCGCGGAAATGCCCATCGCCTCCGGCCCGAAGAACGCCATCGGCCGCAAGTAGCCGCTTTTCAGGCCGTTCTCGCGCACGGCGGCTTTCTGCGCCTCGACCAGGGTGGCCTTGTCGTAGGGCAGCTTCATGCCGAGGATATGCGCCGAGCGGAATAACCGGTCGGTGTGTTCCTGAAGCCGGAAAATGGCCGGGCCGTCGGGGGTTTCGTAAGCGCGTACGCCCTCGAACACGCCCATGCCGTAATGCAGGGTATGGGTGAGGACGTGGGTCGTGGCATCGCGCCAGTTCACCATTTTGCCGTCGTACCAGATAAGACCGTCGCGGTCGGCCATGGACATGATTAAAACTCCGGGTAGCTCAGAAAACGGCGATTTTAACCCGGCGCCAATACTCAGGTGGGCCGGCTAGCGGCTTCGCTGCGTTACGATTGCAATCATGATGCCGCAATCCTTCCTCTCCCCTCGATTCCTCTGGCTGTTATTGGCTGCCGGTGGCGCCGGGCTGGTCATTGCCAGTTTGCTGCTGACCGCCTGGCAAAACCTCCATCCCTGCCACCTGTGCATGTTTCAGCGCCTGCTCTATCTGCTGCTGGCCGGCGTCGGTCTGGCCGCCGGGCTGCTGCAGCCCCGCCCGGCGGCAAGGGGGATCGGCTTTTTCGCCCTGCCCCTGGCCGCCTGGGGGCTGGTGGTGGCGTCTTACCAGAGTTGGTTGCAAGCGCAACCGCCCGGCAGCGTTTCCTGTGTGGGAGGTGAACTCAGTCTCATCGAAAGCCTGGTGGAATGGCTGGGCGGGCTTCTGCCGGAACTTTTTCTCGCCACCGGATTCTGCGAAGAAGTCGAAATGACGATCCTGAAACTGTCTCTGGCCAACTGGTCCGTACTCGGTTTCGCGGTCTGTCTGGCGCTGGCCTATCGGGCCTGGCGCCCGCTGCAGGAACGCCGACTCTTCAGATCTTGACCAAGGAACCGCCATGCCCCATTCCACCGAACCCTTCGACCCCGCCCGCCGCCAGTTCCATCGCTTCCTGCTGGCCGCCCTGGCGGCCACGGCCCTGCCCGCAGGGGCGGCTGCCGGTCCCGACTGGCTACCGATCAAGCCGGCGCAATCAGGCGACAGCCCGGGCAAGATCGAAGTGCTGGAATTTTTTTCCTGGGGCTGTTCGCATTGCCGCGACTTCAATCCCGTGGTCACGCGCTGGGCGGAAAAGTTGCCCCGCGACGTGGCGTTCAAGCGCGTGCCGGTGAGCTTCGGCCGCGCCGCCTGGGGCAATCTGGCACGGATGTTCTATGCGCTGGACGGTATCGGCGAACTGCAACGCCTGGATGAGGCCGTGTTCGCCGCCATTCATGACCGCCGCGTCGATCTCTATACAGAAGCCAGCGCGCTCGCCTGGGTAGGGCAACAGGGCGTGGATGCGCGCCGCTTCAGCGATGCTTTCAGCAGCTTCTCGACGGAAACCCGCGTGGCGCGCGCCGAGCAACTCAGCCGCGCCTACAAGGTGGATAGCGTGCCCTTGCTCACCGTGGCCGGCCGCTTCCGTGTGGTCAACAAGGCGGCACATGACCAGGCCGGTCTGTTCACCGTGGTCGACGAACTGATCGCGCAAGTACGCAAGGAACAGCCGACACGGCGCAAGCGCTGAGCCGCGAATGCCGTAGGGGGCGCCGCGCGCACCGATCCACATCCAATGGTGCGCACGGCGCACCCTACAAGGGCTTCTTTGGCGCGATTCGAGTCCCCCCTCTCTCAAAGGGGGCGTGGATGCCTGACGATCATCGCGGCCAAGGCGCCCTCTGTAGCGCAGGCGTCTCGCCTGCATCCAGCGCCAAGGTGCAGGCGAGACGCCTGCGCTACAGAGGGCGGCTTGTTTCACGCTAACCAGAGCACGGGGAACCAAGCCGATATAATCCGCCCCCCGCTTTTCCTTTACCTTTCCGCACCCAATGAAAGCTGTCGCCCTCCTGCTCTCCCTCGTTTGTCTTGCCTTGCCCGCTGTCGCCGCCTTGCCGCTGCCGCCGGCCCCCCAGCTCGACGCGCGCGCCTGGTTGCTGACCGATACCGATAGCGGGCTGCCGCTGGCGGAAAAGAATGCCGACGAGTCGGTAGAGCCGGCCTCTCTGACCAAGCTGATGACCGCCTATCTGGCGTTCAGCGCGATCAAGGAAGGGCGCCTGGCCCTGGACCAGACCCTTCCGGTGTCCGAGAAAGCCTGGAAAGCCGAGGGCTCGCGCATGTTCCTGGACCCGCGCAAGCCGGCCAAGGTGGAAGATCTGTTGAAGGGCATGATCGTGCAGTCCGGCAACGACGCCTGCATCGTCCTGGCCGAGGCCATCGCCGGTTCTGAAGAAGGTTTCGTCGCCATGATGAACGCGCAGGCCCGCCGCCTGGGCATGACCGGCACCCACTATTTGAATTCCACCGGCCTGCCGCATCCGCAACACGTCACCACTGCGCGCGACCTGGCTCGCCTCAGCAGCGCCCTGATCCGCACCTTCCCCGAGTTCTACAAGATCTACTCGATGAAGGAATTCGCCTACAGCGGCATTCGCCAGCCCAACCGCAACCGCCTGCTGTTCATCGACCCCAGTGTGGATGGCGTGAAAACCGGCCACACCGACAGCGCCGGCTACTGCCTGATCGCCTCCGCCAAACGCGAGCAGCGCCGCTTGCTCTCCGTCGTGCTGGGCACCCATTCCGACAGCGCCCGCGCGATGGAAAGCCAGAAACTGCTCAACTATGGCTTCCAGTTCTTCGAGACCGTGCGCCTCTACCCCGGCAATCACGCCGTCAGCACCATGCGCCTGTACAAGGGCGACATCAGCGAAGCCAAGGCCGGCTTCCTGTCCGACTTCTACGTCACCGTGCCGCGTGGCAGCGGCAAGCGCATCCAGGCCCAGGTAATTTCCCAGCAGCCGCTACTGGCGCCCCTGCGTCGTGGCCAGCGCATCGCCACCCTGCGCCTCTCCGTCGATGGCAGCCACCTCGCCGATTACCCGCTGGTCGCCCTGGAAAATGCCGCCGTCGCCGGCCTGGTCGGCCGTACCTGGGACAATGTGTTGCTGATGTTCAAGTGACGACCGCAGTGACCACCGCAGTGACGACCATCTACCTCAACGGCCACTATCTCCCGCTGGAAGACGCACATATTCCGGTCATGGATCGCGGCTTCCTGTTCGGCGACGGGGTGTATGAAGTCATTCCGGTGTATTCGCGGCGGCCGTTTCGACTGCACGAACACCTGGACCGCCTGCAAGCCAGCCTGGACAGCATTCGCCTGGCCAACCCGCATACGCCGCAGGAATGGGAGGGCTTGATCGCCCGCATCGTCGAGCAAGCGGAAAGCGAGGATCAGGGCGTCTACCTGCAAGTCACCCGTGGCCCCGGCCCGCGCGACCATGCCTTCCCGAAAACGCCGCAGCCCACCGTGTTCATCCTGCCGCTGGCGCTGACCCCGCCGGCGCGCGAACTGGTCGAAAGCGGCGTCGCCGCCATCACCGCACCGGACAACCGCTGGCTGCGTTGCGATATCAAGGCCACCTCCCTGCTGCCCAACGTCCTGTTGCGGCAAATCTCGGTGGACGCCGGCTGCGCGGAAACCCTGTTATTGCGCGATGGCTTCCTCTCGGAAGGTTCGGCCAGCAACATTTTCGTCGTCGCCGACGGCCTGTTGCTGGCACCCCCCAAGTCCAACCTCATGCTGCCCGGCATCACCTACGACGTGGTGCTGGAATTGGCGCGCGCGCATGGCATTGCCCATGAAGTACGGCCCATCGCTGAAGCCGAGCTGCGCGCAGCCTGCGAAGTGTGGCTCACCTCCTCCACCAAGGAAGTCCTCGCCGTCACCACCCTGGACGGCCAGCCGGTCGGCGACGGCCGTCCCGGCCCCGTGTTCCGGCGCATGTACGCCGCCTACCAGGATTACAAACACACCGTCATGCGTGGAAAGGAGGCCGTATGAGCGAAGACAGCCTGATCGAATACCCCTGCGACTTCCCGATCAAGGTCATGGGCAAGCACAGCGACGACTTCGTCCAGAACATGGTGGACATCGTCCTCCGCCACGCCCCGGACTACGTCGCCGAAACAGTGGAAATGCGCGCCTCCAGCGGCGGCGCCTACCTCTCCGTCACCTGCACTATCCGCGCCGTCTCGCGCGAGCAACTGGACAAGCTGTACCGGGAATTGAGCAGCCACCCGGCCGTGAAGGTGGTGTTGTAGCGCCGGCGAGGCGCCGGCGTTTTTAAAGGTTCTGTTCGCGTCTTCCGTTGGAACGATCCCGAACGTAGGAGCGGGCTTGCCCGCGATAGCCGCCGCCATATCGCGGGCAAGCCCGCTCCTACGGGAACGCCCTCGAATGAACCCAGATTCAACGGAAGACGCGAACAGAGCCTTTTCAAAAAACGCCGGCAAGGACGCCGGCGCTACCAGGTCAAATCGCCGCCGCCTTCTCCCCGCCCAGCGCCGCCACCAGGTCGGCCAGCAGCTTCGCCAGTTCCCCGCTCATCAACGCGAAATCCAGGTCGAACTGTTCGTCGGCGGATTCACCCTGCTCGGTCTGTTCCTTGAGGATGTCCAGGAAAGCCAGGCGTTTGACCTCCATCTGCTCGCCCAGGACGAAGGAAATGCGCTCGTTCCAGGTCATGGCGAGCTTGGTCGCCTGCTTGCCCGCGCCGATGTGAGCGGCGATTTCCTCGCCTTCCAGGTCGTGTCGGACATAGCGCACGGTGGCCTGGCCCTCATCGGAAGCGCGCAGCTCCAGATCGCGGTCGATGCTGAAGCCGGCCGGCGCTTCGCCGCTCAGGAGCCAATCGGTCATCGCTGCGCTGGGGGAGCGTTCCGTGTGCAGGCTCTTCACCGCCAGGTCGTCCACCGATTTCGACAGCGCTTCCAGCAACACCTCGGCCTTGGCCGGCGTCGCCGCATCCACCACCAGCCAGCCATTCACCGGGTCGATCCAGGCCCAGGTCTGGTGGCGGCGCACAAAGGCGCGCGGCAGCAGTTCATCGGTCACCTGATCCTTCAATTCCCGCATCTGCTTCTTGCCGACCTTGAAGCCCTGCTGTTCCTCGATCTCGGCCGCCTTCTCCTCGGCGAACTGGTTCACTACGGAAGACGGCAACAACTTCGCCTCCATGCCCAAGGTGAGCAGCACCTGCTGATTGAGCACATGCAGCAAGCGATCATCACCACGCGGCGACATCCAGCCCCGCGTTTCCCGATCCATATTGCCGCACGGCTGCATGGTCAGGGTCGCCAGCTTTTCCTCCAGCGCGGCAGTGTCCAGCTTCAGCCCGGCGGGCAGGCGATAAACGGCAAGATTCTTGAACCACATGAACGGGCCTCCGGAAAAAGGGCGGGATTATCCCGGAAACCTGGGACGCCGGGCCCCGAATTGGGCAATGGCCGCAATGGCGGCAGTGATGGACAATCTGCGGCCAAGCAAGCGCCACAAACAAGTCGCGCTATTTTCAGGCTCATCATCCATTCGACCGCCTGAACAGGGATGCTCTGGTATGACCGCCGGAGGCGAAGGCCCGGCAACAGATCGACAGGCTGCTGGCATTCGGGTGGCACGCAACGACTGCGACGCTGTCAGCGTCGCGCCCCGCATCATGCCGCACGAGCCAGATTGATGCGGTTCGCTGCGCTCACCACATCCTACGCAGGGCTTCGATGCCGGATTTTTCAGGCAAACGCTGTTCGAATCGACTCACGCCGCCTCGTTTTTCAGCGCTTCCCAGGCCATGCGCAGGTAATGGAACATGGACCAGAGGGTGAGGAAGGCGGCGATGTCCAGAAGCCAGCGCCCCAGCCACTGCGTATCCAGGCCCAGTAGATTGTCATGGTAGAGCAGCAGCAGGATGGCGATCATCTGCGCGGTGGTTTTCAGCTTGCCGATGAACGACACCGCGACATTGCCGGAACGACCCAGCTTGGCCATCCATTCGCGCAGGGCACTGATGGCGATTTCCCGGCCGATGATGATGAGCGACGCGGCAATCCCGGCACGGTCGAGATCGACCAGGACGATGAGGGCGGCAGCGACCATGAGCTTGTCGGCCACCGGATCGAGGAAGGCGCCGAACGCCGACATCTGGTTGAGGCGCCGCGCCAGCCAACCATCCAGCCAGTCGGTAAGGGCAGCGATGGCGAAAATCAGGGTGGCGGTGAGGTTGATCGCGTGTTTCGGCACCCAGCCGTCAGGCAGGTAGAACACCGCGACGAACAGCGGGATCAGGAGGATGCGCAGCCAGGTGAGGGTGTTCGGCAGGTTAAGAGGCATCTGAGCCTGGTTCAGTGCAGTTCGCGGTAAATCGTTTCCGCCAGATCGCGGCTGATGCCTTCGACCCGGGCCAGTTCTTCCACTCCGGCATCCACCACGCCACGCAGGCCGCCAAAGGTTTGCAGCAATTTCCGGCGCCGCTTGGCGCCGACACCGGCGATGTCTTCCAGGCTTGACTGGGTGCGCGTCTTGCCGCGTTTGGCGCGATGGCCGGTGATGGCGAAGCGGTGTGCCTCGTCGCGCACCTGCTGGATCAGGTGCAGGCCGGGATGATCCGGCGGCAACCGCAGCGGCTCCACTTCATCGGGGAAAAACAACTGTTCCATACCTGGCTTGCGCTCCACGCCTTTCGCCACGCCCAACATGGGTAGATTGCCCAGGCCCAGCTCCGTCAATACATCCACCGCCATGTGCAACTGCCCCTTGCCGCCGTCGATCAACAACAGATCGGGCAATTTGCCTTCACCCTTCGCCAATTTCCCGTAGCGTCGTGACAGCGCGTCGCGCATCGCCGCGTAATCGTCGCCGGGGGTAATACCGCTGACATTGTAGCGGCGATACTCCGAGGCCTGCATCGCGCCCTGGTCGAAAACCACGCAGGACACCACGGTGGCCTCGCCCATCGTGTGGCTGACATCGAAACATTCGATGCGCTGGATGCCCTCCTCACCCAGTGCCTCGTTCAGCGCGGCCAGGCGCGCCGACTGGTTTTCGCGCTGGCCCTCACGCGTCGCCAGCGCCAGTTCCGCGTTCTTCAGCGCCATTTCCAGCCAGACCCGGCGTTCCTCGCGCGGCTGCGCGACGATGGCGATGCGATGCCCGGCCTGATCGCCCAACCAGTCGGCCAGTCCCTCCACCTCGGCATTGAGAATCAAGGTCGGCGGGATCGGCCGGCCCTCGTAGTGCTGGCTGACGAAGGCCTCCAGCAACGCGGGTAGATCGGCATCGGCGGCCTGGCTGGGAAAGAAGGCGCGCCCGCCCAGGCTGCGGCCGCCGCGCACCATGGTGAGATAGACGCAGGCAACGCCGCCGCGCATCACCCCGGCGACGATGTCGGCGTCCCGGGTCGAACGGCTTTCCACGAACTGGCGCGCACGCACGGCGGAGAGCGCCTGAATCTGGTCGCGATACACGGCTGCCTGCTCGTAGCGCATCGCGGCGGCGGCCGCCTCCATCCGCCGCGAAAGCTGTTCCAGCACCTCGTTGTCGCGGCCGTTGAGGAACAACGCGGCATCCGCCGCGTCGCGCGCGTAATCGACGTCACTCACCGCGCCGACGCAGGGCGCGCTACAGCGTTTGATCTGATGCAGCAGACAGGGACGCGAACGATTGGCGAACACCGAGTCCTCGCAGGTACGCAGACGAAACACCTTCTGCAATATCTGGATGCTCTCGCGCACCGCCAGCGAGTTGGGGAAAGGGCCGAAGGCGCGATGTTTCTTGTCCGGCGTGCCGCGAAAGAAACCCAGACGCGGAAAGGCATGGCCGGTCAACAGCAGATAGGGATACGACTTGTCGTCGCGAAACAGGATGTTGTACTTGGGCGCCAGGCCCTTGATCAGATTGTTCTCCAGCAACAACGCCTCCGCCTCGGTGCGCGTCACCGTGGTCTGGATGTCGTGGATGCGCGCCACCATGTGGGCGATGCGCGGGCTGAGATCGGACTTCTGGAAGTAGCTGGAAACCCGCTTCTTCAGGTCACGTGCCTTGCCCACGTAAAGCACCGCGCCGCCATCGCCCAGCATGCGGTAGACACCGGGCAGATTGGGCAGGGAAGCGAGGAGCGGTTTGGGGTCGAAGGGGAGGGGCGAGGCCATGGACAAGTAGGTCGGTTTCGCTTCGCGATCAGATGGACGGCGGCGGCTGAAGCCCTGCCGGGGCTGGGCAAAGTAGTCGAGCGGCAATTTCTCCGCCTCGGCCTCCTTTTATACTGCCCCCCTCGCGCAATGGATTGAGCCTCCTCTCATGAGTGTTCACGCTTCCAGCCCCCTGCTTTCCGTCATCGAACTACTCGGCTACCCTAACGGGCATGGCGGCCCCGCCGCCCCGAATGATGAAACCGGACGCCCCTGTAGCGCAGGCGTCCTCGCCTGCTCTTGGCGCTGGATGCAGGCGGGACGCCTGCGCTACAGAGGCGTGGTTGTTTCACCCTAACCTGCGGCCACTCTATGAACGCCTGGGCTTCCGGGTGCACACCGAATTCGCCGTGCGCCGCGCAATCAGCCACCTGCGCCGCGAAAAGCCGAAGGTGATTGTCGCCGATTTCTATTTCCAGCCCGACTTCCGCGACCGCGTGAGCAATCTTGAATCGCTGCTGGCCAGCGTGCAGTCGAGTGAGGAGGTGAAGGTGCTGGTGCTCTACGAAGCGGCGCACCAGCATGCGCTGGACCGTCTGCTGCAACGCTTCCGTATCGACGCCGCGCTGACCCTGCCGGCGGACGAAGCGCGGCTCGAAGCCATGCTGGCCGAGTGGCGGGCATAAGCTACTATCCACACCCACGAAAAATCTGACTGAAATTCCTCATGAAAACTCTCTCCCTCCTTCTCCTCGCCGCCGGCCTGGTGCTCGGCCCCGTCTACTGGATCTACGCCAAGTTCTACTCGGGTAGCCAGGCGGCCCTGGTGCCGTTGACTCTAGTGGACGCGGCGGCCGGCACCTGGCGCTCGGCGGAATTCAAAATGACGGCGGATATGGCGCCGGTGGGCCTGATCCTGAAATCGCAGGGCAGCTTCGCGCCGAACATGGATGAAAGTCGCCCGCCCAAGGATTTGTATGCCGCGCTGCTCAGCCGCGCGGGCGAGAGCGCCAAGCCGCTCGGCTTCGAGTTGAACGCCGGCAGCACCGGCAACAGCAATCCGGTCTTCAACTCGCATCTGGTGCTGTTCCAGACCGTGAAGGATGGCGGTTACCAACTGGAAATCCAGCCCTCCGGCCCGCCCAACATCCCGCTGCAAAAGGTGGAACTGGAGGTGCGCCAACACCTGGTCGAACCCAACCCGAACATCGTCATGGCCGGGGTGTTGCTGCTGGTGTTCGGGATATTGGGGCTGGTGATGGTGTGACGGCCGCCGCCGGCGCTACCTCTCACCCCCGCCGCATCGAGTCGAAGAACTCCGCGTTGTTCTTGGTGGCGCGGATTTTGTCGGAGAGGAATTCCATCGCTTCCAGGTCGTCCATCGGGTAGAGCAGTTTGCGCAGCACCCAGATCTTCTGCAGCACGCTGGCTTCGATCAGCAGTTCTTCCTTGCGGGTGCCGGAGCGGTTGACGTTGATGGCCGGGTAGACGCGCTTTTCCGCCATGCGCCGGTCGAGGTGGATTTCCATGTTGCCGGTGCCCTTGAATTCCTCGTAGATCACGTCGTCCATGCGGGAACCGGTGTCGATCAGGGCGGTGGCGATGATGGTCAGCGAGCCGCCTTCCTCGATGTTGCGGGCGGCGCCGAAGAAGCGCTTGGGCTTCTGCAGGGCGTTGGCGTCGACACCGCCGGTGAGCACCTTGCCGGAAGTCGGCTGCACGGTGTTGTAGGCGCGCGCCAGACGGGTGATGGAGTCGAGCAGGATCACCACGTCCTTCTTATGTTCGACCAGGCGCTTGGCCTTGGCGATCACCATCTCGGCGACCTGCACATGGCGGCTGGCCGGTTCGTCGAAGGTGGAGGCAACCACTTCGCCGCGCACGGTACGCTGCATTTCGGTCACTTCCTCCGGACGTTCGTCGATCAGCAGGACGATGAGGACGGCGTCCGGGTAGTTGGCGGAGAGGGCATGGGCAATATGTTGCAGCATCACGGTCTTGCCCGACTTGGGGCTGGCGACGAGGAGGCCGCGGGAGCCTTTGCCGATGGGGGCGACGATGTCGACCATGCGCCCGGTCATGTTCTCTTCCCCCTTGATGTCGCGCTCCAGCTTGAACGGCTTGTTGGGGAACAGGGGCGTCAGGTTTTCGAACAGAATCTTGTGCTTCAAATCCTCCACCGGCCCGCCATTGGCCTTGTCCAGCTTGGTCAGCGCGAAGTAGCGTTCGCCGTCCTTGGGGGTGCGGATTTCACCCTCGATGTTGTCGCCGGTGTGCAGGTTGAAGCGGCGTATCTGCGAGGGCGAAATGTAGATGTCGTCCGGGTTGGACAGGTAGGAAGTGTCCGGCGAACGCAGGAAGCCGAAGCCATCCGGCAGAATCTCCAGCACGCCGTCGCCAAAGATGCTCTCGCCGTTCTTCGCCGTCTTCCGCAGCAGCGCGAAGATCAGTTCCTGCTTGCGCATGCGGTTGGCGTTCTCGATATTTTCGGCTTCGGCCATTTCGAGAAGCCGGCTGACGTGCAATTGCTTGAGTTCGGATAGATGCATGGCTTATGGATGCGTGAGGCTGAACCGGCGAGGGGCCGGGAGCGGGAAAAACAGGGGGGCTTGGGGAGTGAGGCGCCCGGTAGAACACCGGACGCCGCGAAACTAGCGGAACTTAGATGTTGCTGTCAACAAAAGCCGTGAGCTGCGACTTGGAGAGCGCGCCCACTTTGGTGGCTTCGACGTTGCCATTCTTGAAAATCATCAACGTGGGAATGCCGCGGATGCCGTACTTGGGCGGGGTGCCCTGGTTTTCGTCGATGTTGAGCTTGCACACCTTGAGACGGCCGGCGTATTCCTTCGCGACCTCGTCCAGGATGGGTGAAATCATCTTGCAGGGGCCGCACCAGTCCGCCCAGTAATCCACCAGCACGGGCATGGGGGACTGTAGAACTTCCTGTTCGAAGGTGTCGTCGGTGACGTAATGGATGTGTTCGCTCATTGTGGAACCTTTGCGGGATGAGAATTGAGGTGTTGCCTGGATAGTCGTATAGGATTGGCCGTGGATGGCCGGGGCGCCTGGAGTGCAACTCGCCGCTATCCTAGCGAAAAAGTCATAGCGAGGAAAGAATGACCTACGTCGTTACCGAGAACTGCATCAACTGTAAATATTCCGATTGCGTGGAAGTCTGCCCGGTCGATTGTTTCCACGAAGGGCCGAATTTTCTGGTGATCGACCCCGAGGAGTGCATCGACTGCTCGCTGTGTGTGGCGGAATGCCCGGCCGAGGCCATCTTCGCGGAGGACGACGTGCCGGACGAGCAGCGCGATTTCATCGCCCTCAATGCCGAACTGGCTCTGACCTGGCCGGTCATCAGCGAGAAGAAACCCGCGCTGGCCGCAGCCGATACCTGGCTGGGCAAGCCGGGCAAGCGCGGGTTGCTGGACCGGTAGCCAGGCATATGTGCAGGCGGTCGGCTAGACCTCCACCCACTCGCGATCCTTCACAAGAGGCAACAACTCGCGCATCGCCCAGCGTACGAAGGGGTGGTCCAGACAGGATTCCGCGCTGACCTCTGGCAGGAGGTCGGCGGCGATATCTTCGCGCACGAAGAACGCGTTGAAGCCGAGTGATTGGCTGCCGACGAGCCAGGGCAAATTTGTTCTCACGAATCCTGCCGAGCAGGGGCGGAGTTTTTGGTGAGCCGCAGATAGTCGAGAACGATGCGGGGACGCAGACAGAGTTTGCGCATCATCGAAGCGATTGACTGGCCGGGCTTCTGGAACGA
>JAUYFG010000028.1 GCA_030690985.1 Pseudomonadota bacterium
GAAGGCGGGCTGATCGACGAATGCGCTAGGCCCCCGCGTCGGGACCTGAGTCCGCTGCGGGGTGCCGCCAGCCGCTCCGCAATGTCGGAAGTCCACACACCTAATTGCGGCCCGGAGGAGTTTGGGTCGCGTTCGACGTGAAGGTCCGACATCGCGGTCGCGCCTAAGCGACGCATGTGTGATCGCAAACGATGTGCCAATGTGACGGAGCAGAGAGCGCAATCCGCAATTGCATGAAATAATTTGGGTTTTTTAAATTGTGTGGGGTGATTGTGTCTGAGCGCGGCGCTCCGCTCCGGTCGTCATCTGTAGCCCCTTGGGCTACAGATGTAGCCTAGTGTTCCGAGCTTAGTTGCG
Organism: Pseudomonadota bacterium; assembly: GCA_030690985.1. Taxonomy (GTDB): domain Bacteria; phylum Pseudomonadota; class Gammaproteobacteria; order Burkholderiales; family Thiobacillaceae; genus PFJX01. The sequence goes on from JAUYFG010000028.1 coordinate 358, forward strand.
ACCCTTGTCGACCAGCGCGTTGCTCGAGATCCACGGCATCATGGCGCGGAGTTTGGCGCCGACTTCCTCGATCTGGTGCTTGTCATTGAGGCGGCGCGTGGCCTTGAAGCTCGGCTGGCCAGCCTTGCACTCAAGCATCCAATCGCGCGTGAAGCGGCCGGCCTGGATGTCTTGCAGGATGCGCTTCATCTCGATTTTGGTTTCCGGCGTTATCACCCGCGGGCCGGCGACGTACTCGCCGTACTCGGCCGTGTTCGAGATCGAATAATTCATGTTGGCGATGCCGCCTTCGTAGATCAGGTCAACGATCAGCTTGAGTTCATGGAGGCACTCGAAGTAGGCCATCTCGGGGGCGTAGCCGGCTTCGGTCAGGGTTTCGAAGCCCATTTTCACCAATTCCACGGCGCCGCCGCAGAGCACGGCCTGCTCGCCGAACAGGTCGGTTTCGGTTTCTTCACGGAAATTGGTTTCGATCACGCCGGCTCGCGCCCCACCGTTGGCGGCGGCATAGGCCAGAGCGATGTCCTTGGCTTTTCCGGATTTGTCCTGGTGGACGGCGATCAGTGAGGGCACACCGCCGCCTTGCAGGTAGGTGGAACGCACGGTATGGCCGGGGCCTTTGGGGGCGATCATGATCACGTCCAGGTCGGCGCGCGGCACGATCTGGTTGTAATGGATGTTGAAGCCGTGGGCGAAGGCCAGGGTGGCGCCTTCCTTGATGTTGGGGGCGATGTCGTTGCGGTACACGGCGGGCTGCTGCTCGTCCGGCACCAGGAGCATCACCACGTCGGCGCCCTTCACGGCTTCCGCCACTTCCTTGACGTTGAGGCCGGCGTTCTTGGCCTTGTCCCAGGAGGCGCCGCCCTTGCGCAGGCCGACGGTGACCTTGACGCCGGATTCCTTCAGGTTGTTGGCGTGGGCGTGGCCTTGCGAGCCGTAGCCGATGATGGCGACCTTCTTCTTCTTGATCAGGAAGAGGTCGGCGTCTTTTTCGTAGTAAACCTTCATGTCGATTCCTTTCAATGCGTTAGTTGTTAAGCGTCAGGCGTGGGGCGGGGGGTGCAAAAAAGCCTCACCCCTCCTGCCTCACCCCTCACTAGATTTTCATGATGCGGTCGCCGCGCCCGATGCCGGAGGCTCCGGTTCGCACGGTTTCCAAAATGGCCGCCGGATCGACGGCTTGCAGGAAAGCATCCAGCTTGGAGCCGGGGCCGGTGAGTTCGACCGTATAGGTCTTGTCCGTCACGTCGATGATGCGGCCGCGGAAAATATCGGCCATGCGTTTCATTTCTTCACGCGAATCACCACTGGCGCGCACCTTCACCAGCATCAGCTCACGCTCGATATGGCTGCCGTCGCTGAGGTCCTGCACCTTGACCACGTCGATCAGCTTGTTGAGCTGCTTGGTGATCTGCTCGATGACGTCCTCGGAACCACGCGTGACGATGGTCATGCGCGACAAGGTGGCGTCTTCGGTCGGCGCGACAGTGAGTGACTCGATGTTGTAGCCGCGCGCGGAGAACAGGCCGGCCACGCGAGAGAGCGCGCCGGATTCGTTTTCCATGAGGAGGGAAATGATGTGCCGCATCGCTTAGGCCCTCACACCAGAATCATTTCAGATAGCCCTTTACCGGCGGGAATCATGGGAAACACGTTCTCGCGCGGGTCGGTCAGGAAGTTGATGAACACCAGGCGGTCCTTGTATTTGCCGAAGGCATCGCGCAGCGCGGGTTCGACGTCCTCGGGCTTCTCGACCAGGATGCCGACATGGCCATAGGCCTCGGCCAGCTTCACGAAGTCGGGCAGGGAAGTCATGTAGGACTCGGCGTAGCGTTCCTCGTAGAAGAATTCCTGCCACTGCCGCACCATGCCGAGATAGCCGTTGTTGAGCAGGATCACCTTGATGGGAAGCTTCCATTCCTTGCAGGTGGACAGCTCCTGGATGTTCATCTGGATGCTGCCCTCGCCGGTGACGCAGGCCACCTGGGCATCGGGATGCGCCATCTGCACGCCCATCGCGGCGGGCAGGCCGAAGCCCATGGTGCCGAGGCCACCGGAATTGATCCAGCGGCGCGGCTGGTCAAACGGGTAATACTGGGCCGCCCACATCTGGTGCTGGCCCACGTCGGAGGTCACGAAGGCCTGGCCGCCGGTCACCTCGTACAACTTCTCGATGACGTATTGCGGCTTGATCTTGGCTGACTCGCGGTCGTACTTCATGCAGTCCTGGGCACGCCAGAGTTCGATCTGCGTCCACCAGGCCTTGAGCGCGCTTTGCTCGGGCTGCTCCTTGCCGGCATGGAGTTGCTTGAGCATCTCCTCGACCACCTGAGCCACCTCGCCGACGATGGGCACATCCACCCTGACGCGCTTGGAAATGGAGGAGGGGTCCACGTCGATATGGATGATGCGGCGCGCTTCCTTGGCGAAATGCTTGGGGTTGCCGATCACGCGGTCGTCGAAGCGCGCGCCCACGGCCAGCAGCACATCGCAATGCTGCATGGCCATGTTGGCTTCGATGGTGCCGTGCATGCCCAACATGCCGAGGAACAAGGGATCGGGCGCTGGATAGCCACCCAGCCCCATCAGGGTGCTGGTGATGGGAGATCCGAGCAGGCGCACCAGTTCGGTGACCTGTGGCGCGGCATTACCCAGCACCACCCCGCCGCCGCTGTAGATCATCGGCCGCTTGGCTTCCAGCAGCATCTGCACAGCCTTCTTGATCTGGCCGGCGTGCCCCTTGCTGGTGGGGTTGTAAGAGCGCATGGAGACGCTCTTGGGGTATTCGTAGACGCAACTGTGCTGGGTGATGTCTTTGGGAACATCCACCAGAACCGGGCCGGGGCGACCGGTCGCCGCGATGAAGAAGGCTTTCTTGATGGTGCTTGCCAGGTCGCGCACGTCCTTGACCAGGAAGTTGTGCTTCACGCAGGGGCGGGTAATGCCCACGGTGTCGACTTCCTGGAAAGCATCCTGGCCGATGGCTGCGGTCGGCACCTGGCCGGAAATCACCACCATCGGAATGGAATCCATGTAGGCGGTAGCGATACCGGTCACCGCATTGGTGGCACCCGGCCCGGAGGTAACGATGGCCACGCCGACCTGTCCGGTGGAACGCGCATAGGCATCCGCCGCATGCACGGCCGCCTGCTCATGGCGCACCAGGATGTGCTCGAAAGCAGTCTGCTTGTAGATTTCGTCGTAGATATTGAGTACGGCGCCGCCGGGATAGCCGAAGACATGCTTGATGCCTTCATCCCGCAAACAGCTGACGACGATATCTGCACCAGTCAATTCCATGTCCGCCATGGCGAGGGTTTCTTGATCTTTTGAAAGGGGTTGAACACTAGCGATTGCATCCCATCCGGTCAAGCCGGAGGAGCGGTGCGTGGTTGTTGCCGCCGGAAGTTCGGCGGCTTTACAACCACGGCGTACCCCTTGCGGGTGCAGCGGAGTCGTTGCCGCTTTAGCGGCTTACGAATCCGGCGTACCCCTTGCGGGTGCAGCGGAGTCGTTGCCGCTTTAGCGGCTTACGAATCCGGCGTACCCCTTGCGGGTGCTTCGCGAGACACAAACAAAAAGGGGTTTGGCCTGCGCCAAACCCCTTATTTTGGTGGGCTGTGAGTGGCTCGAACACTCGACCTACGGATTAAGAGTTCTCAAGACTAGCCATTTATCGGGGTTCATCGACGTTGACGAAATAACCGTAAGCAACTGATTTATATACAATCACGCTGTTTTGACGTTGAAACGTGTTGAGTGGGGTTGCTCGATAGTGGCTACAATCTGGCTACACGGAACAGCCCCGAGGCCAACATGCAAAGAGAACGATTGACGCTTGAACGCATCCGCACCTTCACTTGCCCGCCTGATGTGAAACAAGCATTTCTCGGGGATACCGTAGCCCCCCGCCTGGCTGTTCGTGCCACCGCGAGCGCCAAGAGCTTCATCTTCGAGGCCAAGCTGAACAGGTCGACAATCCGAACCACGATAGGCGATGTGCGCACTTGGTATTTGGACGATGCCCGACAGGAAGCCCGCCGCCTGGGTATGCTGATTGACAAGGGCATCGACCCGCGCCAAGAGAAACAAGAGCGCATCGCCGCCACCGAAGCCAAGCGCGAGGAAGCCCGTCGGCAGGATGTGACCGTGGCGGAAGCCTGGGGCGCCTACATTGAGGCCCGCAAGGCGAAATGGAGCGAGCGCACCCTGTACGACCACATTGCCGTTTCGCGCGAGGGTGGCGAGGCCAGGAAGCGCGGCCCTGGCACCATCGAACCCGGCCCGCTGGCCGCCCTGATGCCGCTCAAGCTGTCCGACCTGACCCCCGATCGCGTAAGCGCCTGGCTCGAACAGGAAAACACCCGCCGCCCCACTCGCGCCGCCCTGGCTTATCGACTGTTGCGTGCCTTCATCCGCTGGGCTTCCGGGATGCCGGAGTATCAGGCCGCCGCCCATGTGGAAGCCGTGGGCAGCCGAGTAGCCAGAGACCACTTGCACCGCGTCAAGGCGAAGGACGGCGACAGCCTGCAACGCGAACAACTGCCCTCATGGTTCGCGGCCGTGCGCAAACTCAGCAACCCGGTACAGGCCGCCTACTTGCAAGCCCTGCTGTTGACCGGCACCCGCCGCGAGGAGCTGGCCGGACTACGCTGGGAAGATGTGGACTTTCAGTGGAAGAGCATGGCCATCGCAGACAAGGTGGAAGAGACCGGCCGCATCATTCCCTTGACGTCCTTTGTCGCCGCGTTACTGGCCAGCCTGCCGCGCCGGAGTGAGTGGGTATTCAGTAGCCCCACCGCCGCATCTGGACGCATCCAGGAGCCGCGCATTGCCCACAATCGCGCCCTCGCTATCGCCGGCCTGCCGCATCTGTCCCTGCATGGCCTGCGCCGCTCATTCGGCACCCTGGCCGAATGGACAGAAACGCCCGTCGGCGTGGTGGCGCAAATCATGGGCCACAAGCCTTCCGCCATCGCGGAGAAGCATTACCGCCGCCGCCCGCTCGACCTGCTGCGGATGTGGCACGAGCGGATTGAGGCGTGGATATTGGAACAGGCCGGCATCCAGCAGCCCGAGGAAGGAGCCAGCGGCTTGCGGCTGGTGAAGCATTGATTCGTGTTGATGCGCGATACTTAACAGACTACACTGAGCCATGATTAAGTCGTTCAGACACAAAGGGCTTGAAGCCTTCTTCCGCACCAGCAGCAAGAAAGGCATCCAGCCCCACCATGCTGCCAAGTTGCAGATTCAGCTTGCCACCCTGGACAACGCTACCGGGCCGGATGACATGAACGCGCCGAACTGGCGATTACATGCTTTGAGTGGCGACCTGGCGGGGCATTGGTCGATTTGGGTGAACGGCAATTGGCGGCTGACTTTCTGCTTCGTCGGCAAAGATGCGGAGTTGGTCGATTACCAGGATTACCACTGAGGCATGAACATGAGCAGGATGCACAACCCACCCCACCCCGGCGCGGTACTGCGCGAATGGCTACCCGAGGGGATGACCGTCACCGATGCGGCTACGGCGCTGCAAGTCGCCCGCGTCACCCTGAGCAAGATACTCAACGGCAGTGCGGGCATATCCGCTGACATGGCGCTTCGCTTGGCGCGATGGCTGAGCACGTCGCCCGACCTATGGCTGGGCCTGCAAACGCAATATGACTTGTGGCAGGCTGGCAAGCAGAAACGACCGGCGATTGAGCCTGTGCGGAAAGCGGCCTGACCTGACCGAGTAAAGCCCACCCCTAGCCCGAGGTTAGCTCCCGAGGGCGAAAAGCCGGAAACCTTCGCCGGCCTGGGGTGGGCCCCCAATTGAAGGGCGCGAGAAGAGGCGCAAACATGACCACCCGTAAACCGCTGACCGCTCAAGATTGCAAGCTCGTTGACGGCGGAACATTCGGCGACCGCGAACCACCCGCATGGATGAAGCGCCAGCGTGAGGCCGTGGAACGGGCCGACGAAGCCGATGCCGCCGCCACCGCCACCCGCCGCCGTGAACGCCCCACCAGCGAGGAATTGTTGCAAGCCTATGACGCCTTCCGCGATGGCGCCCCACTGACACCCGAAGATGATCGCCACATCCGCGACCGGCTTGAGGAAAAGCCGGGCCTGCCGGGACGGCCGAAGGATTCGGAAAACGCCTCGCTGGCCCGCGACCTGTTGATGTATGTCGAATTCGCCCGGCACCTTGGAAAGGGACTGAGCAAGACCACCGCCAAAGAAAGGACCGCCCGCAAGTTTGGCGTTAAGCCGAAAACAGTAGGAGCCGCCAACACGCGCGTCTTCAAACTCTTGGGAAAATCCTAAATATTGCCTTGTGTATTAACTAGGAAAAAGGGCGCGTAAATAGATTGCCACCCGCCGCGTTTAGCGGCATTTCACAAGGTGGCACGACATGACAATTTCCGCCATACCCGGCACCGCGTTCGCGGTTCGCCTCAGCACAGAAGAAGCCGCCGCCCGGCTGAAAGTCAAACCTCAAACCCTGCGCGCCAGGGCAAATTTGTTCTCACGAATCCTGCCGAGCAGGGGCGGAGTTTTTGGTGAGCCGCAGATAGTCGAGAACGATGCGGGGACGCAGACAGAGTTTGCGCATCATCGAAGCGATTGACTGGCCGGGCTTCTGGAACGA
>JAUYFG010000057.1 GCA_030690985.1 Pseudomonadota bacterium
GGCAATCAATCCGGCGCCAGGAGGGACCAAGAAACTGATCGTCTGAACACGGAATTACGCGAAAACAGGGGCTAAAAAACACCTGTACGCGATAACTTATTGATTTGTATAGAGAAAATATGGGGTCTGTTAAACGTGGGGTAGAGGTCCGCCAGGCTGCTGCCGGCGCGGGCATCGAGCACGGCCTGGGCGGCGGTTTCGATGGCGGTTTTGAGTGCGCTGGTTGTTACAGCACGAGCAGCTTGGTCAGGGCGGGAATGACGTTCACCGCGATCACCACGGCCATCATCCATTTCAGCACCAGCAGGTCGGCTTTCAGTGGCGCAAGACGGTTTTCCAGAATGTCCTCCGTCACCAGCCTGTCCTGCGCTTTCGCTATCGCCCGCACAATCGCCTCGGACTGCGGTTCCGACAGCCCGGATTTCTTCAGGGCTTCGGTGAGTTCCAGCGTATCGAAGGTCACTGTGGCCATGAACCGCTCCTGATGTTGAGGTGGGGTGGATTGTAACCACCGAAGGCCAGGGGAAATTGTTGTAGACGATGCCGGCGGAGTAGCGGCAATCGCTTTTCATGCGCCCGCGGACGTAGCGCACCCAGGCCATGTGCATGGTCGATTGCAGGATGCCGAAGTGGGTGAGGGTGGCGTGGGGAAGATGAACACCAGGTCGCTGCATAGGGTGTCCGGCGCCATGAAACCGATGGGGAGGTAGTGGCGCCGTTCCGAGGACACTTTGGGGATGACCAGGAAGGGGGAGACCGGCATGTTTTCCACGTGAAAGCGGGTGGGGGTGTCGGCCAGCTTGCGGGTAGGCGCGGACTTGTTCGCCCTGGGTGATGCTGTTGGTGGAGACGAAGGCGCAACGGATTTTCTTGCGGGCGGTTTCGTCGGCCTGCCCCAACTCCTCGAACAGATCGCCGACGAAGGTTTGGCCGAAGCGCACATCCTGAAACAGCTTTTTGTCGCGGTGGGCTTGCCCGTGCTTGCGTCCGCTCAAATAGTGCGCGGCCTTGATATACCAACCCGCCACGTAATCCAGCAGGCCCGCGCCCTTGATGCCTTGGGTGATGGCGGCCATGTCCTCCTTTTGTTGCGGCGTCTGGTACTTGCCACCGATGAAGGGCGGGTTGCCGAGGATGAACGCGAGCCGGGTGGGTGGAACGAACTCCTCCCAGTCCAGCCGCAGCGCGTCTACCACGTGCGAGTGAAAGCCGAACGGATGCGCCAGGCGGCCATCGAAGGCTATGCCACCGCCACCGATCTGGCCGATTACCTGGTGAAGAAAGGCCTGCCCTTCCGCGAAGCCCACGAAGCGGTGGCGCGCGCGGTGCGAACGGCAAAACAGAAAGGCTGCGACCTGGCCGACCTGCCGCTGGCCGAGTTGCAGGCGTTCTCGCCCCTGGTCGGGGAAGACGTGTACCAGGTGCTCACCCTGGAAGGCTCCCTGGCACAGCGCACCCACCTCGGCGGCACCGCCCCGGTAGCGGTGCGCGCGGCGGTGGAACGGGCACGCAAGCGGCTGAGCTGACCGGCGCCCCCGTTTCGCAAAGGGGGGCTGGGGGGATTGCAGCGATGTGCAGCCAGTCAGGGCGCGGCGTGCCCGACATCCCGCCGGATCAGGCGACCGTCGCCGCGCTGATCGCCGCCCAATCCCGATCTTTCACCATGACAAATTCGCAACGCCCCCCGCTACGCGACGCCCACAACTTGCCGATGATTTCCTTCTCGCGCGCATCCCGGCCATCGGCGATGTGCGCGCCCTTGTACTCCAGCGCCAGCAATAGGCCATTTCCCCTTTGGCCGCTTTCCATCTTCACGACGAAATCCGGGTAGAACCGGTCGCTCGCCGTTTGCAGCCAGAACGAGCCCGGCTTCTTCTCCACGTTCCTGACCCACCAGGCAACGCCGGGTAACTGATTGGCCAGGAATTCGGCGCATTCAAACTCCTCGCCCTCCACCTTGAGATTGCCGATCACTGGGAAGAAGTGCCGCTTGAGCCTGATGAACCCGCTATAGGCGTAGTCATAGCCGTAGCGCCCTTGCTCGAACACCACCGCGTGTTCATCGCGGGCGGTGGCGAAATCCTCCGGCCGCGCCAGCAGCAGATCGAACTGCCCTTGCTTGGCCAGACTCAGCCCATCGGCCAGCTTTCGTTCCAGTGCGCCGCGCAACCTGAATTTGCGGTAGGCCAATTCATCGAGGCCGAAGCCGCGAACCTCCATGAGATGCAGTACCGCAGCCGTGAACCAGGCCGCTTTCTGCGGCCGGTCGGCGTAGTAAAAGGGAATATTGCGATCCAGCCAGCCCACCAGATTCGCCACGTTCCAACCCGATTCCCGGCCGAACAGGGCAAGCTGGCTGTCCAGGCGGTCGTAGACATCGCACTGGAGTTTTTCCAGTTCAGAAATCGACAACCGCGCGCGGCGCATGGCTTCCAGATCGCGGGCGAACTCGTTCTCCGTCAGATTCGGGTCGAAGTCGGTGATTTCCCAATCCGCGTCCAGTAGCGGCGTCTGGTCGAATACTTCGAAGAAATCGCCTTGCCGGAGCATGAGCAGCGGCACGACGAAACGCTCGCCCCGCTCGGCGGGCGAGGCCGCCGCCACAACGGGCGCAGCGGACTCCGCGCGGGCGGAATCCAGCCTTTCCCGCATCGTCCTGGCGGCCTGTTCATCGGTAAACGTGGCGGCGACCTGGCGCAGTTGGGCATCGCTGACCACGCCCTTGATCGTCATCGTGCCGGTTTCCGGGCTGATTTCGAGCCGGTCGCGCACCGCTTTCGGTAGGGACTCGACGGCGCCAGGCTCAGGCACTTGCACTACGCCGTCGATTTCCGGTAGCGCGACGACAATTTCCCGGATCGCGCCGAACAGGTCATCCGTGCCGCCTTCGGCCACGCTACCGGCAACCCCATGCACCATTCCGCGTGTATCCAGGCGTTCGAAACCGTTATGGACCAGCCCATCGCGCAAGCCTTCCACGGTTTGCGCCAGCGCATCCGAAACCGCGTAGACATAGGCGCGGTTCAAAGACTCTTGCTGCTTGCGGGTGACGTGGGGCATGCGCAAGACGCGCCCGAGAATCTGCTCCACGGCGGTGCTCGACGTGGTGTTGCGGAAGGTGAACAGCACGTAAGCGAACGGGCAATCCCAGCCCTCGCGCAGCTTGTCCACGGTGATGATGAAGCGCGGGTAATCGGAGTCGGTCATGCGCTTGGCCGCGAGTTCGTCGAGGGCGCCGGTGGCGATGGCGACGCGTGCCGGGTCGATCTGGAAATCCTCGATCAGATGCCGCTTCACCCGTTCCGGGGTGAAGGTTTCCTGGCGGGCGTCCCGGCGTTCCGCCTGAATCAACATCACCGGCTGGATCACCTCGCCGGTGGCCAGTGCTTCCGCCGCCGCGTCTTTCTCCAGCGCGGCCATGCGCCCCAGCGCCTCGCTCAGCGCTACTTTCCATTGCGGATGCACCGCCAGTTCCACCGGCAGTTTCAGCATGTCTTCCGCTTGCAAGGTGGCGGCGGACACGCTGCGCAGGACATTACTGGGCATCTGCGAGCGGTCCGGCGTGGCGGTCAACTCCAGTACGCAGGAAGGATCGAAGCGCAGCAGGGTTTCCACCGCCAGCGGCGAGCCCTGGTTATGCGCCTCGTCCACCACCACGAAGGGCCGGCGTAGACGCAGGGCGTCCACCAGCGAATGTTCGCCGCGCTGCGCCGCCGAGGTTCCGGCGAAATGCGCCATCAAGGCGCCGTTCTGCCGGCGCACCCGCAAGTCGCCGCTACCCTCTTTATCCTCGCGTTTGAACGACTGCATGGTGGCGACGATGATCGTGTTGGCCGTGTTCAGTGTGGCGGGCTGCATGGACAGCGCTTCGTCGATGGTCAACACGTTCACGCTTCCGAACAGATCGCGCATGTCCGCGTGCAGGAGTTCGCCGGGCGTCTTCAACGCCCGCAAGGTCTGTTCGCGAATCGGGTCGCTGGGCACCAGCCACAGGGTCAGACTGAAATCCGTATCGAGAAAAGCCCGGTTCACCCGTGCGATGGCCTGCCCGGCGATGCGCGTCTTGCCGCCGCCGGTAGGCACCCGCAGACAGGCATAGGGCACCTGGGGCGCACCCGGCAGCGGCGTATAGGGCAGCGCGAAACCAAAGTGCGCGCGCGTGCTCTCCATGAATGCCGCTTCCGGATTTTTCAGTTCACGGCTGCGACGCAGAAACGCCTCGAAGGCATCGAGGAGGTCGGATTGGTAATCCTTGAGGGTCATTCGTGTATCACCAAGGTGCCTCGATTGAGTTCCACGAAACGATGCACGGCAAAGGCCGCTTCGATACGCGAGAAATGCCGCCGCACCAGGTTTTCCAACTCGGCATTGGCAATGTTTCCCGTGGCGACCAGAAGCAGACTGGATGGCTGGCCGGAAAGCAGGAACGACTGCACGAAATCGTCATCCTTGGTCACCACGATGCGCTGCTCCTGGGCGGCGCAAGCGATCACTTCGGCATCCGGCGTGCGGTTGCCCAAAGGCATATCCAGGGTGTGCTTCGCGTCATGCCCGGCTCCGGCGATCCAGTGCGCCATTCGCCGGGGCAACTGCGCATCGACCAGGAATTTCATGCCGCCAGTCTTTCCATCTGTTTCACATGCGCCAGTCGCGCGGCGTAGGACAACACCGCAAGGATGTCCTCACGTTCCAGGTCTTCATAGTCGGCCAGGATGTCCTCGATGCTCATGCCGCCAGCCAGCCATTCCAACACCCCCTCGACCGGGTAGCGCAAGCCACGGATACAGGGTTTCCCGTGGCAAATGCCCGGGTCCATCGTGATGCGTTCATTCATTGCGGTTCTCCAGTCACTTCGGGATTCACCAGCCTATCCGCGCAATAGGCCGCAAACCTGCATTTCATGTCCTCCAACCGTGCGGGATCGATGCCGGGGTCGGAGGGGCTCAGGTTATCCAACAAGGCTTCGACCAGTCGGCAACGGTCGTCCTCGCACAACGCGATCACCTGCTTGATGAGGTCAGCTTTCTCCATGATTAACGTGAAACAACCACGCCTCTGTAGCGCAGGCGTCCCGCCTGCATTCAGCGCCACGAGCAGGCGAGGACGCCTGCGCTACAGGGGCGTCCGGTTTCATCATTCGGGGCGGCGGGGCTGCCATGCCCGTTAGCCCCAGCTTTTGGTCACAAGTTCATACGGCAACTGCTTGAACCCCAGCCCCAGCGCCTTCAGCCGCGCCGCGTCGAAGCGGCAGCGCGCGCCATACACCAGGCGCGGGCCGGCGTGGGGCGGCAGTACCGCCAGGGTGCGGCTGTTGAGGACATTACCGCCGAGATCGCTGCGGTCCTTGAGGATGCCGTTGTAGAGCAGGTAGAGGGCGCGGCCTTGATGGACGCCCAGCAGCGGCGAATCGCCGCCACCGGCATAGCCCGTTCCCGTCTCGGCGAACCAGACGAATTCCGCCAGTTCCGCGAAAGTCACGCTCTCGCGTATCTGGCCGCCGGCCTCGAACAGGGGTTCCTTCGACAAGGTGCAGAACTGGAAGCCGCAGCCCAGACCTTCGACCGGCTGCCCTTTGCTGTTGGTATATCCGGTTGCCACCCGCCGTACCCGTTCGGCGGTGACGTTGCGGGCAATGTGTTGATCCATTTCCACCAGGATGAAGCGCCGGCTACCGCCATCCTCGGCGTTCTGTTGCAACACCGCGTGGGCGGTGGTGCCGGAACCTGCGAAGGAGTCGAGGATCAGGGAATCCTTGTCGCTGGCGATTTGCAGGATGCGCTGGATAAGCTGGGTGGGCTTGGGTGTGGCGAAGTCGGAAACCGAAGGCACGTCGAACAAGACTTCGCGCAATTCCTTGCGTGCGCCATCCGTGTGTCCGGCAAAGTCGTGCATCCAGAGCGTTTGCGGCACAACGCCATCGGCATTGCGCAGGGCATGTTTGTAGCGTTTGTAGGCCGGGACTTTGCCTGTGCCATCCTTGCCCCAGTAGATCAGCCCCTCGGCAATATGCCGGAGGTGCTCATCGGGTGAATAAGCCCATACGCGCGTTCTTTTCGGCCAGATGATTTCGCCCGTGTTGGGGTTGCGAACGGCGTAATAGAGATTCGGGCGCTCTTCGGCGGTTTTGCTACAGGTGTAATTGTCGGGGCGGAAGCGTCCTTGCTCGTCCTCGTAGCGGTAAAGCTGGTCCTTTTCTTCCCCTCGCGGCAGCAGGTTCCTTTGCCAGCGTGGTGAACGCTGATACACCAAGACATAGTCATGCATCGGGGCGATGGTTTTGTGGTCGTTAGCGACGGCATATTTCTTCTGCCAAAGCACGGTCGCTACAAAATTCTGCGAACCAAACACTTCATCCATCAACAGCCGCAGCGTCGCCACCTCGTTGTCGTCGATGGAAACAAAGATCGCCCCATCCTCCCGCAGAAACTGCCGCAGCAGCACCAGACGCGGAGTCATCATGCACAGCCAGCGGTCATGCCGATCCAGCGTCTCGCCTTCCTTGCCCACCGTCTCGCCCAGCCAGCGGCGTATCTCCGGGCTGTTGACGTTGTCGTTGTAGGCCCAGCCCTCGTTGCCGGTGTTGTAGGGCGGGTCGATGTAGATGCATTTCACCTGGCCGGCATAGCGCGGCAGCAGGGCTTTCAGGGCATGCAGGTTGTCGCCCTGAACGATAAGGTTGCCGTTCTCCCTCTCCCCCTGGGAAAAGGAAAGTTCCGCCACCGGCTTCAACAGTCGATAGGGCACGTCCTTGTGATGGGTGACGACGGCGGCTTTGCCGATCCAATCCAGTGTGGGCATAAGGCTAGGCCACGATCTTCCCGCCTTTCGGCCCGTAAACCTGCGCCAGCAGGTTGCGCAGGGCGTCGTGGCGGTGGTGCAGGTCACGCGCCAACTGGCTGGCGATGACGAACTGGAAGCGGCAGCCGATGTCGGAATCCGGCTGGTATAGCAGCATGTAGGCGGAAAACGGCAGGCTGGCGACTTTCACCGGCCCGCTCGCCTGGCAACTGGTGAGGGACGGGATGCCCTGTGAAATCGAGGGAATACCGAAGAGTTCGCCCGGTTGCAGGCTCTTCAAGGTGTAGTAACGGCCGCCGTTGCCGTAGTGGCAGACCTTCACCGTGCCGTCCAGCAGCAGGAACAGTTCCTTGTTGAGCCGCTCCTGGTAGATGAACACATGCTGATCGGGGTAGTCGTCCACGCGCATGGCGGCGGCGACATGGTCGACATCGGCTTCCGACAGGTACTGGAAGCTCGGCAGGTTGCGCAGAAAGTTACGCAATAGCATCAGTGCACTCCCAGCAAGGTTTTCAGGAAATCCACCACGCCGTGGGGACTTTGCGCCAGCTCCGCCCAGGGGACGGAGAGCTCGCCCAGCAACAGCATTTCGCCTTGCGGGTCGATGATGGGATTGTTCGCGGTCACCGCCAGACGCCGCATCAGCATCTGGATGAAACCATGGGTCAGGCGGCACACCGCGACCGAGTCCTCAACCATGAGCGCATCGAAATTCCGGTAAGTCAGACACGCAACTTCGGTGTCGCCACAGGCGGTGACGGTACTGGACGCAACGTGTACGCCGCTGAAATAGCCGAGTTCACCGACCCAGTTTCCCGGCCCGATCTCGCCCAACTGGACGGCATGATCGGCAAACTCCACGGACAGCCGCAAACAGCCCGAGAGCACCAGATACAGCGCGTCAATCGGCGCCTGGTCATGCAGGAGCACCTCGCCATCGGGCAGGGATTGCACCGAGATGCGATCCAGCAGCGGTTTGACATGCTCTACCCCAAGCTGGCCTTCCAGTTCGGGCAATTGTTTGAACAGGGATTGTTCGTCCATGGTCGGCTCCATCACTGGTAGCGTGCGCCGCGCGCACGTTCGTTCTTCTCAACCCAGCTCAATGTGTTCTCCCGCCTGCGCCGGGGCCAGTGACGTAGGTTGGGCAAAGCGAAGCGTGCCCAACGAACCGTCGCGTTGTTGGGCACGATTCGCTTTGCCCAACCTACGTCCCTACCGGTAGTGGGTAAGCACGGTTCGTTCTTCTCAACCCAGTTCAACGGGTTCTCCCGCCTGCGCCGATGCCAGCCGCGCCAGCGCGGCAAACAACTCTTCACCGCCACGGGTATCGCGCCAGGCGCCAGCGTCCCAACGGTAGTGGAAGCCGCCGCTTTTCGCCGCCACCCAGATTTCCTGGGCCGCCGCCTGTTTGTTCACCACAATCATCGAGCCGTCGTCGAATTCGAGTTCCAGAACGCCGCCGCCCGCGCGTTCGTAGTCGACTTCGGCCGCATCCAGGGTGGCTTCCAGACGGTTAAGGGTGGCATCGGCCAGATGGGTGTACTCGCTCTCGGTCATTAGCTGCTCCATGCTAGACTTTTCGCCATTTTAAGGGCTTCCCATGCGCATTCTGACCATTCTCCTCGCGCTGTTTTTCCTCGCCGGATGCGGCAAGAAAGGCGCCTTGTATCTGCCCGACGCGCCCGTGCCCGCGCAAACCCCGCAACCTGCACAATCCACAAAATGAATCCTCTCGGTACCCAACTGAGCCGTCGCGGTGGCGTGCTTCATGTCGAAGACGTGCCGCTGGAGGCCATTGCCGGCGAATTCGCCACCCCCTGTTACGTCTATTCCCGCGCCGCGCTGGAAACTGCGTATCGCGCCTATGACCAGGCTCTGGCCGCACACCCGCATCGGGTCTGCTACGCGGTGAAGGCCAATGCCAGCCTCGCCATCCTCAATTTGTTCGCGCGCCTGGGCGCCGGTTTCGACATCGTTTCCGGCGGCGAACTGGCACGCGTGCTGGCGGCCGGCGGCGCTGCCGACAAAGTGGTGTTTTCCGGGGTCGGCAAGGCGGCCTGGGAAATGCGCGCGGCCCTGCTGGCCGGCATTCATTGCTTCAACGTGGAATCGGAAAGCGAGCTGGCGCGCCTGAATCAAGTGGCGGGCGAACTCGGTGTGACGGCGCCGATCAGCCTGCGCGTCAATCCGGATGTGGATGCCCAAACCCACCCCTACATTTCCACCGGCCTCAAGGGCAACAAGTTCGGCATCGCCCATGACCAGGCCCTGCGCGTCTACCGCGAGGCGGCGGCGCTGGCGCACTTGCGGGTGATCGGCATCGACTGCCATATCGGTTCGCAATTAACTGAAATCGCGCCCTTCGCCGAGGCGCTGGAGCGGGTGCTGGAGCTGGTTGATGCGCTGGCGCTGGCCGGCATCCGCCTCGAACACATCGACATCGGCGGCGGCGTCGGCATCCGTTATCGCGACGAAACGCCACCGGCGCTGGACGACTACGCGCGCGTGCTGCTTGAGCGCCTCGGCGGCCGTCATGAAACCCTGATCGTCGAGCCTGGCCGCTCCCTGGTCGGCAATGCCGGCTGGCTGCTCACCCGGGTGGAATACCTCAAGCACGGTGAGACCAAGGACTTCGCCATCGTCGATGCCGCCATGAACGACCTCATGCGCCCCGCGCTCTACGACGCCTGGCACGACATCCTGCCGGTGCGGGAACGCGCCGGCGAAGCGCGCAACTACGCCATCGTCGGCCCAGTCTGCGAAAGCGGCGATTTTCTCGGCCACGACCGCGAGCTGGCGCTGGCGGAAGGCGACCTTCTGGCCATCTGTTCGGCCGGTGCCTACGGCATGAGCATGAGTTCCAACTACAACACCCGCCCACGCGCCGCCGAGGTCATGGTGGATGGCGGCGACAGCCATCTGGTGCGGGAACGCGAGCCGTTAGTGGCGCTGTTTCAGCACGAACGCGTGTTGGCGGCGGAAAAATCCGGGTAAACCGGCGAAAAACCCGTGAAAAAGCGCGCTCCGGCCTTGCCGGGCGCGCTTTTTTTTGCGCACAATCCGCGCACGCCTCAAATTCACGGAACTGCTTGAGGCATAAGGCTTTTCAGACGTTTTCAGTCATCCCCCAGAGGAGTCGGACATGCCCACCGAGAAACCCGCCAAAGCAGTTGCCAAAGCTGCCGCCAAGCCAGCCGGCAAGACCACGAAACCCGCCAAGACTGCGGTAGCGCCCGTCGCCGCCGCGCCCGCGAAAGCGCCGGCCAAGAAAGCAGCCGTGGCCAAGGCCCCGGTGAAAGCCGCCGCCGCCGCCGCGAAAAAAGGTGCCGTGCCCAAGGCGGCCGCCAAAGCGGCACCGGCGAAAGCCGCTACAGCCGTCAAAAAGGAAGCCGTAAAGGCCGCTGCGCCCGCCAAGGCCCCGGTCAAGAAAGCCGCCGAGAAGAAGGTCGCGGCAGCCAAAGCCGTCGCTGCGGTGAAGAAACCGGCCGCGAAGGTGGCTGCTCCCGCCAAGAAAGCCGTTGCCGCGCCGACAGCCGCCAAGCCCGTCGCCGCTCAAGCCACTGCGGCAAAGAAGGCTGCCATAGCGAAAGCCCCCGCAGTCGCGAAGAAACCGGCCGCGCCCAAGGTGGCGGCTGCCAAAGCGGCAGCAACGAACGCCGCCGCGCCGAAAGCGGCGCCAGCCGCCAAGAAACCGGCAGCAAAAAAGCCGGCGGCCAAGAAAGCGGGCTAGCAGTTGCTCCTGGACATGAAAAAAGGCGGATATATCCGCCTTTTTTCATGTCCAGTCAGGACCGACCGGAAATCCTGACGAAAGCCCGACAAGGCTGTCGAGCCTCTGCCGTGTTTGGCTTTCCAGGCGAATCCGGCGATAAACCCGAACCTCCCCTATGCATGCGGGGTGACGGCGAATCCACGGACATATTTCCCTTTGGCATGCTTCCTGCTCAACAGTATCCGGTTACTGCTGATTAGGGAGCAACACATGAACAACACCGCAATCAACCACACAAACGAGGCTGTATTCGTTTCTCTGATTTCCGGCCCTGATGGCACGGACAGCGTCGCAATCGAACTTGCCGGCGGCGAGATGGTGCTGATGACACCGAGTGAGGCGCGTAGCCTCGCGACCAGCCTGATTACCGCAGTGAATCGCGCGGAAGTGAAAACCAGCTTGCGGGTCAGCACGAATCTGTGGCGGCGCATGGGCAAATCCGAGCCGCATCTTTCCCCCGCAGCCGGCTGATGCTGCCCCGGGAAAGGGCTTACATCAACGCGGCGTCGGACTCGATGAGCGGTTCTATCCACCCCCCTGCTGCGTCGCCTGGCAGCCTGTCGGACTTTGGTCGTCGATAGCGAAAATCGGCCCCAGCGAGGCTGGTTTTTGCCGGATTCGCCGCCGCATAGCCCAGCTATGGGGCAGCGGAGTCGTTGTCGCTTCAGCAACATTACGAATCCGGCGTACCCCTTGCGGGGATTCCAAAGCCCGACAGCCCGCTCCTGCGAGCTCCTCCGTAGCGTGTGCTGTGCGCACGATTTTTGTCCTGCGGGGCACGTCCAATCGTGCGCACAGCGCACGCTACCCTCGCCGGTATGCGGTTTGATCGGCGTGACCTGCCCGCCGGCCCTGCGCGTTACCCACTACGAATCACATAGAGCCGAAATAAGCCGGTTCCCGCAACCGGCGCCCCGCGCTCACCAAGTGCGCTATCTCAGCAGCGGCCCAACAGGAATACCGCCAGCAACAGGACGCCGCCCAGCACCGCAAGTTTCCAGAAGAAACGCAGGTTGTAGTGCCGGCCGAGCCGTTTCGCATCCATCCAGCGGATCGCTTCGCCCACGGAGGAGAGCGCCAGGGCAAAGGCGATGGGGGTCAGCATCAGCAGGGCGGCGATGCGGCCTTCGCTGAAGCCCGTTGCGCAGCCACGGTTAAAGAAGCCGAAACCGGTATTGACCGTGTACATGTAGCCCAGCCCCAGGATGCTGGCGATGAGTGCGAAAAACAGGGCGGCCACCAGCCTGGCATGGGGGTCGCGCAGCAGGCGCAGGAGATGCGCCCAGCCGCGCAGCGGCGAGGTCAGCAGGTGTGATAGCGCGTTCATCCCGGTGGCGGCTCAGTGCACGGCAAGCGGAATCTTGCCGATCTTCATGCGCCACTCGCGCGGGCCGCTTTCGTGCACCGATTCGCCGCGGCTGTCCACCGCCACCGTCACCGGCATGTCCTCGACGATGAATTCGTAGACCGCTTCCATACCCAGTTCCGGGAAGGCCAGCACGCGTGCCGATTTGATCGCTTTCGACACCAGATAGGCGGCGCCACCGACGGCGATGCAATAAACGCCGCCATGCGCCTTGATCGAGGCGATCGCTTCCGGCCCGCGTTCCGACTTGCCGACCATGCCGATCAGGCCCACTTGTTCGCCCAGCATCAGGTCGGTGAACTTGTCCATGCGCGACGCCGTGGTCGGGCCGGCGGGGCCGACCACTTCGTCGCGCACCGCATCCACCGGGCCGACGTAGTAGATGAAGCGATTGTGGAAATCCACCGGCAAGGGCTGGCCGCTGTTCACCAGTTCCGCCAGCTTCTTGTGCGCGGCGTCGCGCCCGGTGAGCAGGCGGCCGGACAACAGCAGTTGTTCCCCGGCGCGCCAATTGGCAGTGTCGGCCTTGGACAGGGTATCCAGGTTCACCCGCCGCGCCGAGGCGGGGCCGTCCCAGGCCACCGCCGGCCATTCCGACAGAGGCGGTGGCGTGAAACTGGCCGGGCCGGAGCCATCCAGGGTGAAGTGGATGTGCCGGGTGGCCGCGCAGTTGGGTATCAGTCCCACCGGCAGACTGGCCGCGTGGGTCGGGTAATCCAGGATCTTCACATCGAGCACCGTGGTCAGGCCGCCCAAGCCCTGCGCACCGATGCCCAAGGCGTTGACCTTGTCCATCAGTTCCAATCTGAGTTCCTCGATGCGGTTGCTCGGGCCGCGTTGCCGCAGTTCCTGGATGTCGATCGGCGCCATCAGCGCCTCTTTCGCCAGCAGCAGCGCCTTTTCCGGCGTGCCGCCGATGCCGATGCCAAGGATGCCCGGCGGGCACCAGCCGGCGCCCATGGTCGGCAGGGTTTCCAGCACCCAGTCGACGATGGAATCGGACGGGTTCAACACCGTGAAATGGGCCTTGTTCTCGGAGCCGCCGCCCTTCGCCGCCAGCGTGATTTCCAGTTTGTCGCCCGGCACCAGTTCGGTGTGGAACACAGCCGGGGTGTTGTCCTTGGTGTTCCTGCGAGCGCCGGCCGGATCGGACAGCACCGAGGCACGCAGCGGGTTATCCGGGTTCATATAGGCGCGGCGCACACCCTCGTTAATCATGTCCGACAGACTCATGTTGCCTTCCCAGCGCACCCCCATGCCGACCTTGAGGAAGGCCACCACGATGCCGGTGTCCTGGCAGATCGGCCGCCGCCCCTCCGCGCACAGGCGCGAGTTGATGAGAATTTGCGCCAGCGCGCCCTTCGCGGCCGGTGATTCCTCGCGGTCATAGGCCGCCTTCATCGCCTGCACGAAATCCAGCGGGTGATAGATGGAAATGAATTGCAGCGCGTCGGCAACGCTCTGGATCAGATCTTCCTGGCGGATGGCGGGCATGGCGGTCTCCTTTGCTGGCCGCAAGTATGGCTGGGCACGGGCCAGTAGAGAAGCCGACTGATTCATTGGGTTTTTCAATATTTAGACTTGAAATAATTGTGCAGTGCACCAGCAACGATAGGAATAGGGTTCGCCGCAACAAGAAAACCGACTACTGATCGGTTTTCAGTCCGAGACGAGGAGATCGACAATGGCGCTGGCCAGCCGCGTGTTGGGCGCGAATCTGGGTGACTACTGGCCCGGCATTCAGCTCTATTACCCGCCGGTGAAGTACGCGCCGGCGCTGGGGCTGTATGAAGACCTGGAAGCCGCCGCGCAGCGCTTCCAGAAGCACGCCCGCCACTGCCACGCACAGACCCTGCTGTTCGACCTGGAAGACGGCTGCCGGCAAAAGGCGTTGTCGCGCGACCTGTTGCGCCAGGAGTTGCCCGGCCTGCAGCGCGATGACCTGGCGGTGGCGGTGCGGATCAATCCTTTCCGCACCGAGGAATACGAGAAGGACATGGCGATGCTGCGCGATCTGGCCGAGCACATCGACGTGGTGATGCTGGCCAAAGCCGGCGAGGCCTATGGCGCGGCGGAAATCCGTGACCTCTCCGCCTGTCTGGCGGGGCTGAATCCGCGCATCACCATCCAGCCCATCATCGAGCACCCGAAGTCGCTCAAGATCGCGCCGGAGATCATGGCCTACCCCACGGTCAGGCATGTGGTGTTCGGCATTCACGACTTCTCCAAGGCCATGGGCATCCAGATCACGCCGCAAGGCTGGACCCAGGAACTGGCCTACTTCCTGCACCAGATCCTGTTCGAGGCGCGCATCGCCGGGGTCGGCGTGATCGGCGGCGTCGAAGTGCTGATCGGCCAATCCGGCATGCCGGAGACTTTCCTGGAACCGCACGACATCCGCCGCTGGCTGGACCTGCATGGCGACGACGAATCGCGCGTGGTCTATCGCCACGCCTGTGAGGAAGCGGCGATGGGCCTGACCGGAAAACAGGTGATCCACCCCAGCCACATCCACCTGTGCAAGGTGGCCTACACCCCCTCGCCGACCGAGGTGGCGCGCAACATCCGCGTCCTGCAAGCCGCCGTGGAAGCCGATGCCCTGCTCGGCGGCGCGATCAAGTTCGAAGGCGAAATGCTCGACCCGCCGATGTTCGGCAAGGCCCTGCAAGTGCTGCTGCGCGCCCATTCCCTGCGCGCCCTGACCGACGATGACAGCGATTTCGCGCTGCAAGTGCTGGCCATGCTGCCGCCGCAGGTGGTGCGCGAGAACTGGCCTTATGGGGTGATTCTGTGATCGGCAGAACACATCGTAGGTTGGGCAAAGCGCAGCGTGCCCAACATGCAACGGTTATCTGTTGGGCAAAGCGCAGCGTGCCCAACATGCAACGGTTATCTGTTGGGCACGCTTCGCTTTGCCCAACCTACAACACAGGAGCACCTGATGCCCTTTCCTCCCTTCCCCGCCTGGACCTGGGACTTGCCCGAGCATTTCAATATCGGCGTCGCCTGTACCGATGCGCACCTGGGCACGGCCAGCGAAGACCGCCTGGCCATGATCGTCGAGGACGATGAACTCGGCGTCAGCCAGGCCACCTACAAGGAATTGGCCGAACGCAGCAGCCGTTTCGCACAACTGTTGCGCAACCTCGGGGTGGAAGACGGCGAACGGGTGTTGATCCGCCTGCCCAACTGCCTGGACTACCCCACCGCCTTCCTTGGCGCGATGAAGCGCGGCGCCATCTCGGTGCCGACTTCCACCCTGCTGACGGCGGAAGAAGTGGTGTATCTGGCGCAGGATTCCGGCGCCTCGGTGCTGGTCACCGACCAGACCATGTGGGCGACGCTGCACGACAAGCTGGCGGGGCTGGAAAGCCTGCGTCTGGTGCTGCTGTCGGGGGTTGTCCCCCCCCTTGAAAAAGGGGGGGGTGTCCTCGACCTCGACGCCGCCCTGGCCGAGATCACGATCTGCGCGCCGCCGCACCCGACCAAGTCGCACGACCCCGCCTATCTGGTCTACACCTCCGGCACCACCGGCTACCCCAAGGGGGTGTTGCACGCGCACCGGGCCATGATCGGGCGTGAGCCGGCGGCGAACTACTGGTTCGACTTCGCCGAGGAAGGTGACCGCATCGTCCATTCCGGCAAGTTCAACTGGACCTATGTGCTCGGCTCCGCGCTGATGGACCCGCTCTACCTCGGCAAGACGGTGATCGTGCATGAAGGCAAGAACGACGCCACCGGCTGGGTTCGACTGATCGCCAAGCACCGTGCCAGCATCTTCATCGGCGTGCCCACCCTCTACCGGCAGATCATCCAGAAGACGGCATTCACCGGCGCCGACGTGCCCACCCTGCGCCACTGCATGAGTGCCGGCGAACATTTGTCTGATGAGATGCTCGGCCTCTGGCGCGAGCGCTTCGGGGTGGAAATCTACGAGGCGGTGGGCATGTCGGAGGTGTCGTATTACCTCTCGGAAAACAAGTTCCGCCCGATCCGCCCCGGTTCCGCCGGCTTCCCGCAGCCAGGCCACGATGTCCGCCTGCTCGACCCGGACACCCTCAAGGAAGTCGCGCCCGGCGAGGAAGGCATGATCTGTCTGCCATCCGAGGATCCCGGCCTGTTCATGCGCTACTGGAACCTGCCGGGCGAGACCGGCAAGGCGTTCAAGGGCGAATGGTTCCTCACCGGCGACTACGCGCGCTTCGATGAAGACGGCTACATCTGGTTTCTCGGGCGGCGCGACGACATCATCAACTCCTTCGGCTACCGGGTGTCACCGCATGAAATCGAGCGGGTGATGAAGACCCACCCGGCCGTGGCCGACTGTGCCGCAACTGGAGAGGAACTCGGCGCCGACAAGGTGCTGGTGGTGGCCTACGTGATGCTGCATCCCGGCATGGAAACCAGCCCCGACGAATTGCTCGCCTTCGGCCGCCAACATCTGGCCGGCTACAAGGCGCCCAAGATCGTCTACCTCGCCGCCGATTTTCCGCGCACCAAGAACGGCAAGATCATGAGAAGGCAGTTGTCGCAGGCCATCGCCGGCGGGAGGTCGCAATGAACGCCTTGGCGACGGCCGAAGCAGGCGGGGACGCCTGCGCTACAAACCCCGCCCCTGTAGCGCAGGCGTCCCGCCTGCAACCCCCGCCACACCCCTACCGCCCGCGCCGCTCCATGCTCTATGTCCCCGCCTGCGTGCCGCGTTTTCTCGCCAAGGGGCGCGAACTGCCGGTCGATACCCTGATCTTCGACCTGGAGGAATCGGTACTGGTGGCGCGCAAGCTGGAAGCCCGGCGCAATGCCGCCGCCGCGCTGCAAGAGGGCGGCTACGGCAAACGCGAAGTGGTGGTGCGGGTTAATCGCCATGACTCCGCCTGGGGGCTGGACGATCTCACCGCCATCGCGCCGCTGTCGCCTGACGCCATCCTGTTCCCGCGCCTGGAAAGCCGGCAGGAGGTGCTCGACGCCCTGCAAGCGCTGGACGCGGCCGGCGGCGCCCATCTGCCGATCATGGTGATGATCGAAACCCCGCTCGCCGTGCTGCGCGCCGAGGAAATTGCCGGCGCCTCGGCGCGCATCCGCTGTCTGGTCATGGGCACCTCCGACCTCACCAACGAACTGCACGCGCGCATCACCAGCGAGCGCCTGCCGATGCTCTACAGCCTCTCGCATTGCCTCCTGGCGGCGCGCGCGCATGGCCTGGCCATCGTCGATGGCGTGCATCTGGACATGAAGGACATGACCGATTTCGAATACGCCTGCCGGATGAGCCGCGATCTCGGTTTCGACGGCAAAAGCATCATCCACCCGGATCAGATCGCCTATGCCAACGACGCCTTCACCCCGCGCCCGGCCAGCATCGAACGCGCGCGCAAGATCATCGCCGCCTGGGACGTGGCCAACGCCGAAGGTTATGGTGTCACCGTGGTGGATGGCCGCCTGGTGGAAACCCTGCATGTCGAAGCCGCGCGCCGCACCCTGATGATTCACGACATGATCGAGGCATCGGCAACGGAGGCTCAACCATGAACGGCAATTTCTTCGAAGACTTCGAACTCGGCCAGAGCTTTCTGCACGCCACCCCGCGCAGTGTCGGCGAGGGTGAAATCGCCCTCTATCTGGCGCTCACCGGCTCCCGCCATCTGCTCGGTTCCTCCGGCCTGGTGGCGCATGCCCTGGGCTATCCGAAACGGCCGCTCGACGACCTGCTCGCCTTCCACCTCGCCTTCGGCAAGACCGTGGCGGACATCTCGCTCAATGCCGTCGCCAACCTCGGTTATGCCGATGTGCGCTTCCTCGCCCCGGTCTACGTCGGCGACACCCTGGCGGCGGAATCGGTGGTCATCGGCCGCAAGGAAAACCGTGATGGCGAAGCCGGCATCGTCTGGGTGCGCTCCACGGCGGTGAACCAGAACGACAGCGAAGTCCTCACCTGGATACGCTGGGTGATGGTGAAAAAGCGCGACAAGGCGGCTCCCGCACCCGCCCCGGTCATTCCGGAAACCCCGCCCTGCGTGACGCCCGCCCGTCTGGTCGTGCCGGCGTTCCTGGATGTCGCCCAGTTCGAGACCTCGCTGACCGGCGGCGCGCGCCTGTGGGACGACTACCAGCCCGGCGAGCGCATCGACCATCCCGCCGGCATGACCCTGGACGAAGCCGACCACACCTTCGCCACCCGTCTCTACCAGAACCCCGCGCGCCTGCACTTCGACGCCCATTTGATGCGCGACACGCCGTTCGGCCGCCGCCTGGTCTACGGCGGCCACATTATTTCGGTGTGCCGGGCGCTGAGTTATGAAGGCCTGGAAAACGCCCTGCTGATCGCCGCCATCAACGCCGGCAGCCACGCCAACCCGACCTTCGCCGGCGATACCCTGACTTGCCGCCATGAAGTGCTGGAGAAATGGGAATTGCCCGGCCGCAGCGACCTCGGCGCCTTGCGTTTGCGCATGATCGGCTTGAAGAACCTCGCCGCCGACGCGTTGGCCGAAGTCAAACCCGATGGCAAATACCACCCCAACGTCGTGCTCGATCTCGACTACACCGTGTTGATGCCCATGTAGCGCCGGCAGCGAAAAGCTGATCGAGAAGGCACTGGCGCTGCTGGAAAAACTCGGCCCGGTATTCAACATCACTTGCGACTGCGAAGACGGCGCCCCCGCCGGGCGCGAGCGGGAACACGCGGAAATGATCGTGCGCATGGTCAACGGCGAGGCCAACCGGCACCGCCTGGCCGGCGCCCGCATTCACGATTACAGCCACCCGCACTGGCGCGCCGATGTCGACATCCTGGTGCCCGGTGCCGGCGAGAAACTGGCCTACCTCACGATTCCGAAGTGCACGGCTTATGAGCAGGCCGCGGAAATGATCGGCACCATCCAGGAAGTCGCCGCGCGCGCCGGCATCGACCGGGAAATCCCCATCCACATCCTGATCGAAACCCACGGCGCGCTACGCGACATCCACCGCATCGCGCAACTGCCCTGGTTGCAGGTGCTGGATTTCGGCCTGATGGACTTCGTTTCCGGCCACCATGGCGCCATCCCCGCGAGCTGCATGCGTAGCCCCGGCCAGTTCGAACACCACCTGATCGCCCGCGCCAAGGCCGAGGTGGTCGCAGCGGCGCTGGCCAATGGCGTCATCCCCGCCCACAACGTCACCCTCGACCTGAAGAACCCCTATGCCGCCTACGCCGACGCCCGCCGCGCGCGCATGGAATTCGGTTTTTTGCGGCAGTGGAGCATCTACCCGACGCAGATTCAGCCCATCGTCGATGCCATGAAGCCGGACCACAGTGAAGTGGCGACCGCAGCCGCCATCCTGCTCGCCGCGCAACAGGCCGATTGGGGGCCGATCCAGCATGCCGGCGAACTGCACGACCGCGCCACCTATCGCTACTACTGGGAAGTCCTGCAGAAAGCGCGCGTTACCGGGCTGAAACTGCCGGCGGAAGCGGAAACGGCGTTTTTCTGAGCCACGGCCAGCAGTGGCTGTCCGCGACCACCGGATATGCACGGAACGGACTACCAGCCGACAGGGCCGTAGGATGTGGTGAGCGCAGCGAACCGCATCGACCACGG
>JAUYFG010000059.1 GCA_030690985.1 Pseudomonadota bacterium
TGGTAAATCATCGTGGAGACTTCCTTGAACAACTGGCGGTACTTGGCATCGACCTTGGGCAGCACCATGATCTCATCACCCGGGCGGATGGCGGTGCTGGCTTCAAACCAGCCGTGGGCTTCGGTGTCCTCAAAGCTGCCATCTTTATGCGCGATGATGATACGCGAGGTGTCGGCGTTTTGCGAATAGCCGCCCGAGGTTTCGATATAGTCCTCCACGGATTTGTCGGCTGCCAGCGCGACGGTGTTCGGGAACATCACTTCGCCGCTGACCAGCACCAGGTTGTCGATGGCGGGGACATTGATGCGGTCGCCGTTTTCCAGCAGCAGGTTGTCGATGTTGTCGGCGTGCGCCAGCATCACCTGGCCTGACGGTTCGATCGCTTTGGCCCGACCGACCCACTGCAGCATCAGGTCGGCCTCTTCTTTACGGAGCTGCGCCTCTTCGATGGTGCCTGAGCGCACGGTCAGCACGGCGGCCTCCAGGTGTTGCAGCGCCGTTTTCAGCATGTCCTTTTGCCGGCTAACCACGCTTTGCCGGAACAGCTGCAGGCTGTTGGCGTCGGCGCGTTCGGAATAGCGCACCTGCTGCATCAGTTTGCCGAGGCGGGTGCCGTAGGGGACGACATATTCCTGTGCGCTGAGGTGTTCGCCTTCGACACGCACGGTGATCGTGCCCTGTTTTTTGTCAGCGGTGAACTCGATGTCATCGCCGTTTTCCAGGTTGACCTGATGGGCGGCGTCCAGCGGGTAATATTCGACGTTTTTGGTGGTGCCGGTGTTGCGCGTGACGCGGACATGGGTGGCCTGCGCCAGGGGCTTGGCGACCTTGACCAGGTCGGCGACGGTGCGGGCATCGTCGCTGAATTCGAAACGCTTGGCATTGCCGGCCAGGCCGTTGACCTTGACCGTGTGCTGGCGCGGGGCGACGAAGATGATGTCGCCATCGGACAGTTGGATCAGCGGCATGCGGCCTTGCAGGATGAAGTCGTACAGGCTCAGCGTGGCACGCGTATGGATGCCGCGTTTGACTTGCACATCCAGGAACGAGCCGCGCTCGACATCAATGCCGCCGGCCTGGTCCAGGTAATGCAGCAGGCTGTCCATGCTGGTGCCGCTGTACAGGCCGGGGCGGTTGACAAAGCCGCCGACGAACACCCGCACCGGCTGCGCGGCGGCGAGGCTGGCATAGCTGTGGACATTGGCGCGGAACACGCGCCGGACGGCGGTGTCGACCACTTGCTGCAAATCCTGGTTGCGCACGCCCAGCACATGCACGGGCCCTACATGCGGGACAAAGATGTTGCCTTGCGGGTCTACGGTCAGCGGCGCATCGTACTCAAACGCGCCCCAGAAACGCACCTGGATGTTGTCGCCGTTAGCCACCACATAATCGGGGTTGAAATGGGTCGCGCCCTCACGGGCGAACGCGCCGGTGAACAGGTTGGCGCCGAACACGTCACTTTTCAGGTTGACTGAATAGTCGAAAAACTGCGGCGGCTGCGTGTTGACCGCAGGCACGGGCTGCACCGGTGCGGCCGCCGCTGTCGTGGACATCACCGGCGTGCTGCCTGGGGTGGGCGCAACGGTTGTGGGCGTGCCGCCCGGATTCGCAGCCAGGCCAATCACCTGGCTGATGCCAAACGGGTCGGTGTTGGCCGCGAAGGCGCAGGGCAGGGCGGCGAGCAGCGGCAGCGCAAATGCGGCACGCCGCACAATGGCAAACGGAAAACTGTTCATGATGGTCAAATCCTTCAATCCTTAATCCTTGTGGTCGCGGACAATGGCGGCGAGCAGTTGCACGATGCCGGCAATGATCAGTATCAGCACGGTGAACACCACGCTGTTGTAGAGGCGGCGCGGCTCCAGCGCAAACTCGGGCAGCGTCGGCGCCTGCAGTATGGACACCTTCTTCAAGGTGCGGGACGCTTCAATCCGCACTTGCTCCATCGCGGTGAGCGCGGCCTTGTACACATCCTGGGCGAACTGGGCGTTCATTTCCAGGCGTTGGTACGCCTCCACCGTGCTGTTCAGCGTTTTGCCGGCAGGCGAGGCCAGCCGCGCCTTCTCGTGGGCAAGCTGTTTTTCCAGCGCCCCGATCTGCAAATTGAGTTCGACAATATTGGCGCTGTCCGGCATCAGGTAGCCGAGCATCGCGGCACGGCTGGTCTGCAGGTCAATGAGCCGGGTTTCCATGCGGTTGATGGCGCCGGCAAGGTTTTCCGTGGTGCCCTGCGGCGACACCATGCCGTGCTTGTTCTGGAAGCTTAACAAGGCCTGGCGTGCCTGTATCGTGTTGTTGCGGATTTTCTCAATGTCCTTGTTGAGGAAATTGACCTGCTCATAGGCCAGGCTACGCGCGAGGCCGTCCATATAGCGCTCGCCCTCGGACACCAGGAAAGCCGCAATGGCCTGCGCGGTGCCGGGGTCGTAGGCTTGCGCCTTGATGACCAGGACACCGGCATACTCGTCAAGCTCGACACTGGCGCGGGCGCGGAAATAATTGTAAAACTCTTCCAGCGCCGCGTCCTTAAACCATAACCGCGACAACAGGTCGTGCTGCGGGCCGCTGTAATGGCTGCGCAGGTCGAGCTTGGCATCGAGCTTCTTGAGCATGTCGACCGACAATAAGTAATCACGCAGCAACAATTGCTCGGTGGGGATGCCAATGCTGGGCTTGCCCAGCATCCCGGCGATATCCAGGCTTTGCCCGCTGGCCATCATGTCGGTGTTCTGGATGATCACATGCGCTTCGGAAATGTAGCGGTCAGACGCGATGGCGCCCCAGTACATGACGGCCAACAACACCGCGGTAAAGGCGCTGGCGGACAGGCCGTGGCGTTGCAGCACAGGCGGCAGGCCGGGCTTGGGGACGGGGCTTTTCATTTTGAACGGCTTTCCTTGTAGGCGTTGAGGGCGTCGTTGATGTCGTCAAACCAGTGGGCTTT
>JAUYFG010000068.1 GCA_030690985.1 Pseudomonadota bacterium
TGAATTACCGTCATTCCCGCGCAGGCGGGAATCCAGTGCGTTCATCAAATCAGTTTTTTAAAGGCCTGATTAGACGGAGGAAACTGGATTCCCGCCTGCGCGGGAATGACGGCTGAAGGTCAGAACAAATTTGCCGTGCTGTGAAACAACCCCCCATCGCCACCCTGCGTAGGATGTGGTGAGCGATAGCGAACCGCATCATTCCGCGCGTGCCAGGCCGATGCGGTTCGCTATCGCTCACCACATCCTACGGGCTACGGGCTACGTGCAGTGACGTAGGTTGGGCAAAGCGAAGCGTGCCCAACATCGCGGCGGTTCGTTGGGCACGCTTCGCTTTGCCCAACCTACAGCCCATGCCACGAAATCACGAGCCTCTACATCGGGTGGGGGTGTGTGACAACCCGATAAGCACGGTTTCACGTTAACGAAAATCCCCCCACACCGCCTGCATCGCGGCCAGGGCCGCCAGTGCCGCCGTTTCGGTGCGCAGCACGCGCGGCCCCAGGCGCAGACCGTGAAAACCGGCGGCGCGCGCCAGCTTGCGCTCGGCTGGATCGAACCCGCCTTCGGGGCCGGCGAGCAGAAGGATGGGCGAGGTGGGCGGCGGTAAGTCGCGCAGGCAGAGGTCGCCTTCCGGATCGAGCAGCAGCTTGAGTGTTTCAGCCTCTTTGGCGAGGCCACGCTGCCAGGCCACGAACTCCTGGATTTCGGCCACCGGCGGCAACAGGTTGCGCCCGCACTGCTCGCAGGCGGAATTCACCACCCCCTGCCAGTGCGCGCGCCGCTTGATCGCCTTGTCCTCGGACAGGCGAACCACGGTGCGCCGCATGGTCAGGGGCTGAATCGCGGACACCCCCAGTTCCACCGCCTTCTGCAGGGTGTAATCCATGCGCTCGCCGCTGGAAATACCCTGCGCCAGGCAAACCTGGAGCGGCGATTCGCGGGCCGGTTCATGGCGGCTGGCGAGGCGCACCGAGGCGCCCTTGCCGCCGCAATTTTCCAGCACGCCGTGGTATTCCGCGCCGTCGCCGTTGAACAGCACCACGGCTTCGCCGGCACGCAGACGGAGGACGCCGACGGCATGGCGCGCCACGGCATCGGGCAGCGCCACGAAATGATCGGGCGCGAGTGGGAGATCACAGTAGAAACGCGGCATGGACGGCAGAGTGGGGGTTTTGACGAGTGCTATTATCGGCCGCACTTATTTCTGGCGGAGTCTCAAGATGGTACGAATGGAAACCCCGGTCTGCGATTTTGGCTGGAAAGCCCCGGATTTCAGCCTGCCCGGTGTCGATGGCAAGCTTTGGACATTGCACCAGGCGGCCGGCCCGAACGGGCTGCTGGTGATGTTCATCTGCAATCACTGCCCCTATGTGAAAGCGGTGATCGACCGCATCGTGCGCGATGTGGCGGAACTGAAAGCGCTGGGTATCGGCGCCATCGCCATCATGTCCAATGACCCCGCCGAGTACCCGGAAGACAGCTTCGACAACATGCGGCGCATCGCTGACGAACTCGGCTTTCCCATGCCCTATGTCCTGGACGCAAGCCAGGAAGTCGCGCGCCGTTACGACGCCGTTTGCACGCCGGACTTCTTCGGCTTCAACCGTGGCCTGGAGCTGCAATATCGCGGCCGCCTCGACGAATCGCGCAAGGAAGCCGCCCCCGACGCACGGCGTGACCTGTTCGAGGCCATGAAACAGGTGGCCGAGACCCAACAGGGACCGACTGAACAGATTCCCAGCATGGGTTGCTCGATCAAGTGGCGGGAATGAAAGACTTGCTCGATCAGGTCATCGCCGCCGCCCGCGCTGTCGGGCGTGAAGAAGTCATGCCGCGCTATCTCAAGGTCGCGCACCAGCGCAAGCTGGACGGCAGCCTGCTGACCGAGGCCGACCTCGCCGCGCAGAGCGCTCTGTTCGCGCGACTCCACGCCATCGCGCCCTATCCCATGCTGGGCGAGGAAATGAGCGAGGCCGCGCAGAAAGCGGTCTGGGAACGGGGCGACGCCGGATTCTGGTGCGTGGACCCCATCGACGGCACCAGCAACTTCGTCAACGGCCTGCCTTTCTTTGCCATTTCCATCGCCCTGGTCCAACACGGCCGCACGGTTCTGGGCGTGGTCTACGACCCGCAAGCCGACGAGGCCTTCTATGCGAGCGAAGGCGGCGGCGCCTACCTGAATGGCGACCCGTTGCCATTGAAACTGCCGCCCGATACTTTGAATCGCTGCATGGCCGGGGTCGACCTGAAGCGCATCGACCGCGCCCTGGCCGGCGATCTGGCGCGGGAACATCCTTACGCCTCGCAACGCAATCTGGGCGCCAGCACGCTCGACTGGTGCTACGTGGCCGCCGGTCGCCTGCATATCTACCTGCACGGCGGCCAGAAAATGTGGGACTACGCGGCCGGCTGGCTGATCCTGAAAGAAGCCGGCGGCGCCGTTTGCGGCCTCAATGGCGACGATTTCCTGGCGGCCGATCCCTGGTGCCGCTCGGTGCTGGCGGCGCAGACCCCGGAATTGCTGGCACAGTGGAAAGACTGGGTGGGCAGCAGGCTGGACTCGGCACTTGTAGCGCCGGCATCCTTGCCGGCGGGGTAAAAACGCCGGCAAGGATGCCGGCGCGACAAATGCGCCCGGTTCCATAAGCACGCGAAACGCCCGCATAAAAACATTTTAATTTTTTCCGTAGCACTCCCCTGGCCCCGCATGAAACAAGGCATCAAGGCCCTAAATAGCGCGCGGGCCGGGGATTTCGGGCGCTTCGGGGGCTTGCTCTGGCCATGGCGGCTTGCACATAATCAGCACTTTCCGCCCGCACCGGGCGTCGACACCGGTTTTTTTCTTGAGGGATCAAAGACATGGCAACACGTAACGACCTCGCGAACGCCATCCGCGCCCTGGCGATGGATGCTGTGCAGAAAGCCAATTCCGGCCACCCCGGCGCCCCCATGGGCATGGCGGAAATCTCGGAAGTGGTGTGGAACCACCACCTGCGCCACAACCCGGCCAACCCGAAGTGGCCCGATCGTGACCGCTTTGTGCTGTCCAATGGCCACGGCTCCATGCTGATCTACGCGCTGCTGCACCTGACCGGCTACGACCTCAGCATCGACGACCTCAAGCAGTTCCGCCAACTGCATTCCAGAACCCCGGGCCACCCCGAGTTGGGTTACACCCCCGGCATCGAGACCACCACCGGCCCCCTCGGCCAGGGCATCACCAACGCGGTCGGCATGGCGCTGGCCGAGAAGCTGATGGCGCATGAGTTCAACAAGCCCGGCCTCGACATCGTCCACCATCACACCTACGTGTTCCTGGGTGACGGCTGCATGATGGAAGGCATCTCGCACGAAGCCTGTGCCCTGGCCGGCACCTGGCACCTGAACAAGCTGATCGCCTTCTGGGACGACAACGGCATCTCCATCGACGGCCACACCGACGGCTGGTTCACCGAAGACACCCCGAAGCGTTTCGAAGCCTATGGCTGGAACGTGATTGCCGGCGTCGACGGCCACGACGCAGTGGCCATCGAAGCCGCCGTGCAGAAAGCCAAACAGTCCAGCGACAAACCCACGCTGGTTTGTTGCAAGACCATCATCGGCAAGGGTTCCCCCAACAAGGAAGGCACCCACGACGTGCACGGCGCCGCCCTGGGCAACGCCGAGATCGAGGCCACCCGCAAGCACATCGGCTGGAACCACGAGCCCTTCGTCATTCCCCAGGACGTCTACGACGGCTGGGACGCCAAGACCAAGGGCGAGGGCCTGGAAAAGCTGTGGAGCAACAAGTTCGCCGAGTACGCAGTCCAGTTCCCCGAGCTGGCCGCCGAATTCACTCGCCGCATGAATGGCGAACTGCCCGCCGACTGGAATGGCCGCGTGCAAGCCGCTCTGGCCACCACCCTGGAAAAAGCGGAAAACGTCGCCACTCGCAAATCCAGCCAACTGGCCATCGAGCGACTGGTTTCCACGCTGCCCGAGCGTGTCGGCGGTTCCGCCGACCTGACCGGCTCCAACCTGACCAACTGGCCTGGCTGCCACCCCCTGCACCGCAACCCGGGCGGCAACTACATCTCCTACGGCGTGCGCGAGTTCGGCATGAGCCACATCATGAACGGCATGGCGCTGCATGGCGGCCTGTTCCCGTTCGGCGGCACTTTCCTGATGTTCTCGGAATATGCCCGTAACGCCCTGCGCATGTCCGCGCTGATGAAACAACGCGTGGTTTATGTGTTCACCCACGACTCCATCGGTCTGGGCGAAGACGGCCCGACCCACCAGCCGGTCGAGCAGACCGCCACCCTGCGCATGATCCCCAACATGACCGTCTGGCGTCCCTGCGACAGCACCGAGACCCTGGTGGCCTGGGCGGCCAGCGTCGAGAAGATGGACGGCCCGAGCTGCCACATCCTGTCGCGCCAGAACCTGCCCTTCGTCAAGCGCAGCGATGCGCAGATCGCCGCCATCCGCAAGGGTGGCTATGTGATCTCCGATTGCGCGGGTGAGGCCAAGGTGGTGCTGATCGCCACCGGTTCCGAAGTGGAACTGGCGATGAAGTCGCAGGAAGCCCTGAAGGCCGAAGGCATTGCCGCCCGCGTGGTGTCCATGCCCTCCACCAATGTGTTCGACAAGCAGGACGCCGCTTACAAAGCCTCCGTGCTGCCGGCTGGTGTGAAGCGTGTTGCCATCGAAGCCGGTGTCACCGACGCCTGGTGGAAGTACGTCGGCCTGGACGGCGCCGTGGTGGGTCTGGACCGTTTCGGCGAATCCGCCCCCGCTCCGGAGTTGTTCAAGGAGTTCGGCTTCACCGTCGAGAACGTGGTCGCCACCGTCAAGGGCATTCTGTAAACATCTATTGGATATGTGGATCGGGTCCGGCAGTCAGGCCACCCGATCCGCTGTTTTTTTGTTAAGGAGATAAAGCATGACTATCAAAGTTGGCATCAATGGTTTTGGCCGTATCGGTCGCATGGCTTTCCGCGCCATCGCCAAGGATTTCCCCAGTATCGAAGTGGTCGCCATCAACGACCTGCTTGAGCCCGACTACCTGGCCTACATGCTGAAGTACGACTCCGTGCATGGCCGTTTCAACGGTGATATCTCCGTTTCCGGCGGCAACATGGTCGTCAATGGCAAGACCATCCGCCTGACCGCCGAGCGCGACCCCGCCAACCTGAAGTGGAACGAAGTAGCCGCCGACCTCGTGATCGACTGCACCGGCTTCTTCCTGACCACCGAATCCTGCCAGGCCCACATCACCGCCGGCGCCAAGAAGGTGGTGCAGTCCGCCCCCTCCAAGGACGCCACCCCGATGTTCGTGTACGGCGTGAACCACGACAAATACGCCGGCGAAGCGATTGTTTCCGCCGCCTCCTGCACCACCAACTGCCTGGCCCCGGTGGCCAAGGTGCTGAACGACAACTGGGGCATCAAGCGCGGCCTGATGACCACCGTGCACGCTGCCACGGCGACCCAGAAGACCGTTGACGGCCCCTCCATGAAAGACTGGCGCGGTGGTCGCGGCATTCTGGAGAACATCATTCCCTCCTCCACCGGTGCGGCCAAGGCTGCCGGCGTGGTGCTGCCGGAACTGAAGGGCAAGCTGACCGGCATGGCTTTCCGCGTTCCCACCTCCGACGTTTCCGTGGTCGACCTGACCGTGGAACTGAACAAGGAAGCCACTTACGCGGAGATCTGCGCCGCCATGAAGGCCGCCTCCGAAGGCGCCATGAAGGGCGTGCTGGGCTACACCGAGGAAAAAGTGGTTTCCACCGACTTCGTCGGCAACAGCGCCCCCTCTACCTTTGACGCTGAAGCCGGCATCGCTTTGGACAGCACTTTCGTCAAGGTCGTGGCCTGGTACGACAACGAGTACGGCTACACCTGCAACATGCTGCGTCTGGTCGAGCACGTTTCGAAGTAAGTTCCATCGTAGGTTGGGCAAAGCGAAGCGTGCCCAACATCGGCACGCTTGCTGTTGGGCACGCTTCGCTTTGCCCAACCTACAACCCCGTGAGCCGTAAGGCCTGAGCCCACTCAGCCCTTACCACTTACTTTCCAGGAGCACCCCAATGGCCAAATTCCTCCGCATGACCGACCTCGACCTCGCCGGCAAGCGCGTATTCATCCGCGCCGACCTCAACGTCCCCGTCAAGGAAGGCAAGGTCACCTCCGACGCCCGCATCACTGCGTCCATGCCCACCATCGAGTACGCCCTGAAAGCCGGTGCCAAGGTCATGGTCACCTCCCACCTGGGCCGCCCGACCGAAGGCGAATGGACCGAGGAGATCTCCCTCAAGCCCGTGGCCGACGTGATGGCCGCGAAACTGGGCAAGCCGGTGCGCCTGATCAAGGATTGGGTCGATGGTGGCTCTTGGGTAAATGAGGTTGCCGAGGGCGAAGTCGTGCTGCTGGAGAACTGCCGCGTCAACCAGGGCGAGAAGAAGAACGTCGAAGCCACCGCCCGCAAATACGCCGCCTTGTGTGACGTGTTCGTGATGGACGCCTTTGGCACCGCGCACCGCGCCCAGGCCTCCACCTACGGCATCGCCGAATTCGCGCCGACTGCCTGCGCCGGCATCCTGGTCAGCCAGGAACTGGAAGCGCTGGACAAAGCGCTGGCCAACCCGGCCCGGCCGATGGTCGCCATCGTCGGCGGCTCCAAGGTCTCCACCAAGCTGACCGTGCTCGAAGCCCTGTCCGAAAAATGTGAACAACTGGTAGTCGGCGGCGGCATCGCCAATACCTTCCTCAAGGCCACCGGCAAGAACGTCGGCAAGTCGTTGTGCGAAGACGACCTGGTCCCCACCGCGCAGGCCCTGATCACCAAGATGACCGCCCGTGGCGCCACCATCCCCATCGCTGTGGATGTCGTTTGCGGCAAGAAATTCGATGCCAACGAACCCGCCGTCCTGAAGGATGCCGGTGCGGTGGTCGACGACGACATGATTTTCGACATCGGCCCGAAGTCGGCCCAGGAACTCGTCGACATCATCATGAAAGCCGGCACTGTGGTGTGGAACGGCCCCGTGGGCGTGTTCGAATTTGACCAGTTCGGCGAAGGCACCAAGGCCATCGCCATGGCCATCGCTGAAACCCGCGCCTTCACCCTGGCCGGCGGCGGCGACACCATCGCCGCCATCCAGAAGTACGACATCTACGACAAGGTGACCTACATTTCCACCGCCGGCGGCGCCTTCCTGGAATACCTGGAGGGCAAGGTTCTGCCCGCCGTGGATATCCTGGAAAAGCGTGCGGCAGGCTGATCTTGTAGGAGCGGAGGGTTTGCAAACCCGCCCGCGAATGGCGCCCTTTGGAAGGGTTAATCGCGGGCAAGCCCGCTCCTACAGACCCTGGATAAATCATGCTGCGTAGAACCAAAATCGTCGCCACCCTCGGCCCCGCCTGTTCCGACCCCAAGATCCTGGACAAGATGTTGGAAGCCGGAGTGGACGTTGTTCGACTGAATTTCTCCCACGGCACCGCCGAGGAACATCAACAACGCTGCGAGCTGGTGCGCTCGCTCGCCAAGACGCGCGGTCGCGCCGTCGGTGTGCTGGTCGACCTGCAAGGCCCGAAGATCCGCATCGGCAAGTTCGAGAACGACAAGATTTCCCTGAAGCCCGGCGACCCCTTCATTTTCGACGCCACCTGCAAGATGGGCGACCAGACCCGGGTTGGCCTCGACTACCCACAATTGGTGAAGGACGTGGCGCGGGGTGCCACCCTGCTGCTGGACGACGGCCGCATCGAGATGTGGGTGGAAGAGGTCAAGGGCAACGAGGTGTTCTGCAAGGTCGTGCAAGGCGGCGTGCTGTCCAACAACAAGGGCATCAACCGCAAAGGCGGTGGTCTTTCCGCCGCCGCACTGACCGAGAAGGACATCGAGGACATCAAGACCGCCGCCGCAATTAAGGCGGATTACCTGGCCGTTTCCTTCCCGCGCTGTGCCGCCGACATTCAGCAGGCGCGCGAGATCCTGCACGCGGCGGGCGGCCGCGCCTGGATCGTCGCCAAGATCGAGCGGGCCGAAGCCATCGAAGCGCTCGACGAAATCCTCAATGCCTCCGACGCCATCATGGTGGCGCGCGGCGATCTGGGGGTGGAAGTCGGTGATGCCGCCGTGCCCGCCCTGCAAAAGCGCATGACCCGGATGGCGCGGGAAAAGAACAAAGTGGTCATCACGGCCACGCAGATGATGGAATCCATGATCGAAAGCCCGATCCCCACCCGTGCCGAAGTCTCCGACGTCGCCAACGCGGTGCTGGACGGCACCGATGCGGTGATGCTTTCGGCCGAAACCGCCGCCGGCAAGTATCCGGTGGAAGCCATTTCCGCGATGCACCGGGTCTGCCTGGAAGCCGAAAAGGAGGTGGAACCCAGCTTCAACAAGGGCATGCTTGACCACGGCTTCCTGCGGGTGGACGAAGCTATCGCCATGTCGGCCGCATTCACGGCACTCAACCTCAACGTCAAGGCGATCGCCGCCATGACCCAGTCCGGCTCCACCGCTCTGTGGATGAGCCGGATCAGCACCCATGTGCCGATCTACGCCTTGACGCCGGAAACCGAGACCCGTAGAAAGGTGACCCTCTTCCGTGGCGTTTACCCGGTCAACTTCCGCCCTTCCAGCAATGAACGCGACCAGTTGCTCGCCGAGGCGGAAGACGAACTGCGGCGGCGCGGCGCGGTACGCAACGGCGACCTGATTCTGCTCACCATCGGTGAGCCGATCGGCAAGCCGGGCGGTACCAATACCCTGAAGATCGTTCGCGTCGGCGAACGCAAAAAGGCGTGATCCAAAACCTCAGCCGGATTCAATTCAACCGAATAGGAGAAACAAGATGGCTCTGATTTCCCTGCGTCAACTGCTCGACCACGCCGCCGAAAACGGCTATGGCCTACCCGCCTTCAACGTCAACAACATGGAACAGG
The DNA here is from genome assembly GCA_030690985.1 of Pseudomonadota bacterium. GTDB lineage: Bacteria > Pseudomonadota > Gammaproteobacteria > Burkholderiales > Thiobacillaceae > PFJX01. The sequence continues at coordinate 8,938 of JAUYFG010000068.1, forward strand.
TCCAGGCCATCATGCTGGCCGCTGACAAGACCAACAGTCCGGTGATCCTGCAAGGTTCCGCCGGTGCCCGTTCCTATGCCGGCGAACCGTTCCTGCGCCACCTGATTCTGGCCGCCATCGAGCAATACCCGCATATCCCGGTGTGCATGCACCAGGACCACGGCGCTTCCCCCAGCATCTGCTTCCGTTCCATCCAGTCCGGCTTCAGCTCGGTGATGATGGACGGTTCCCTGGGTACCGACGGCAAGACCCCCTCCACCTATGAATACAACGTGGATACCACCGCCCATGTAACCGAACTGGCGCATGCCTGCGGCGTATCCGTGGAAGGCGAACTGGGCTGCCTGGGCTCCCTGGAATCCGGCATGGCCGGCGAGGAAGACGGCCACGGCGCCGAGGGCAAACTGTCCCACGACCAGTTGCTCACCGACCCCGACGAGGCTGCGGACTTCGTGACCAAGACCAAGGTCGACGCCCTGGCCATCGCCATCGGCACCAGCCACGGCGCCTACAAGTTCACCCAGAAACCCACCGGCAAGGTGCTGCGCATCGACCGCGTGAAAGAAATCCACGAGCGCATCCCCAATGTGCACCTGGTCATGCACGGCTCCTCCTCGGTGCCGGAAGACTGGCTCGCCATCATCAACAGCTACGGCGGCGACATGGGCCAGACCTACGGCGTGCCGGTTTCGGAAATCGTCGAAGGCATCAAGAACGGCGTGCGCAAGGTCAACATCGACACCGACCTGCGCATGGCTTCCACCGGCGCAATCCGCCGCCACCTGGCCGAGAACAAAGCCAACTTCGACCCGCGCAAGTTCCTGAAGGAAGCCACCAAGGCCATGAGCGGCATCTGCTCGGCCCGCTACGAAGCCTTCGGTGCCGCAGGCCAAGCCAGCAAGATCACCAAGGTCTACAGCCTGGAAGACATGCAGAAGCGCTACGACAAGGGCGAGCTTGACCCTAAAGTCAACTAGGACATTGGTGTTCACCACACGCACTGAAAGCGGCCCTCCGGGGCCGTTTTTTGCTTGCCCACGCTTGCGCCTGCCATGAAGTCCCTGCGCCCGCACACCCGCGTACTCCTGGCACTCGACGGCCGCACCCTGGAACGCGAGCTACTCGCCACCTTGTTGCGGCACTGTGCGCATATCTGTCCGCGTCTGGACATCCTGCTGCTCAACCCGCCACGCGAGCCCACCACCATGCTCGCCCTGCTGCTGTTGCGACTCGAACACAGCGGCATCGACTACCACGTGAGCAGCGCCCACGGCGATATGGGCGAAGAAATCCTGCGCCATCTGAGCCGCTTCCGGGGCATCAACGCCCTTGCCCTGGCAGACCCCGCGCAATTGAGCGAAGAGGCGAAAAGCCTGGTTGAACTCAAAGGCCATCAAATCGTTTACCTCTCCACGCCAGAGCGGGCTGACTGAGGCAGCCACACCTCCCCTGTAGAATGCCCAGCTCTCAGCAACCTCCACACCCTTGCACACCATGACCGACGCCCTCTACGAATCGACCATCCAGTCCCTGCCGCTGATCCACAAAGGCAAGGTGCGCGACATCTATGCCGTGGACGAAAAACGCATGCTGATCGTCACCAGCGACCGCCTGTCCGCCTTCGACGTGATCATGCCGACGCCGATTCCGGGTAAGGGCAAGGTGCTCACGGCGGTAGCGGATTTCTGGTTCCAGAAACTGGCCGGCATCCTGCCCAATCAACTCACCGGCGAGGCGCCCGAGAGGGTGGTGGCTCCGGAAGAACAAGCCCAGGTGGCCGGCCGCGCCATCGTCGTGAAACGTCTGAAAGCCCTGCCGGTGGAAGCCATCGTGCGGGGCTATCTGGTGGGCAGCGGCTGGGCCGATTATCAAAAGACCGGATCGGTCTGCGGCATCCCCCTGCCGGCGGGGCTCAGGCAGGCTGACAAGCTGCCGCAACCGCTGTTCACCCCCTCCACCAAAGCGGCATTGGGTGAGCACGACGAGAACATCGACTTCGCCCGTTGCGCCGAACTCCTGGGGGGCGACCTCGCCGCTCGGGTGCGCGATGCCGCCATCGCCCTCTATCAGGCGGCGGCGGAATACGCCCTCACCCGCGGCATCATCATCGCCGACACCAAGTTCGAATTCGGCCTCGACGAGCGCGGCACCCTGACCCTGATCGACGAAGTGCTCACCCCGGATTCCTCCCGCTTCTGGCCGCTGGATCAGTACCAGGTCGGCAGCAATCCCCCCAGCTTCGACAAACAATATGTACGCGACTGGCTGACCCAATCCGGTTGGAACAAGCAGGCACCCGGCCCGGAACTGCCCGCCGAGGTGGTGGCCCGTACCGCCGAGAAATACGAGGAAGCGCGGCGCCGCCTGATCGACTGATCTGTGCGCGCGGCCTGAGCGTTCCCGCCGTCTCTAGCCCAGTACGGCGTCCAGTGCCTTCACGCATGTCCCCACATTCTCCCGGCGCGCCGAGGCCCCCATCAGACCGATGCGCCAGATCTTGCCGGCCAGGGCGCCGATTTCCAGATTGAATTCCTTGTGCAGCCGCTCGCGCGCGGCGGCGGCGTCGATGCCGGCCGGCAGGGGCATGGGTATTCCTGGAATTTGGAGGGCGTGTAGGTCGGGTGAGCGGTTTCATCGCATAACCCGACAATGCGCCGATTCAAGCCGCCAGCAACGGCTCCAGTTCGCCGCCGGCATCCAGCGCAGAGAGGTCGTCGAAGCCGCCGACATGGCGGTCGCCGATGTAGATCTGCGGTACGGTGCGGCGGCCGGTGATGCGCATCATCTCTTCGAGCTGGGCCGAGTCGAGATCAACGCGGACTTTCTCGATCTGGGTGACGCCCTTCTTGGCCAGCAGTTTCTCGGCCATGGTGCAGTAAGGGCAGGTGGCGGTGCAGTACATCTTGACGTGGGGCATGGTGCAATTCCTTGGTTATTTTTCACGCGGCAGGCCGGCCTGTTCCCAGGCTTGCATGCCACCGGCGAGGTTGTGCAGGTTCTCGAAGCCGGCTTTCTTGAGCGTGCCGCAGGCGCTGCCGGAGCGATTGCCGCTGCGGCAGACAGCGATGATCGGCTTGCCCTTGAACTTCTCCAGTTCAGCCAGCCGATCCTTCAGCTTGCCCAGGGGGATATGCCGGGCGCGGGCGATATGGCCGTCGCTCCATTCCGACTGTTCGCGCACGTCCAGCAACAGGGCGTCCTCGTGGTTGAACAGCATGACCGCTTCCTGCGGGCCGATCTGCTTGACCCCGGACATCCGCCCGAACAGGCCGCCGCCCAACAACATGAAGCCGGACAGGCCGGCAAGCAGAATCAGCCAGATGTTTTGTAGTGCGAAATCCATTCTTGTTCCTTCTCAGTGGGGGAAAAGTGACCAGTCGACGGTGACGTCGGCAAGCACGCCAATCGCCAGACTGCCTATCATTTCGTTGATCTCTGGGCGGCCATAGCTACCGTTGATTAGGTGGTACACGGTGACCAGGCGATCGGTCGGATGCAATAACCAGTATTCGAGCACCCCGGCCCGCTCATACAAGGCCAGCTTGACGATCTGGTCACGGGCGGCACTGGAAGGCGAAATGACCTCCGCCACCCAGTCCGGTGCGCCGCGCACCCCACGCTCATCGAGATTGGTTTCGTCGCACACGACCAACACATCCGGCTGCACCACGGTATCTATCTGCTCATCCCCCTCGCCAGCCTGCGGCAGGCGCACGTCGAAGGGCGCGACGAAGGCCTGGCAGGGCTTGCCTCTGAGAGCGGTCGCGACCTGGCGGGCCAATTCCAGTACCAGGTTCTGATGCGTCCGCGTAGGCGCGGGCGCCATCGCATAGGCCACGCCGTCGATCAACTCGTAACGAGTGTCGTCGGGCCAGGTCTGGTAATCGGCGTAGGTGTAGTACTCGGTTTTGTGTTGCGGCAGGCCCATGGCGATCTCCCGAATATGCGGCGGGGGCGGCATTATCGCCCATGAAACGCTAAAAAATGGCTGCGGGGTGAAGCGACTCACCCCGCAGCATTTTCTTCAGCGCATTTCTTACTTGCTGCTGCAGGCGCTGCCGCCTTCCTGGAAGCCGAGTTTCTTGAGCAGTTTTTCCGGTGGGCAGACGCCGGTGAAGCCGGATTGCAGGAGGTTGAGGCCGATGAAGGCGGTGAGCCAGAGCCAGGACAGGCTGCTCAGGTCGGCCTGGCCGGTGAAATGGGCCAGGGCCAGGGACAGCAGAATCATGACGCCGGCCAGGATGCGGATGATGCGTTCGATGGTCATTAGGGTTCTCCAGTGAGGGGGTGTGGCGCCGGCTTCCAGCCGGCTACCAAAATCTGAAAAAACGCCGGCTGGAAGCCGGCGCTACAGGGGGATTATCGGTCCACCACAAGCTTCCTTTGCCACAAGAAATACATCAACGGAATAACCACCAGGGTCAGTGCGGTGGAGGCGAAAGTACCGAAGATCAGGCTGACTGCCAAGCCGCCGAACACCGGGTCGGTGACCATGATGGCGGAGCCGGCGATGATGGCCAGGGCGGTGAGCAGGATCGGGCGGAAGCGGACGGCGCCGGCTTCTATCACAGCTTCTTCGAGGCCGTAGCCGTGTTTGCGGTAGTCGAGGATGAAGTCGATCAGCAGCAGGGAGTTGCGCACCACGACGCCGGCCAGGGCGATGACGCCGATCATGGAGGTGGCGGTGAAGGCTTGCCCGGTGGCCCAGTGGCCGGGGAAGACGCCGATCAGGGTGAGTGGGATGGCGCCCATGACGATCAGCGGCAGCATGAACGACTTGTAGTAGGCGGTGAGCAGCAGGTAGATCAGCACCAGGGCGACCATGAAGGCGGAGCCGAGATCGCGGAATACGTCCAGGGTCAGGCGCATCTCGCCGCCCCACAGGAGCGTGTAGTCCACGACATCCTTGGGCTGCGCTTCGACGAAGCCCAGGTTGCCGGTGGTGAAGGTGGCGCCGGATTTCAGCTTCTGCCCGTCAAGCATCCGGTCGAGGGCGAGCACGGCGTAGACCGGGCTGGATTGCAGCATCTCGCCGCCTACGGTGACTTGCGCGTGTTGGTCGCGTCCGCGCAGGGGTTTGGTTTCCACTTCGCGTTCGATATGGGCGATTTCCGACAGGGGAATCTGCGCGCCCTGGGCGTTGCCGATGCGCAGGGCCATGAGCGTGGCCGGGTCGGCGCGCTGCTTGCGCGGCAGGCGCACACTGATGTTCATCGGTTCGCGCGCCTCCACGGAATGCAGGGTGCCGATGGCAAAGCCGCTTACATAGTCGCGCAGCAGCTTCGCCACCTGGCTGGGGGCCACGCCGGCGAGCATGGCTTTCTCGGCATCGACGCGGATACGGAAACTGTCGACATCGGCGGTGACCGAGTCGTCCACGTTGGTCAGGCCGTAGACCTTGTGGAAGGCGGCGTTCACCTCCAGGGCGCTGGCGCGCAGCACGCCATAGTCCGGGCCGTAGAGTTCGGCCAGCACCTGCGAGGGCACCGGCGGGCCGGGTGGCGTCTCGTAGATCTTGATGCGGGCCGTGGGGAAGGCGGCACGGATCGGCTTGAAGGCGGCATCGAACTGGTTGGCGATGTCGTGGGAAGCGTCGTTACGCTGATGCTTGTCGATCAGGTTGACGCGGATTTGTGCCAGGTTTTCGCCCTTTTTCAACAAGTCGCCGCGCACCAGGGCGGCGAAGTCAATGGGCGCGGTAATGCCCAGGAAGGTCTGGTAGTTATCCACATGCGGGTGCTTCGCCAGCGTAGCGGCGACCGCGCGCGCCACCTGGTCGGTGGCGGCCAGGGCGGTGCCGGCGGGCATGTCCACCTGCAACAACAGGGTGTTGCTGTTGTCGTTGGGCAGCATCTTGAGTTCCACGCCGAGTGGCGACAGCGGGCCATCGATGCCCGAGGGCCGCAGGAACTGCCAGACCGGCATGACCATCGCGCCGACCAGCAGGCCGAGGACGATGAGGAAGAAGACGTTGCGTTTGGCCGCGCTCGCGATCAGCGGTTTCACGGTGGCCAGATAGGCGCAACGCAATGGGTCGGTGTCGTCGCTGCCACGGCACAAGCAAAACCGGCATATCCGTCCGGCTTTTCCAGGGTGGCCTTGCTCTTCCAGGGTTTTCGTTTGTTCCAGCGCCCGCATCGCCTTGCCCTTGAGCACCCGGCGCGCCACCCAGGGCACCACGGTATAGGCGATGAACAACGAGGCCAGCATGGCGACCGGGACGTTGATCGGGATCGGCCGCATGAACGGGCCCATCATGCCGGTGACGAAGGCCATCGGGATGAACGCCAGCATCACCGCGACCGTGGCGACGTTGGTGGGGTTGCCGATTTCGTTGGTGGCGGTGACCAGGGTCTGGCCGAACTGGTCCATCTTCACCTTGCCGTGATGCAGGTGGCGGTGGATGTTCTCGATCACCACGATGGAGTCGTCCACCAGCAGGCCCAGGGCCAGGATCAGGGCGAACAGGGTGATGCGGTTGATGGTCTGGCCGAACAGAAAGCCGACCGCCAGAACGATGAACAGGATCAGCGGGATGGTCATGGTGACAATGCCCGCCTCGCGCCAGCCGAGGAACCACCACATCAGCAGGATCACGGTGAAGATGGCGATGCCGAGGTGTTCCACCAGCAGGTTGACGGCGGCGTCGGCCCGCTCGCCATCGTCGCGGGTGACGGTGACCGTGATGCCTTGCGGCACGGCTTGGCGCTTCAGGTCTTCCAACTTGTCGAGCACCGCGCGGGTGACGGTGACGCCGTTGGTGCCGGCTTTCTTGGCGATGGCCAGGGTGATGGCGGGGGTGACGGCTCGGCCAGGGTTATTAGCGGCCGGGCCGAAGCCGATCCACGACGACTCTTCCACGTCGGCGCTGCCGTCTTCGATTGTTGCGATGTCTTTCAGATACACCGGACGGCCATTGCTCGCGCCCACGACGATGGCGCCGACTTCTCTGGCATTGCCGAGGAAGCCATCCAGGCGCAACGGGTGCGAACGGTTGCCCTGGGTCAGTTGCCCCAAGGGCGCGGACACGTTGGCGCCACGCAGGGCCTGATCCACCCGGTCCAGGGAGAGGCCGGCGGCGGCCAAGCGCTGCGGGTCGATCCACACGTTGAGCGCCGGGGCGTGGCCGCCCACCAGTTGCGAGAAGGAAACGCCGGGCACGTTGCGCAGGTTTTCCAGCAGGCGCGCACCGACTTCGCGCAGGGTGCGTTCGTCGTGGCTGGCGGAACTCAGGGTCAGCGTGAGGATGGGCACGTCGTCGACATTGATCGGCTTGACGATGGGGTCGTTGGCACCCGGCGGCATGCGGTCCATGTTCTGCATGAGCTGGTTGTACAACTTGACCAGGCTGTCTTCCTGGTTCTGCCCCACCTTGAATTGCACGGTGACGACGCCGTAATCGTTGGCCGCATAGCCGAAGGTGTGATCGACGCCGGACTGCGAATGCATGATCGCTTCCAGCGGCTTGACGATGAGGTTGTCGATTTCCTCGGCGCCGGCGCCCGGCTTGGTGACGAGGATGCTGGCCGCCGGCACCACGATCTGCGGGTTGTATTCGCGCGGCGTCAGGAGCAGGGCCATCGCGCCCAGCATGAACAGGGCCAGGATCATCAGCGGCGTGATCTTGGATTCCAGGAAGTTGCCGGCGAGGCGGCCGGCGATGTTCATGGCCGTATTGTGTTCAGACATGTGTGTTCCTTTAACGTGAAACAAGCTCACGTCTCTACTGTAGCGCCGGCATCCTTGCCGGCGTCTTTTAACCCCGCCGGCAAGGATG
>JAUYFG010000076.1 GCA_030690985.1 Pseudomonadota bacterium
GCGACTCCAGCTACTGCCGATTCCCAATGTGGCAATCTGACCCTTAACAACCAAGGCGTGCAGGGGCTTTCCGGGACTCACTCAGGCACAGCCGCCGACTGCTGGCAGCGCTGACCGCACACCGTAGGTTGGGCAAAGCGAAGCGTGCCCAACATGGCGGCGGTTCGTTGGGCACGCTTCGCTTTGCCCAACCTACGACATTCCTCCGGCAGCCAGCGTAGCCCGGATGCAGCGCAGCGGAATCCGGGGTCTTCTCGATGGACGTGGCCATAACTTCCCGGATTCCGCTGCGCTGCATTCGGGCTACGTCACTACGCCGCTTCCAATGAAATCAACCCTGTAGGATGTGGTGAGCGCAGCGAACCGCATCATGCCGCGCGTGCCAGGTCGATGCGGTTAGCTGCGCTCACCACATCCTACGTTCTTCGCTCCCAGCACCCTCCCATGACCCCTCACCTGCTGGACATCCTTCGGCAGCTTTCCCATGAAGAATTCCGTTCCGGCGAGGAGGTGGCGCGTCGCTTGCGGATTTCGCGTGCTTCCGTGCATAACGCGGTGCATGAGGCCGAATCTCTGGGTTTGCGGGTTCAGGCGGTGCGCGGGCGGGGTTATCGGCTGGCGCTGCCGGTTACCTGGCTTGATCTGGCGTCCTTCGCGCCGCTTTTGTCCGCCTGCGGCGTGCATTCCCAGCGGCTGGATACGCTCGATTCGACCAATGCCCATCTGATGCTTCTGACTCAGTCCGGCGCGCCGCACAAAAGCCTGGTGGTGGCGGAATGGCAGGGCAAGGGGCGCGGTCGCCGTGGTCGCATCTGGTTGGCTGGCTTGGGTGGGGGGCTGATGTTTTCCCTGTTGTGGCGTTTCAATCGTCCGGCCAGTGAGTTGTCGGGCTTGTCTCTGGTGGTGGGGCTGGGCTTGGCGCAGGTGCTGCGTGATCTGGGGCTGCAAGGTGCCGCCGTCAAATGGCCTAATGACATTCTGGTCGATGGCGCCAAGTTGGCCGGCGTGTTGATCGAGTTGGCCGGCGATATGCTGGGGCCGAGCGCGGCGGTCATTGGGGTCGGGGTGAATGTGCTGGGTGCGGAATCACTGCGCGGCAGGGTGGAGCAGGCGGTGACCGATCTTTCCGAACACTTGCCGGTGTGTGCGCTCGACCGCAATGTTTTGTTGCAAGCGGGGGTGTTGCGCCTGAATGACTACCTGGAACGTTTCGATAGCGCCGGGTTTGCGCCGTTCCGCCAGGAATGGGAAGCGCTCCATGCCCACCAGAATCAGCCCGTGCAGGTGCTCACCGGTCTGGGTGAACGCATCGCCGGACAGGCGGTGGGGGTGGATGAGGGCGGGGCTTTGTTGTTGGCTACGGAAAGCGGGGTGCAGCGCTTTCATTCCGGTGAAGTGAGCTTGCGGGGTGGGGTATGAGCGCGGGTTTTAGTCGTAGCTTGGGCAAAGCGCAGCGTGCCCAACAGACAACCGTTGCATGTTGGGCACGCTGCGCTTTGCCCAACCTACGTCTCGCAGTACTAATAAATTTGCGCCTACGACTACTCCTACTGCGGAATCCAGGATGATTCTGCTGCTCGATGCCGGCAATACCCGTGTCAAGTGGGGGGTGCGCCAGGCGGGCGTCTGGCTGGCGCGCGGCGTTTGTTCGACACGGGAGGTTGCCTGTTTGCCGGCCGACCTGGCGATCTATCCCCTGCGTCGGGCGTTGCTGTGTTGCGTGGCGAATGAGGCGACCCGCGCGGCGCTGGGCAAGCTGTTGCTGGATCGTGTCGAGCACCTTGCCTGGTTGACGTCGGCGGCGGATGCGCATGGTGTACGCAATGCCTATCAGCCGCCCGAGTCGCTCGGAGCCGATCGTTATGCCGCTTTGGTGGCGGCTGCGCGGCGCGGCTTGGGTGACTGTGTGGTGGTGAGTGTGGGCACGGCGCTGACGGTGGATGCCTTGACGGCGGATGGGCGGTTTCTGGGTGGCGCCATTGCCCCCGGACCCGATCTGATGCGGGCGGCCTTGCTCGATGGGACGGCGGGGGTGCGGGATTACGCCCCGCCCATGCAGGCGAGACGCCTGCGCTACAAGGGCTTGCTGTGGGGGACGGCGGGGGTGCGCGATTGCGCCGGTTCGGTGGACAGTTCGGTGGACAGTGCGGTGGACAGTGCGGTGGCCAATTCGGTGGCGGGCTTTCCGGTCGCTACCGGCGCGGCGGTGGCGAGTGGGATCGCGCTGGCTCAGGCGGGTGTGGTGGCTGGCATGCGTGAGCGTTTGGCCCGCTCTACCGGCAAGCCGGTGACGGTTTTGTTGAGTGGCGGTGCGCGTGCGCTGTTGACGAGTTTGCTGGAGCCTCCCGTCGTGGAGGTCGATGATCTGGTTCTGGAAGGTCTGGCCTGGATTGCAAAGGATAAAGAATGGGACGATTGATGGGCCTGCTGGCCTTGCTCAACGTGGTGGTATTGGTTGCCGGTTTGAGCATGGAACAAGTACGCGCCAAACCCGCCACGTTGCTGGATTTCAACGCCGACAAGGTGCGCCTGCTGGGGCGCGTGGAACTTCCGGAGGCTCCGTCGGCCTCGCTGGCCGATCCGGTTGAACCTGCCGCCCCGCCTCGGAAGCCGGTATCTCGCTGCCTCTCCTGGCCGGAACTGGATAGGGAACTGCTGGGCGAGATCGAGTCGCGCATGGAAAGTGCTGGAATCGCCGTATCGGATTACGACATGAGTCTGGGCAAACGCCTCGGCTGGTGGGTCTATCTGCCGCCGTTCGTCGATGCCGAGGCCATGCGGGCCGCTATCGAGGCCGCGAGCAGGAAAGGCGTCAAGGATATCGCCCCGGTACGTGGTGGCGAGCTGCGCAATGCGGTTTCCCTGGGCGCTTTCCCCAGTCTGGGAAAGGCGCGGGCACAGGAAAAGAAACTGCGTTCCCTGGGGCTTGAGGGCATGCAAATCGGCCCACGACCGAATTCCGGCCATGCCACCCTGGTCATTGCCGCAGCCGTGGCAGAAACCAGACTGGCCGGACTGGATGAGGGCTGGGGCAAGGGGCGGGCGCCACTGGCGTGCGCGGGGGATTGAGATATGTACGTTCGCCGGAACCCAACAGGGTGCCCGGATGCAGCGAAGGCGGAATCCGGGAAGTTGCGTGGCGCGTTCCCCGGATTCCGCTGCGCTGCATCCGGGCTACCAATTGGCTCACAAAATGTGAAACACCTGGCCTGGGCGGCGATGCCGGTGCCGCCGCTCCGCATCAACCTGACTCGCGCGGCATGATGCGGTTCGCTGCGCTCACCACATCCTACGTTCCTGGTTGGTTCACGGTAACGCTATTCCTTTGCTTGTTCTTGTCGTTCATCGCCTCCCCGGCCTGGGCGGAGATGCCGGTGCCGCCACTCCAGGCGCGGGTCACGGACCTGACCGCGACGCTGGATGCAAACAGCAAACAGGCACTGGAAGCCAAACTTGCCGCCCTGGAACAGGCCAAGGGCGCCCAGATCGCCGTGCTCATCGTCGCCGCGACAGCACCGGAAAGCATCGAGCAGTATGCCTTGCGTGTGGCTGAAGCCTGGAAGCTGGGGCGCAAGGGCATTGATGACGGCGCCTTGCTGCTGATCGCCAAGGACGAGCGCGCTTTGCGTATCGAAGTGGGCTATGGCCTGGAAGGGGCGATTCCGGATGCGCTGGCGAAACGCATCATTGCCGAGATCATCGTGCCGCGCTTCAAGGCGGGGGATTTTCCCGGCGGGATCGCTGCCGGGGTGGAGGCGCTGATCAAGCTGGTGGAGGGTGAGCCGCTGCCGGCCCCGAAACAAGGTGTGAGTGGCGATGCCCTGAAAGGTCTGGGCGATTCGCTCCCCATGGCGATGATGTTCATCTTTGTGATCGGGAGCGTGTTGCGCATGGTTTTCGGCCGCCTCGTCGGCGCGGGCGTGGCCGGCGCGGTGGCTTTCCTGGGCGCCTGGCTGTTGCTCGGTGGTTGGCTGATTGGGTTGATCGTCGCCCTGGTGGCCTTCGTGTTCGTACTCGCCGGAGGCCGTGTTGGCGGCTTCGGTGGCAGCCTCGGTGGCAACCTCGGTGGCGGCAGGGGTGGTGGTGGTTTCGGTGGGGGCGGCGGCGGCTTTGGTGGCGGCGGCGCTTCGGGACGTTGGTGAGGGGACGAACATGAACCGCCTGTTACGGCATCTGCTATTTCCCGATTGGCTCACCCGGCGGCGCTTCTCCGGGCGGGTCCTGGAACGCATCGAAGCCGCTGTTGCCGCCTCGGAACGCGGCCATTCCGCCGAACTTCGCTTCGCCGTCGAAGGGGCTTTGCACCCCAGTCAATTGATGGCCGGCATGACCGGGCGGGAACGCGCGCTGGAAGTGTTTTCCCATCTGCGCATCTGGGACACCGCCGCCAACAATGGCGTGCTGATCACCCTGCTGTTGGCGGACCGCGATGTCGAGATCGTCGCGGATCGCGGTTTGAATGGCCTGGTCCAGCCGGCGGAGTGGGAGGCCATCAGCCGCGAAATGGAAGCCTGTTTCCAGCGTGGCGAATTCGAGGCCGGCGCTCTGCTCGGCATCGAACGGGTAGATGGTCTGCTGCGCCGGCATTTTCCCGGCACGGGGGAAAACCCCAACGAATTGCCGGACGCGCCCAGGGTGCTGTAGGTTGGGCAAAGCGAAGCGTGCCCAACATCGCGGCGGTTCGTTGGGCACGCTTCGCTTTGCCCAACCTACGCCCTGCCTTGCGCAACCCAAAGACGCCGGCAAGGATGCCGGCGCTACAGGGGTTACTTCACGCGGTTGCGGTATTCGCCGGAGGTGCAGTCGATCTCGATCTTGTCGCCGATTTCCACGAAGGCGGGAACCTGGATCGTGTGGCCGGTGGGCTTGATGCGGCAGGGCTTGAGCACTTTGCCGGAGGTGTCGCCCTTGACCGCGGGTTCGGTGTATTCCACTTCACGCACGACGGAGCTGGGCAGGTTCACCGAGATAGCCTTGCCTTCGTAAAACACCACTTCCAGCGGCATGCCGTCTTCCAGATAGGGCAGGGCGTCGGACATGTTGTCGGCTTCGATTTCGTACTGGTTGTACTCGGTGTCCATGAACACATACATGGGGTCGGCGAAGTAGGAGTAGGTGCAGTCCTTACGCTCCAGATTCACCGTTTCGAACTTCTCGTCGGCCTTGTAGACGGTTTCGCTGCCGCTGCCGGTGAGCAGGTTCTTGAATTTCATCTTGACCACGGAGGAGTTGCGGCCGGATTTCTGGAATTCGGCTTTCTGCACGACCAGCGGGTCGTTGCCGACCATGATTACGTTGCCGGCGCGGAGTTCTTGAGCGGTTTTCATGGGGAGAGCATCCTGGGGGGCTAAAAAGCCCGCGATTTTAACAACTTGTTGATGAATTTCGTAACTTCTCAATCACTCGTGGCAACCTGACCGACACCTGCTGCGCTGTAACTCGACATGGCGCCCCATGCCATGAAACAACGACTTGGCACCGTGGCACCGTAGGCACCGTAGGATGTGGTGAGCGCTAGCGAACCGCATCTGGGAGCGCGTACCAAATTGATGCGGTTAGCTAGCGCTCACCACATCCTACGCAGGGTTTCTACGCAGGGTTTCGCTGCCGGTTGTTGCGCCTCCACTAAATTCCACCAAATTTGCAGCAAGGTCGGTTTGCTCCGCGAGATGTGTGGCCCAGGCGCGCGCATGTTCCGAGAGCACCGGCAAGGCCGCGATCCAGGCTGGCCAAAGTGCGTGGATGTCTTCTTCCCGGTTCCAGGCTTGCCACATTTCACGCACCAGGCTGGCGCCGGCGGGTGGCAGATCCGCGCAGTAGAGATCGAGAAAGGCGGCGAGCTTGTCCAGATGCGCGCCTTCTTCCTGGCGATAGGCCTGCCAGATCAGGGGACGGGCGGCGAACTGGGCACGGACGAAGGAATCCTCGCCACGCACGAAGTTGCAATCGCAGGCCCAGAGCAGGCGGTCGTAGTCGTCCTGCGACAGCATCGGCAGGACATGCACATTCAGGTTGCCGCGCTGCCAGTGGTCACCGGCCTGGGCATGGGTTGCAGCAAACCAGGTGGCGATTTGCGGCACGGCTTTGCCCAGCGGGACCACCAGATCAATCGGCTGAGGCCCCTGGCTGCAAGCCGCCAGCAGACCGGCAAGTGAAGCGGATTCATAACTGAATAAAGAAATACGCAAATGCCGGCGCAAATGCAGCGCATGGTTATTCGGCAATCCTATCTCTGCCCAGAAGCGGGATTGCGCATTGATATCGCCCTGGAATGCGTCGCGTGCGTGATAAAGCTGCGCCTCACGGGTGAGGCCGCCGGTTTTCGCAAGGTAACCGGGCATGAAGAAATGTTTCGTGAGCGGCAAGCGTGGATGCGGCGAAGGCAGGCCGTGTACCCCCTGCACCCAATTTTCCGCGCTCAGATATTCCAGGTTTATCCATACCGGCGACGGCGATTTCTCCGCCATGGCGTGGATGAATGAATCCGGTAAATTGCAGGCCAGTGCTTCGATAACCACGCTGCCTGGTTCTGTCGCTGGCAGCGGTGTGGTCCAGTGGCGGATTTCGACACCCTGGAGAAACTGGGTCGCGGCGGTGGCATTCACTTCCGGGTAAATATGGCGGAATGCGGCCAGGTCATCCACCCAGAGGCGCACGGAAATGGCGTATTCCGTCGCCAATTGCCGGGCCAGGCGCCAGGTCACGCCTATGTCGCCATAGTTGTCGATGACGCTGCAGAAGATGTCCCAATGGGCTGCTGGATTGCGCACGAAGGAGTCATTACCAGGTTTGATTAGCAGCGGAATCCGGGCGCTTACGTGGCCACCTTCCTCCCCGGATTTCGCTGATGAAGCCCCTAAGCGAAGGACTGATAAAGCCCCTAAGCGAAGGACTAAGCCGCCAAAAGACGGCGGCCAAGTCCCTGCTTATAAGCCGCCAAAAGACGGCGGCCAAGTCCCTGCTTATAAGCCGCCAAAAGACGGCGGCCAAGTCCCTGCTTATGCGCTGCATCCGGGCTACGGGGCTGAATTCCCGCTTTCGCGGTTTTACTTAAATGCAGTTTGCTTGAGGGTAATAAAAAAGCGGGGTATCCGGATAAATGCGGCGCTACGTAGGTTGGGCAAAGCGAAGCGTGCCCAACGTTTTGCGCGTGGAATGTTGGGCACGCTTCGCTTTGCCCAACCTACGGGGTGGCTCATGTCACGGTGAATGTTGGGCTTCCTGGCGTCAGCCAAACCTACGCGCTAGATCGCCGCATTTATCCGGATACCCCGCATAAAAAAACCCTCGGGTAATGCCCGAGGGTTTTATCGGTGCTGTTGCCCGATCAAGCTACGAGGCAATCCTCGATGCTCTTGCCCTGGGCTTCGAGCGCGCCGACCCAGCCGGGACGGCGGCCACGACCAGACCAGCCTTGGCCACTCAGCGGGTCGCGGTACTTCACAATGCCGGAGCCGGCACGCTTGATTTTGCCGCCACGAGTGGGGAACAGGTCGCTGGGATCGATGCCGAATTCGGCCATGATGCGTTTGATTTCGGCAATGGCGCCGGCCATTTCCTGTTTGCGGGCATCATCCGCTTGACGCTTCAGGCCCTCGATCTGGGCCATCAATTCCTGATAAGACGCCATGTTGGCTCCTTGAGTGTGAGTGAATTCCCCATGTCAATGGGGCGGCCGGATAGTAATGGAAAGAAAAGGCGAGGGGAAGCGGAAATTAAATCCAACGCCATGCAATAAGTAGAATCGCGAAACCACTTTGGTCGTCATTCCCGTGAAAACGGGAACCGGAATGACGGAAGTGCCGTAGCCCGGATGCAGCGCATAAGCAGGGATTTGGCCACCGTTTTTTGGTGGCTTATAAGCAGGGACTTGGCCGCCGTCTTTTGGCGGCTTAGTCCTTCGCTTAGGGGCTTTATCAGTCCTTCGCTTAGGGGCTTCATCAGCGGAATCCGGGGAATTTCGTGGTGCGCTCCCCGGATTCCGCTAGTGGGGTATCCATACAAATGCGGCGATGGAAAATGGGGCGTAGTTATGTAGGGTGGATAAGCGAAGCGCATCCGCCGAATCCGCGCCAAGTGGTGGATGCGCTTCGCTTATCCACCCTACTTGGTTGAATTTGTAAGCTTACGTGCCGAAAACGCCCCAGATGTGGGGAGTTGGTAACTAACCGCATTTGTATGGATACCCCACTTCCGCTATCGCTCCATCCGGGCTACTTGTTCCTGGGGCGGGTGGATTTAATCAGCGTTCCCCGAGCGATTCGTCCAGGGTTTTCGTGATGGGTTTAGTGAGATAGCGCAACACCGTCTGGCGGCCGGTCTTGATTTCCACGGTGGCGGTCATGCCGGGCTGAATGTCGATGCGCTCATTCTTGCGGCTGGACAGATTGCGGTCTTGGGTTTTTACCTGCACCCGGTAATAAGGCATGTCGCCGGCGCGCGTTTCCTCATTCAGGGTATCGGCGCTGATATAGCTCACCGTGCCCCGTAAAGAGCCGTATATGGAGTAGTCGTAGGCATCGAATTTCACTGTGGCGGGCAGCCCGGGCTTGATGAAGGCGATGTCGGCCGGGCGCACTTTGGCTTCGACGATGAGGTCATCTTCCATTGGCACGATTTGCAGGATTTCATCGCCCGGCTTGGCGACCCCGCCTTGCGTGGTGAGGCGCACGTTGCGCACCACGCCATCCATCGGCGCGCGTACCTCGGTGTAGGCCAGTTGTTCGCGGCGCTGGGTGAGCACCTGTTCCACCGATTCCAGCTCTTCCTGCGCCTTCGCCAAGTCGGCCTGGGCATCCTGGAAATACTTGTTGCGGCGATTGGTGATCTGGCCTTGAACGTCCGCCACCTGGCGCTGCAACTTGAGTATTTCGGCGCGGCTGACGTCGCCGCTCTTCTGTAGCGGCAGGTTCATGTCGAGTTCGCTTTTCACCAGCGCGAGCGAGCGCTCCAGCGCGGCGACCTCTTCCTGAATGGCGGCCTGGCGGCGATTGAACAGTGCGCGCTGGTTGGCCTGCAATTCGGGGAAGCCGGAGAGTCCTTTGAAGCGCGGCTCGCCGCCGAATACCTCGGCCTGCAAGCGGGCCACCGCTGCCCGCAGCGCGGCCGCCTTGGCCAGGCTTTCCTGATGGCCGGCGCCGGCGCGGGTCTGGTCGAAACGAAACAGCACCTGGCCGCGTTTCACCTTATCGCCTTCCCGCACCAGCATGCTTTCCAGGACGCCGCCGTCAGGCGTCTGAATCACCTGGTTGCGCGAGCTGACGATGACCTGGCCGGTGGCGCGGGTGATGGTGTCCAGCTCCGCCCAATTGGCCCAGATCAGGAAGCCGGCGACCGTGGTGATGCTCGCCCAGAGCAGCAGTCGGCTGGCGCGGCTGACGCCGTGTTCAGTGCGGTGAATCATGATTCATCTCCAGATTCGTTCAATTCGTAGGTCGGGTTAGCGTGAAACAGGCTCGCCCTTGTAGCGCAGGCGTCCCGCCTGCATTCAGCGCCACGAGCAGGCGAGGACGCCTGCGCTACGGTGGCGTCCGGTTTCATCATTCGGGGCGGCGGGGACGC
>JAUYFG010000077.1 GCA_030690985.1 Pseudomonadota bacterium
TTCCGGCTTCGCCGGCTTAGGTTTGGGGGCGTACGGAGCCAGCTTTGGTGCCAGCCCCATCAAACAGCGCCGTAGGTTGGGCGTCGCTGCGCGTGCCCAACATCGCGACGGTTCGTTGGGCACGCGCAGCGACGCCCAACCTACGCCACTACGCCGCCTATCGGGTGACCGAGAACGCGGTGGAAATCTTCGCCGTCATTCATACCGCCAGGCGATGGCCGGAGCAGCCTGAATAAGCGTCATCGTTCCGGCGATGCTCCGTCACACCATAACCCGTCACAGGGAAGCCGGCATGGCCCGCAAAACCGATCCCGTCGTCCCGAACGCGGGCGATTCCATTGTTTCGATCAAGTATCCGGCCAAGCGCAAGAACATCCCGCCGGCGGGGCTGGAACCGCATGATTCTCGGCGATTCGCTCCAGGTCATGGCCAGCCTGGCCCGGCGCGCAGACCTCGCGGGCAAGGTGCAGATGGTCTAAGTAGAACCGTGAAACCAGCTTGGGTCGTCATTCCCGATAAAAGCACTCGGGAATGACGGATTCAAAACGGTTATGCGCACTTACTTACCTCGACCCGCCCTACGGCATCAAATTCGCCTCCAACTTCCAGCCGCAATTCGGCCAGCGCGACGTGAAGGACCGGGAACAGGAGCTGACCCGAGAGCCGGAAATGGTCAAGGCCTACCTCGCCTGTCCGGTTGTCACAGACACCTGCTACCGGTAGCCCGCGTAGGCTGTGGTGTTTGAAAAGACGCCGGCAAGAGCCTGCCCCGGACGTGATCCGGGGATGCCGGCGCTACAGCGCCCCTCAACGGTAGAGCAGCAGCGCTTCCCGCTCCTCCAGCCAGGCCGCTTCGTCGATTTCGCTCAGGGCGTCCAGGGCGTCCGGTGTGGTGGCGAGGTCATCCACCCAGAGCCGCAGCGCTTCGCCGCCATTGATCAGGTCGATGGCGAGGCGGGCGTGTTCGTATTCGTAGGGGAAATCGCGCCACAGCGGGTAGTCGGGCTGGAGTTGCCGCAGGGCCTTGAAGGCGAGGGCTTGCAGGCGCCAGGGGCGGAAGGCGGCGTGGTCGTAGTGGGCATCCTCGACGTGGATCTGCACCCCGGCGCAGAGTTTGCCGGCGTGCTTGTGGAAAGTCGGCTCGAACCAGCATTCGCGTAGCCGGCAGCCTTGCAGCCAGTGCGGCGCCAGGGCGCGCATGGTGGCGATCAGGGCGGGAGCGTCGAGATCGGGGGCACCGAACAATTCCAGCGGCCGCGTGGTGCCGCGCCCTTCCGACAAGGTGGTGCCTTCCAGCAGCACGGTGCCGGCGTAGGCACGCGCCATCGACAGGTTGGCGGCGTTGGGGCTGGGGTTGATCCAGGTGCGTTCACCCAGCGGCCAGCCGTGGCCGGGCGCGGCATCGGGCTGCCAGCCGTGCATTTCGATTACCCGGTAATCCACGTCCAGTTGCAGCGTGCGGATGAACCAGTGCCCCATTTCGCCCAGGGTGAGGCCGTGGCGCATGGGCATGGGGCCGGCGCCGACGAAACTCTCCCAGCCGGGGCGCAGGCTCAGCCCTTCGACCGGGCGGCCGGCGGGATTCGGCCGGTCCAGCACCCAGACGCTTTTCCCGGCACTCGCCGCCGCTTCCAGCACATAACGCAGGGTGGTGATGAAGGTGTAGATGCGGCAGCCGAGGTCTTGCAGGTCGACCAGCAGCACGTCGAAGGTATCCAGCATCGCCGGGGTGGGACGGCGCACTTCGCCATAGAGGCTGAACACCGGGATGCCGTGGACGGGATCGAGGAAATCGGGCGACTCCATCATGTTGTCCTGCTTGTCGCCACGCAGGCCGTGCTGCGGGCCGAAGGCGGCGGTGAGCTTGAGGTCGGGCAGGGCGGCGAGGGCGTCGAAGGCATGGGTGAGGTCTTCAGTCACCGAGGCGGGGTGCGCCAGGAGGGCGACGCGGCGGCCGCGCAGGGGTTGCCGCAGGGTGGGGTCGGCCAGGAAACGGTCGAGGCCGAATTTCATGGGTGTGCAAGCTCCAGGGCGAAGCAATCGGAATGGTGGAAATCGGGGCGGCCGGGCGGGTGGCGCAAGGCCCAGTAGGAAAGTGAGCCATCCGCCGCCTCGATGACGGCGGACAGGCCGAGGCGCAAACGCGGCCCCAATGGCAGGTTTTGCGTCGGCAGGAAGGCGTGCAGGTTGAGTTCAGCTTCCGTGGCGCGTTCGATGCGCGGGGCGGTCGCCTGCGCCAGTGGCCCGCCCTGGCGATAGGTGTGGAAGCCGTAGGCCTGCCAGTCACCCGAGGGGGAGAAATTGAATTCCCGATAGGCGGGTGCGTCCGCGCCCATGACAAAGACTTCGAGGCAGGTGTGGCGCCAGAGGCCATCGACTCGTTCCGGCGCTGTGGTTTCCGGGATGGCAAGACGCGCCTGATCGGCGTCGATCAGGTAGCGAATGGACAGTCCCGCAGCGGTCGACTCGGCGCTTGCCTGGATGCCCCGAAGCCACGGCACGGGCGTGTCCGCGTGGCAAGTCAGGTCGTACATGTGAGTCTCCGGGCGGCGAGGTGGGTGCGCTTCTGCATGACCGGGATAAATACCATGAAATCACCCTGCGATTGCTTGCATGACAGCGCCGCCTACCGGCCTCGGTGGCGGGAAGGGGGCAGCACCAGCACGTCGCAATCCGCCGCGTTGGCGACGACGATGCGGTGGATGCTGTTCATGCATTTTTCTCCTTCATCGAATCTTGGGGGCCACCTTCCATGTATCCGTATCAGTGGAAGCGTAGGTTGGGCAAAGCGCAGCGTGCCCAACAACCCGTCGCAATGTTGGGCACGCTTCGCTTTGCCCAACCTACGCAGACTGAGGCGGTTGGGGGCAACCTTCCCGGAGCCCGGATCAGCGATGCCGGCGCAGCACCAGCCCAGTAGGATGCGGTTCGCTACGCTCACCACATCCTACGGCCCTTCATCGAATATTGGGGGCCACCTTCCATGTATCCGTATCAGTAGAAGCGTAGGTTGGGCAAAGCGCAGCGTGCCCAACAACCCGTCGCAATGTTGGGCACGCTTCGCTTTGCCCAACCTACGCAGACTGAGGCGGTTGGGGACAACCTTCCCGGAGCCCGGATCAGCGACGCCGGCGCAGCGCCAGTTTGCGCGTCTCTTCCAGCAGCAACACGCCGGCGGCGGTGAGCCAGGCCAGCAGCCAGTCACTCAGGCTCAAATCCACGGTATGGAAGATCGCCTGGGCCGGCCCCCAGTGCACTGCCACCGCCTGCAACACGAGGACGGCGGCCAGGGCCAGCCAAAGCTTGCCGTTGGCGAACAATTGGCGGTTGAAAGCGCTGCCGTGCTCATTGCGGGCGTTCATGACGTTGAAGAACTGGAACAGCACGAAGGTGGTGAAAGCCAGGGTCAATGCCCTCCCCTCGTCCCCCGTTTGCAACGCCCACCAGAACACGCCCAGGGTGCCGACCGCCATGGTCAGGCCGTACTGGACCAGGCGGGTGATGCGCGGGCCGGACAGGATGGCCCCGCCCGGCGCGCGCGGGGACGCGTCCATGACCCCGGTGCGCGGCGGATCGACGCCCAGGGTCATCGCCGGCGGGCCATCCATGATGATGTTGATCCAGAGAATCTGAATCGCGGTGAAGGGCGCCGGCAGGCCCATGAACGTGGCGGTGGAGACGGGGAGGATGGCGCCGATCTTGGTGGAAAGCTGGAAGCGCACAAACTTGATGATGTTCTCGAAGATGGTGCGGCCTTCCCGCACCGCCCGCACGATGGTGGCGAAGTTGTCGTCGGCGAGCACCATCGCCGCCGCTTCCCGGGTCACTTCCGTGCCGGTGATGCCCATGGCCACACCGATGTCGGCGGTCTTCAGCGCGGGCGCGTCGTTCACCCCGTCGCCGGTCATCGCCACGACATGGCCCCGCGCCTGAAGCGCCGCCACGATCTTGACCTTGTGCTCGGGCGCCACGCGAGCGAACACCGCGACCCGCTCGATGGTTTCGGCAAGCTCATGGGCGCTCACCGCATCCAGTTCCGTGCCGCTCATCACCTCACTGTTCAGCCCCTCGCCGATCAACCCCAACTCGTGGGCGATGGCCGTCGCGGTGATCTTGTGGTCGCCGGTAATCATCTTGACCTGGATGCCGGCCTGGCGGCACAGGGCGATGGCCGCCTTCGCCTCGGGCCGGGGCGGGTCCTGGATGCCGGCCAGACCCTGAAATACGAGTTCCGCCACCCAGGCGAACAGATCGCCACCGGGATCGAAGTCGCGCGCCGGGAGGGTGCGGGAAGCCACCGCCAGGACGCGGAAGGCGCGCGCGGCGAGGCGTTCGTTTTCCGCCAGCAACGCCGCGCGCGCGGCGGCATCGAGAACGGCCTCGCCGTCCGGCCCCGCCCAACGGCTGCAATGCGTCAGCAGCACATCGGGCGCGCCCTTGACCAGCAACAGCACCCGGTCACCAGGGCTAATTTGCCCCATCCCAAATCCATAAGTGACACAACGGGTTAAGCGAGGTTGCTGGACAAGCGCCATGCTGAACGGTATAAGAAGGGGATGGCGAGCGCCCCCTTCCCCGATCCGTCCTTGCTGCTGAAGTCCC
>JAUYFG010000078.1 GCA_030690985.1 Pseudomonadota bacterium
CCCCCGTAGGGCTTCCAGGCCCACCTTGGCCTTGAACTCGGGCACATGCACCTTCCGCTTCTTCGCTTCGCTCATCACTTTTCGTTCCTTATGCCATCACGCAGCTTAATCTGGTGTCTTGAAAACGGGGTCCACAATACCGCATCGGAAACATGGATACAAATCAACCACTTGAGGGGGGATTGCTTAAGTTGAGAGGATTGACTTGAGGTGGGGTCTAAACGATTACGTTCGAACTAGAAAGCGTTAATACGGATGACTCACAAAGTTTTCATCAACGTTATCTCGATATTTATAAAATCATCGCGCGTAGAGACAAAGAGCTTGCGGAAACATTCAACGATCTTCGTCGGTCAACCGCTTTAATGCAGATTGTTTCTATTTATGGCTGCGGCTTGCTAAGCGAAACTGAATTGAATGGTTTTAGCCAAGAGGTTGTCACTGTTGTTCAATCACTTATTAACCGTCGCCAAGCCTGATCGGGTAAGGACCGGCATCTAACGGTTCGGCTCTATGTGATTCGGAGTGGGTAACACGCAGGGCCGGCGGGCACGCCAGCGATGTAGCGTGCGCCGCGCGCACGATTGGACTTGTCCCAAGGGATACCGCGTTGCCCCGCAGGACAAAGATCGTGCGCACAGCGCACGCTACGGTGGTCGTGGGGGCGGGCTTGCCCGCGATTTGCGGCGGGTTATCGCGGGCAAGCCCGCTCCTACGGCAACGTGTTACCCACTCCGAATTACATCAACGGCACCAGGCCGTTTGCTGTGGAAGTTGACAGGTCGGCCGCGGGCCAGGCAAGTAGCCGGGCGCGATTTCCACGGCGTTCATTCGAGATTGTCCATTAGCCAAAGTAGGCCTGTAGCGCAGGCGTGATCGGAAGGACGAAGCAGGCGGGACGCCTGCGCTACAGGTGGGCCTCTGGCTAATGGACAATCTGGGTTCAGATCACCCACCAGGCGGTACATGGCGTCAACTTCCACTGGAAACGGCATAGCGCCAAGCTCCGGGGACGGTCAGAAACATCACAAACCCTACAAGGAGCTTGCCATGCCTACCCGAGCCATCCAGCAACTCGTCCCCACCCTGGCGGTTTCCGAAGGCGCCGGGGTGACAGTGCATCGCGCTATCGGTACGCCGGCGCTGCGGAATCTCGACCCGTTTCTGATGCTGGATCACTTCGGCAGCGATGATCCGGACGAGTACATCGCCGGTTTTCCGGAACATCCGCATCGTGGCTTCATCACCTTCACTTACATGCTCGACGGCCACATGGAACACCGTGACAGCATGGGCAACCAGGGCGATCTGAAATCCGGCGGCGCGCAGTGGATGAAGGCGGCCAGTGGGGTGATTCATTCGGAGATGCCGCGCCAGAGCGAGGGGCGGATGCGCGGCTTCCAGCTCTGGATCAACCTGCCGGCCAGCGAGAAGATGGCAGCACCCGCTTATCAGGAGTTCGCGGCGGCGGAGATTCCAGAAGTGGCCGACGGCGATGTCCGAGTACGGGTGCTGGCGGGCGAGCACTCCGGGGTGCTGGGTGCCGTGCGCGATCCGCATACCGAGGTGCTGTATCTGGATGTCGGCCTGGCGCCTGGCGCGCGTTTCGAGCAGGTTCTACCGGTGGCACACAACGCCTTCATCTATGTGTTCGAGGGCGATGCGCGGGTAGCGGACACCCCCCTGCCGACACATACCCTGGCTGTGCTCGGCACGGGTGATGTGGTCGCCATGCAGGCAGGCGCGAGTGGCACCCGCTTCATTCTGGTGGCCGGCCGGCCGCTGCATGAACCTATCGTGCAATACGGGCCGTTCGTGATGAATACGCGGGAGGAGATCGAGCAGGCGCTGGCGGATTTCCGGGCGGGCTTGTAGCGCCGGCTTCCAGCCGGCATGCCGGCTGGAAGCCGGCGCTACTTACCCACCCAGCAACCACGCGGCCACTTCCAGATCGCGCGGATAAGTCACTTTCAGGTTGGTGAGGTCGCTTTCCACCAGGCGCGGCGAGAGGCCGAGATATTCCAGGGCGGAGGCTTCGTCGGTGACGGCGGTGCCGGCCTGTTCCAGGGCTTGCAACAACAGGGCGTGGCGGAACATCTGCGGGGTTTGCGCGGCCCAGAGTTCTTCCCGCGAGACGGTTTCCTGGATGCGCTGGCCCTCGTTCGCGCGTTTCAGGGTATCGGCCACGGGTGCGGCGAGGATGCCGCCGACTGCATCGCCGGCCAGTTCCGCCAGGAGCTTGTCGAGCAGCACAGGCGAGAGGCAAGGGCGGGCGGCGTCGTGGACCAAAACCCAATCCTCCGCGCCGACCTCGCCCGCCATCGCGCGCAGGCCGTTGGCCACACTTTCGGCCCGGGTGGCGCCGCCACAGCGCAATACCGTCAATTTGGCGAACGCCGACCAGTCGTAATCCGCCCACCAGCCATCTGCCGCCGACAGCACCACATAAACCTGGTCGATGGCGGGGTGCCGCTCGAAGGCGCGGAGGCTGTGCCAGATCATGGGGCGGCCGTGAATATCCAGATATTGCTTGGGATGGCCGGCACCCATGCGGGCACCGACGCCGGCGGCGGGCAAAAGGGCAAAGTGGCGGGGCATTGGTCTTGTATGCGGGTGGGGTTACCCTAAATTCTAAGTGCAAGCCATTTGGAGACCATCATGCAATCCGTCCGCCCGCCTGCCGTCGCCGGCACGTTCTATCCCGATGACCCCAGCGAGTTGTCCACCATGCTGCGGGCTTTTCTCGCCGAGGCGCAGCCGCCGCCGTTGCGGCCGAAGGCGTTGATCGCGCCGCATGCCGGCTACATTTACTCCGGCGCCATCGCCGCCAGCGCCTATGCCTTGTTGCGGCCGCTGCGGGCAAGCATCAAACGGGTGGTTCTGCTGGGGCCGGTTCACCGCGTATGGACGCCCGGCTTGGCGCTGCCCGGGGTGGAGGCGTTCGAGACGCCACTGGGACGCGTGTTGCTGGATCAGGACGCCATTGCGGCCATAGATGGTCTGGATCAGGTTCAGGTGCATCCCGCCGCCCACGCACAGGAGCATTCCCTGGAAGTGCAACTCCCCTTCCTGCAAAGCGTGCTCGACGATTTCACCCTGGTTCCCCTGGCCGTGGGCGGCGCCGGCCCGAATGCGGTGGCCGAGGTGCTGGAGGTGCTTTGGGGAGGAGCGGAAACCTTGATCGTGGTGAGTTCCGATCTCTCGCATTTCCTGCCCTACGACCAGGCCCAGCATGTGGATCGCGCCACCGTCCATGAAATCCTCCGGTGCAACGGCCATCTGGTCGGCGAGCAGGCTTGTGGCTGCCATCCGATCAATGGCCTGCTGCTGGCGGCACACAAGCGCAGTCTGGTGCCGCATCTACTCGATTTGCGCAATTCCGGCGATACCGCCGGCGACCGTAACCGCGTGGTCGGCTATGCCGCGATTGCTTTCACCGAAGCGTCTTTGGAGAACCCGCATGTTCAGTGAAGAACAAGGCCGTCTGCTGACCACCCTGGCGCGCGCCGCCATCACGCGTGAATTCGACCGATCCATCGCTGCCCCGCCGTATCCCGACTGGCTGAAGGCTTCCGGCGCGGTGTTTGTCACCCTCACCGAGGCGGGGCGTCTGCGCGGCTGCATCGGGTCGTTGGAGGCGCATCGGCCGCTGGGCGAGGATCTGGAACAGAACGCCCGTGCCGCCGCCTTCCGCGATCCGCGCTTTCCGCCTCTTGCCCAGGTGGAATTGCCCAGGGTACGGGTGGAAGTCTCCGTGCTCACTCCGGCCACCCCCATGACCTTCACGGATGAAGACGATGCGCTGGCGCAACTGCGCCCCGGCGTGGATGGCGTAATCCTGGAACAGGGTTACCACCTCAGTTACCACCGTTCCACCTTCCTGCCGCAGGTATGGGAACAATTGCCGGACCCGCGCCAGTTCCTGTCCCACCTGAAACAGAAAGCCGGCTTGAGTGGCGATTTCTGGGCCAAGGATGTGCGGCTGTCCCGCTATGGGGTGGAGAAATTCAAGGAAGACCTGGCATGAACGCCCCCGAAACCAGCCACCCCGCGCGCTGGTGGCACGCCCTCGATGACGGCCGCATCCAGTGCGATCTCTGTCCGCGTGACTGCAAGTTGCACGAAGGCCAGCGCGGTGCCTGCTTCGTGCGCAAGATGGAAGCCGGCAGGATGGCGCTCACCACCTACGGCCGCAGTTCCGGCTTCTGCGTCGACCCCATCGAGAAGAAGCCGCTCAACCACTTCTACCCCGGCACCTCGGTGCTTTCCTTCGGCACCGCCGGCTGCAACCTGGCATGCAAGTTCTGCCAGAACTGGGACATTTCCAAATCGCGCGACATGGACCGCCTGATGGACGCCGCCAGCCCCGGCAAGATTGCCCAGGTGGCGCAACAACTGGGCTGCAAGAGCGTGGCCTACACCTACAACGACCCGGTGATCTTCGCCGAATACGCGCTCGACACGGCCGACGCCTGTCACGCCCTCGGCATCCAGAGCGTGGCCGTCACCGCCGGCTACCTCCATCACGATGCGGCGGTCGAGTTCTACGCGAAGATGGACGCCGCCAATGTCGATCTGAAAGGCTTTACCGATGCCTTCTACGTCAAGCAATGTGGTGGCCATCTGCAACCGGTGCTCGACGCCCTGATCTACCTGAAACGCGAGACCAGTGTCTGGTTCGAGATCACCACCCTGCTCATTCCCGGCCTCAACGACTCCGACGAAGAATTGCGGCAACTCTCGGAATGGGTGGGCAAGGAACTCGGCCCGGATGTGCCGCTGCATTTCACCGCCTTCCACCCGGACTGGAAACTCAACGATCTGCCACCCACCTCCGCCGCCACCCTCAGCCGCGCCCGCCGCATCGCCCAGGCAGTCGGCCTGCACTACGTCTACACCGGCAACGTCCACGACGCCGATGGCGGCACCACCTGGTGCCCCGGCTGCCACGCCCCCCTGATCGTGCGTGACTGGTACGAGTTCAACGACTACCGCCTCACGGCAGACGGCCGCTGCCCGCACTGCGCCACCCCCATCGCCGGGCGCTTCCAGGCTTTCGGGCAACCGTTCGGAGCCAGGCGCATCCCGGTGAATATGCGGCTGGTTTGATCGGTAGCGCCGGCTGGATAGCGAAGGAGGGGCTTCATCAAGCCGGCGCTACCGGGCCGCGTCCACCGGCAACCTGCTAGAGTGCGCCCTTCATAAAACCCGTCCCTTATCCCGCGTGCGTTTACTGATCACCCTGCTGTTTTTCTCCCTGTCCGCCCAGGCCTCCGTGGATAGCGACTTCCAGGCCGCACGCGAGGCTTACCAGAAGGGGAAATTCGAGCGCTTTTTCAAATACGCGGACAAGATCCCCGAGAGTTACCCGTTAGCGCCCTATCTGCGCTTCTGGCGTCTGAAAGCCAACACACCCGGCAACGTCGCGCTGCGGAAGTTCATCGACGAGAATCCCGATACCCCGCTATCCGATCGCCTGCGTAACGATTTGGCGCGCCAGTATGGGCGCGCCGAAAATTGGGCCGAATTTCGCCTGCAATACCAGGCCATGCTTTTGTCACACTCGCGGCCCGACCAGGAATTGCAGTGTTTCAACCTGCGCAGCCGCCTCGCCGAAGGTGGGAAAGTGGAAGCGGAAGGCGTGGCGCTCTGGCGCACCGCGCGCGACCTGCCTTCCAGTTGTGACCCGCTGTTCAGCGCCCTGGCCGAATCCGGCACGCTGACCACGGAGGATCGTCTGGCGCGTCTGCGCCTGGCGCTGGATGACAACAACCTGCGTCTGGCGCGTGAGATGAATGCGCGCCTGGGCGCGGACCTGGCGATGGAAGACGATGCTCTGGCCCGCGCCCAACGCGACCCGGAGCGCTTTCTGGACGGTGCCGTGAACACCGCCGGCCAGCATGAAGCCGCGCTCTATGCGCTTACCCAGATCGCGAAGAAGGCGCCGGAAACCGCCGCCCGTGTCTGGGAGACCCAGCAAACCAAATTCCCGGAAGCCGAGCAGCGTTACGGCTGGGGCCAGATCGGCCTGCACGCCGCGCGCAGCCATGACCCCCGAGCCCTGGCCTGGTTCACGCGCGCGGGCACGCCGCAAAGCGAAGCGCAACTGTTGTGGAAAACCCGCGCCAGCCTGCGCGGCGGCAAATGGCTGGACGTCTACAACAGCATCGAGGCGATGCCGGAGGCCCTGCGCAATGAACCGGTCTGGCGCTACTGGAAGGCGCGCGCGCTGAAGGCGATGAACGCGAACTACCCGGCCAATGTGCTATTTGCCAAGCTCTCGCAAGAAATCAATTACTACGGGCTGCTGGCGGAGGAGGAATTACCCGCTCGCCTGGAAGAACGGCCGGTGGAATACAAAGTGACGCCGGATGACCTGAAAACCGCCGAGGCGCATATCGGCCTGAAGCGCTCCTTGCTTCTGCGCCGCCTGGGTGACATGGGCAACGCAACCGGGGAGTGGGACTGGGCGCTGCGTGGCATGAGCGACCGCCAGATCCTGGCGGCGGCGGAACTGGCGCGGCGCGAAGGCTGGTATGACCGCGCCATCAGCAGCGCCGACAGAACCCGCAGCGAACACGATTTCGACCTCAGATACATCGCCCCTTATCGTGACCTGGCCACCGCCTATGCGCACAACAACAGCCTCGACGAAGCCTGGGTATTCGGCCTGATGCGTCAGGAATCGCGTTTTGTCGACTATGCCCGTTCCGGGGTCGGCGCCAGCGGCCTGATGCAGATCATGCCCGCCACCGCCAAATGGATTGCCAATCGACTCGGCCTTGGCCGCAAAGCGCACGCCGGGGTGAATAACCCGGAAACCAATATCCGCTTCGGCACCTACTACCTGAAACACATCTACGACTCGCTCGACCAGTCGCCGGTCCTGGCGACCGCCGGCTACAACGCCGGGCCGGGGCGCGCCCGCAAATGGCAGGCAGAAACCGCGCTGGAAGGCGCCATCTATGTGGAAAGCATTCCCTTCTCGGAGACGCGCGAGTACGTCAAGAAAGTGCTGGCCAACGCCATGTTCTACCGCAACCGCTTCGGCGGCGAAGCACGCCCCCTGAAAGATCGCCTGGGCACCATCTTGGCGCGCAACCCGAACAAGCCGCTGCCTGCGGACGAAGCCGCGCCGCAGCCGTAACGTGAAACAAGCTCGCCCTTGTAGCGCAGGCGTCCCGCCTGCACCTGGCGCTGAATGCAGGCGGGACGCCTGCGCTACAGGGGTGCCCGGTTTCATCATTCGGGGCGGGACGCCCGCGATCCCCGGCAAGGCAACCGGAAACAGTTGTTTTTCACCCGTTTAGAATCCTCCGCGTCCATCGACAAGGCACCTGGAATCATGACCAAGCAAAACATCTGTGTCCTCGGCGGCGGCGGTTTCGTCGGCTCGCATCTGGTTTCCCTCCTGGCCGCGCGCGGTCATCGCGTCGTGGTAGCGACGCAGCGGCGCGCGCGGATCAAACATCTGCTGGTGCTGCCCGGCGTGGAGGTGGTGGAAGCCGACATCCACGACCCCGCCGCGCTGCAATCGCTGTTTACCGGCATGGATGCGGCGATCAATCTGGTCGGCATCCTCCACGAAAGCCGTCCAGACGGATTCCAGCACGCCCATGTCGAGCTACCACGCAAGGTCATCGCCGCCTGCGCGGCAAGTGGCGTGCGACGGCTCCTGCACATGAGCGCACTGGGCGCGGAGGCCGCTTCGAAAAGCCGCTATCAGCAATCGAAAAGCGCGGGCGAGGCGCTGGTTCGGGGGGCGCCAGGCCTGGATACCACCGTATTCCGGCCCTCCGTGATTTTTGGGCCGGGCGATAGTTTCCTGGCGCTGTTTGCCGGCCTGCTGCAACTGGCGCCGGTCGTGCCCCTGGCCGGTGCTGCCGCCCGCTTCCAGCCGGTATTTGTGGGTGACGTGGCGCGCGCCTTCGCCAACGCCCTGGAGCGTCCGGAAACCTTCGGCCAGCGCTACGACCTGTGCGGCCCCACCGTCTACACCCTGGCCGAACTGGTGAACCTGACCGCCAATACCCTGGGATTGCGGCGACGCATCCTGCCACTGGGCGCAACGGCGTCGTACTGGTTCGCGCGCCTGATGGAATTAAAGCCGGGCGCCAAGCTCATGACCCGTGACAACCACTACGCCATGCTCACTGACAACGTCTGCCTCGGTGGACAACCCGGTGGACAACCCGGTGGACAACCCGGCGAACAACCCAGTGAACAACCCGGTGGCTGCGCCCAACCTTTCGGCCCGCCCACGCCCCTGGAAAGCGTGATCGGCTACCTCAAGGAAGCCGACGCGCGGCGCAGCTATATGGGCTTCCGTACCCATGCGGGACGCTGAGAACAGCGTCATTCCCGCGAGCAACGTAGGTTGGGCAAAGCGCAGCGTGCCCAACATCGCGGCGGTTTGTTGGGCACGCTGCGCTTTGCCCAACCTACGAATTGGCACATGCGTGGCCCTGATGCCATGCCCTTAACCACCTACATCGTCGGCGGCGCCGTGCGCGATGGCCTGCTTGGCCTGCCGGTGCAGGATCGCGACCATGTGGTGGTAGGCGCCACGCCGGAAGATATGGTCGCCCTCGGCTTCCGCCCCGTGGGCAAAGACTTCCCGGTTTTCCTGCACCCGGACAGCCACGAGGAATACGCCCTGGCCCGTACCGAGCGGAAAACCGCACACGGCTACAAGGGCTTCGCGGTGCATGCCGCCCCGGAGGTGACGCTGGAACAGGATCTGCTGCGGCGCGACCTCACCATCAATGCGATAGCGATGGCCGAAGATGGCAGTCTGATCGACCCCTATGGCGGCCGTGCCGACCTGGAAGCGCGCCTGTTCCGCCATGTCTCGGAAGCCTTCGCGGAGGACCCGGTACGCATCCTGCGCATCGCCCGCTTCGCCGCGCGCTTTCCTGATTTCACGCTGGCGCCGGAAACCCTGGCACTGATGCGGCAGATGGTGGCGGCCGGCGAAGTCGATGCGCTGGTGGCGGAACGGGTCTGGCAGGAATTGTCGCGCGGCTTGCTGGAAGCCACCCCTTCGCGCATGTTCCGGGTACTGCGCGAGTGCGGCGCCCTGGCCCGCCTGCTACCGGAAGTCGACTGCCTGTTCGGGGTGCCGCAACCGCCCCAGCATCACCCGGAAATCGACACCGGCGAACACGTCATGCAGGTCATCGACGCAGCCGCGCGCCAGGGGCTCAGCTTGCCGGCGCGCGTGGCGGCGCTGCTGCATGATCTCGGCAAGGGCGCCACCCCGCCCGAGTTCTGGCCAAAACACCACGGCCACGAAGGGCGCGGCGTGGACTTGGTGAAAGCGCTCTGCGAACGCCTGCGGGCACCGCTCGAATGCCGCGACCTGGCCATCATGGTGGCACGCGATCATGGCAACGCGCATCGCGCCCTGGAACTGCGCCCGGCCACCGTGCTGGAACTGCTGGAGCGGGCGGATGCCCTGCGTCGGCCGGAACGTTTCGAGGATTTCCTGGCGGCCTGCGCTGCGGATTTTCACGGCCGCGATGGACATAGGGAGCGCCCCTACCCCCAGGCCGAATATTTGCGGGCCACCCTGAATGCGGCACGCCGCGTCGATGCCGGCGCCATCGCCCGGCAAGTGCTGCCGGCAGCCATTCCCGAGGCCATCCGCAGGGCGCGGATAGCCGCCATCACGGCAGCGCCGTAGGTTGGGCAAAGCGAAGCGTGCCCAACAGCGCGACGGTTCGTTGGGCACGCTTCGCTTTGCCCAACCTACGTCACTACCGGTAGTGGGTGGGTGTGTTAACCGGATAAGCACGGTTCATTGGAACGTAGAGTGCGCCGTGCGCACCGATTTACGCTTAATGGTGCGCACGGCGCACCCTACGATTTCGTGGATAAATGGCTAATGGACAATCTCGGATGAACCCCGAAGCCGCCAGACTCTTTCCCACGCTTGCGGAACTGCCCGTGCCCCTGGCACTTGAAATCGATCGGCAGGCGGTGAATCTGAACGCCCCGGCCGGCACCCTGCTGTTCGATGCCGGCATGGCCTGCCAGGCACTGCCACTGGTGCTGGAGGGGCGCATCAAGGTCAGCAAGCGCGCCGAGAACGGGCGCGAAATCCGCCTCTACAGCGTGCAGCCGGGTGAGTTGTGCATCGTTACGGTGAGTTGTCTTCTCGGTGGCGCCCCCTACCCCGCCACCGGCGTCGCGGAAACCGCCGTCTCTGCCCTGGCACTGCCACGCGCGCTGATCCTGCGCCTGGTGGCGGAGCATCCGCCGTTCCGGGAAATGGCCTTCAACCTGTTCGCCGAACGCCTGACCGGCCTCATGCAACTGGTCGAAGAAATCGCCTTCCGCAAACTGGACCAGCGCCTGGCGGCCTGGCTGCTGCAACGCGGCCCGCTTATCGCGGTTTCGCATCAGGTAGTCGCGGACGAACTGGGCAGCGTGCGCGAAATCGTGTCGCGCCTGTTGAAGCAATTCGAGGAAGAAGGCAGCGTGCGCCTGGGCCGTGAGCGCATCGAGGTGCTGGCGCCGGCCACCCTCAAGCAGAGGATGGCCGGCCTGTAGGAGGCCCGTTTACGGGCCGATCACTACAGGTCCGACGCCACCAGGCCGGTACGAATGGCGTAACGCGTCAGGCCCGCCACGTCATGGATATTGAGACGCTGCATGAGTTGGGCACGATGGCTTTCTACCGTCTTCACGCTGACATGCAACTGGGCGGCGATCTCACGGGTCGCGTAACCGCGCGCGATCAGATGCAGGATTTCACGCTGACGCGGGGTCAGGCGGTCGTCCTGATGCGCTTTGGCGCTGTGTGTATCGGTGTGCAGGAAATCCTCGATGACACTCACCGCCTCACGCAGATTGACCAGCACGGAGCGATGCTTCTCGCTGGCCTGATTGAGAGATTCCAGCGCCTGCTTCTGGGTGCTGACATCGGTGCAATAGCCGACGAAGCCGGTGCACTTGCCCTGCTCGGAAAACATCGGCTGCCCTGTCTTCAACAGCCAGCGATAGCGCCCATCCCGACGGCGCAGGCGACATTCCAGCGTGAACGGTGCGGCACCGCGAATCGCTTCCGCAACCAAACCGTGCCAGGCGGCGGCGTCTTCTGGATGCATCATGGACAGCCACCCCCGATCCAGGGCGTCGTCCAGCTTGCGGCCGGTGAATTCCAGCCAGGCGCGATTGACATGACGGCAATCGCCGTCGGGACCGGCCACCCAGATCATCGCGGGCACCCAATCAAGCACCTGTTTCATTTCTGATGTGAATTCCACGCCAAGCACATCCATGTTCATCTCTCAAGACTCCAAAAAATAACGGCCCGCAAGCCGCTCACTGTTCCTGATCTTTTTGTCCTTATAGCTTAAGTAGTAGTGTAATCACTATAAATCAGGGAAAACCTGAAATTTATAGTGCATTGCACCATGTTGAATATCGTTCACTCACGCAGGGCCCTTTTAATCGTTCATGTAACCAAAGTCACTGAGCAGAATGTCACCTGCACCTACTCTGCCGCCACTCCCTGAGCGGAGCTTTGTTATTTACTGGAGGATTGTCATGAAAGCGAATGTTGGTGGTATCGATCGTATTTTGCGCATCGCCGTGGGTCTGTCGCTCATCATCTGGGCAGCGGCCCTGGGTGGCCCGATCTGGGCGTGGATCGGCGTGGTGCCCCTGGCTACCGGCCTGTTCAAGTTCTGCCCGTTCTACCCGCTGCTGGGCATGAATACCTGTCCGATGGACAAGTGATTTCCTGCTGCAATCGGCATGGGGGGCAGTCAAACGAGACTGCGCCCCATGCCACACCACCCGGCATGCGAGTCCGCACCGGGCGGTTTGAGAAGTTGAGGTCATGAGAATCGGGATACGTCGAGCCGGTCGAAGCCGACGCGGTGTCGCTGGCAGAATCACACCCGGCTCCACTGGCGCGGACATCTGACGCTTCGCTTCGTTCGCGGTGTTCAACTTACGGTGGGGCTTGCATCCGCAAGCGTACGACCACGCCGGGCGCGCATGAAAAACGCGGCGAGGGAGAAAACTCCAGGCCGCGTTTTTCGAGGATGCCGGAAAAGCTTACTGTGAAACAACCTCTCGTCGTCCCGGCTGCCTGATGCGGTTCGCTATCGCTCACCACATCCTACGTTTCATGGACACGGGGCAGCCAATCGGCCATGACCAGTTACTTCGCGGCAGCCTTGACCGGTGCGCTTGCGGCGACATTCGCCTCGGCCACCATGTAATCCACCGCCACCCTGGTGTCGGCATCCGACAATTTTTCGTTGCCGCCTTTGGCCGGACCACCGAAGCTGCCTTTGATCGCCGCGTTGTACAGATACGCCTTGCCTTCCTTGAGCAGCGGCGCCCAGGCCTTGGTGTCGTTCAACTTCTGCGCGCCGGTCACACCGGTGTCATGGCAGGAAGCGCAGTTGTCGGCATAAACCACCTTGCCGCGTGCCAGATCAGCGGCGCTGGGCTCGGGTTCCTTCTTCAGGGTCGGCTGGAAATTCGCCCCGGCGGCATTGGTCATGTGCACGATAGCGCGCGCCACTTCCATGTCGGATAAATCAGGGTCGCCGCCGCGTGTCGGCATCTTGTTGAAGCCCTTCAGCGCATGGTCAAGCAACGTGTCATAGCCGGAACCAATGCGTTTGGCCCAATCCGCTTTTTCCTTGAACTTCGGCGCGGCCAGGGCGCCGGATTCATGACAACCGGCGCATACCTCGGCATAAACCACCTCGCCGGAACGATCGACGCGCGGCGCGTTGGGGTCCACCGCCACGGAAACGCCGAAGGACTGAATACGCTCACGCACCGCCTGGTCAGCCATGGGAGCGGCATCCGGCGTCCCCATGCCGGCCTGGACTCCTATGACCAGCATCACGATTAGAACAATTGCGATGAGGGGTGCGAGCAACCCGCCCAGCGTAGCCAGCAAAAAATCCTTGGGCGTGGTTTTGGTCATTTCGATGTGATCGGACATGGCGAACGCTTAGCCTGTTC
Organism: Pseudomonadota bacterium; assembly: GCA_030690985.1. Classification (GTDB taxonomy): domain Bacteria; phylum Pseudomonadota; class Gammaproteobacteria; order Burkholderiales; family Thiobacillaceae; genus PFJX01. Next base: position 12,997 of record JAUYFG010000078.1, read on the forward strand.
AAGTTGGGAAACCGCGCGATTATAAGAGCAACTCCCTGCCGACTGAAAGGTTGCTGTGCTATCCTGCGCGGCCATTGCTTCACCGGGAAGAGGTTGGCCCGCGAAATCGGACTCGTCGGCCCCGTGAAGACAACTGACCTCTGGTCTCAAAGCAGTTCAAGACAACGCGGTCGTAGCTCAGATGGATAGAGTATCGGCCTCCGAAGCCGAGGGTCGTGGGTTCGAGTCCCGCCGACCGCGCCAAATCAAGTACTTAAAGAGTATTTCGGGTTGCCAACCTGCCGACTTTGCTCGGCGGCGAAATGCGCTGCTAGCGCCGTAGGGCGGAAAAGCGGCCTTATCGCGCCTTCCGCCGTATGTTTGGCATGCGGCGGATAACGCCGGCAAAAAGACGCCGGCTCATCCGCCCTACTTGCTGCGCACGGGGCCAGGCCAAGAATTTGATCAAGCAAGTGAAGTGCGATCTGAAAGCCGATCGAACCTCGGCTTCAACCTTCCTCGCCAACTTCGCGCGCCTGCTGCTGACGGCGGGGGCGTACGTCTTGCATCAGCAACTGCGCCACCTGGGGTTGCAAGGCACGTCGCTGGCGACGGCTCAGCCCAGGACAGTGATGCTTACGCTGTTCAAGATCGCCGCCCGAGTCAAACAGTACAAAGATCGGGTGCTGCTGCACCTGCCTGGCAGCCTGTCGGACTTTGGTCGTTGATAGCGAGAAGCGGCCCCAGCGAGGCTGGTTTTTGCCAGTTTCGCAGGGAAATAGTCGAACTATTGCCCAAGAAAGTGGCGAAAAATGGGCCGGCGCGGTCGGTTTGCAGCCGGTGATTCCAAAGTCCGACAGGCTGCCAGGTTGCGGGACATTTCAGGAACAACGAGGAATAGCTATGCGTTTCTGGCTGATGAAATCCGAACCCGCTGAATTCAGCATCGACGACCTCGCGCGCGAGGGGCATGTGGCTTGGTTTGGCGTGCGCAACTATCAGGCGCGCAACTTCATGCGCGATCAGATGCGGGTGGGCGATGGGGTGTTGTTCTATCACTCGACTTGCGCGGAACCAGGCATCGCCGGCCTGGCGGAGGTCAGTGCCCTGGCTTATCCGGATGCGTCCCAGTTCGACGCGGGCGGCAAGTATTTCGACCCCAAGGCCACTCAGGAGAACCCGCGCTGGTTCAACGTGGAGGTGAAGTACGTGAAGCACACCCGTTTGCTGCCCATCGGCGAAATGCGTAACGCTCCGGAACTGGCCACCCTGCGCATCCTGGCCAAGGGCAACCGCCTGTCGATCACGCCGGTGGACCCGGATGAGTGGAATTTCATCCTGAAGACGCTGGGTTGATGCTCGTGGAATGGCTTTTGCTCTACTCCATCCTCGGGCTGGCGGCGGGGTTCATGGCGGGATTGCTGGGGGTGGGGGGCGGGCTGATCATGGTGCCGGTGCTGACCTGGGCCTTTCTGGAACAGGGGTTTGCCGCGACCTACAACATCCATCTGGCGCTGGGCACTTCGTTGGGGGTCATCGTCATCACCTCGATTTCCAGCATGAAAGCGCACCACGCACATGGCGCCGTGGACTGGAGCGTATTCAGACGCATCATGCCGGGCATCGTGCTGGGAACCCTGGTCGGCGTCTGGCTGGCCGCGCTGTTCTCGGACCGGGGCTTGAAGGTGTTTTTCACCTGTTTCCTGTTCTATGTCGCCACCCAGATGCTCCTGGGCTTCCGCCCCAAAGCCGCGCGCACCTTGCCGGGTTTGCCGGGAATGTCGGCGGTGGGTGGGGTGATCGGCATGGTGTCGAGCTGGGTAGGCATCGGCGGCGGCACCCTGACCGTGCCGTTCCTGACCTGGTGCAATGTGCGCATGCAGGTCGCCATCGGCACCTCGGCGGCGATCGGCCTGCCCATCGCCGTTTCCGGCGCGCTTGGTTATATGTTGTCCGGTCGCGGCATCACCGGGCTGCCCGCCTGGTACCTGGGTTTCGTCTATCTGCCGGCCTTGGCGGCCATCGCGGCGGGCAGTTGGCTGACGGCGCCATTCGGTGCGCACAAGACCCACACCTGGCCGGTGGCGATGCTGAAGCGGGTCTTCGCCGGCCTGCTGTATCTGCTGGGTGTACGAATGGCCTATGGCCTGTTGCCCGGCTGACGGATAGAACCGCGTTTCGTTTGCTACCGGAGACTCCCATGCGCCTGTTCGCTCTGCTATTCACCCTGCTGCTCGCCCTGCCCGCCGCCGCCGCCTCCGACTATGCGCGCGAGAAAAAATGGGCCGACGAAGTGTTGCCCTCCGTGCTGACCGGCGATCCGGTCTGGCTGGAAGTGCTGAAGGGGCCGCACAGCGGCCGCAAATTTCTCACCCTCTATACCGAGGCGCCGGAAGCCAAGGCCGGAGTGATCGTGGTGCATGGCATGGGCGTGCATCCGGACTGGGGGCTGATCGGGCCGCTGCGGCAGAATCTGCCGGAACTGGGTTATGCCACGCTGTCAGTGCAGATGCCGGTATTGCAGGCGGATGCCAAGGGCGAGGATTACCCCGCCACCTTCGACGAGGCGGCCGCGCGCCTCGCCCAGGCGGTGGCGTTCATGGAAGCCAAGGGCTACAAGAAGATCGCGTTGGTATCCCACAGCATGGGCAGCCGCATGACCGCGCGCTATCTGGAGAAGACGCCGGATGCGCCGATCCGGACCTGGGTGGCCATCGGTGCGTCAGAGGCGCTGGATTACAGCAAACTGGAGTTCCCGGTGCTGGACTTGTACGGCGAAAACGATCTGCCGCAGGTGTTGAAGGCGGCCGGCCAACGCGGCAAGCGCTTGAAGGGGAAGTCCGCGCAGATCGTCGTGCCCAAGGCCGACCATTTCTTCGAGGGCCGCGACAAGGTCTTGCTGGAGAACGTGCGCGGGTTTCTGGACAAGGCGCTGCCGTAGGCCGGGTTACTAACCCGACCTACACGCTTGCTGTGAAACAGCCTCCCATCGCCACCCTGCGTAGGATGTGGTTACCGAAGGGTAGGGGCTTCATCAGAGCGATAGCGAACCGCATCGACGCGGCTGCCTGATGCGGTTCGCTGCGCTCACCACATCCTACGGTGCTTGTAGCGCCGGCGAGACGCCGGCGCTACAGCGCTACACGATATCCAGATGATCCAGCCCTGACAGCGGCGATTCGCCGCGTTCTTCCTTGGCGTGCAGTTTGATCTTGAGGCGCAGGTCATTGAAGGAGTCGGCGTTGCGCAGGGCATCTTCGGAGCTGATGATGCCGATGTTGTTGAGGTCGTAGAGCGACTGGTCGAAGCTCTGCATGCCCAGGTCGCGTGAGCGGACCATGATGTCCTTGATCTCGTCCAGGCGGCCTTTCATGATCAGGTCGGATATCAGCGGCGAATTGAGCATGACTTCCGCCGCCGGAATGCGGCCCTTGCCGTCGGTGCGCGGCACCAGTCGTTGCGAGACGATGGCGCGCAGGTTCAGCGAAAGGTCGAGCAGCAACTGATCGCGGCGGTCGCGCGGAAAAAAACTGAGAATGCGGTCCAGAGTCTGGTTGCCGTTGTTGGCATGCACGGTGGACATGCACAGGTGGCCGGTTTCGGCATAGGACAGCGCGTATTCCATGGTTTCCCGGTCGCGGATTTCACCGATCATGATGATGTCCGGCGCCTGCCGCAGGGTGTTCTTCAGCGCCACTTCCCAGGAATCGGTATCGGAGCCGATCTCGCGTTGGGTGATGATGCACTTGCCGTGCTGGTGCACGAATTCGATGGGGTCTTCCACCGTGATGATGTGCTCGCTGGAAATGGCGTTGCGGTAGCCGATCATCGCCGCCAGCGTGGTGGACTTGCCGGAGCCGGTGGAACCCGCCAGCAGCACCAGGCCGCGCGGCATCATGCAGATATCGCGCAGGATGGGCGGCAGATGCAACGACTCCAGTTTCGGGATCACCGTATTGATCAGACGAAATACCAGACCGGTACGCCCCTGCTGGACGAAGGCGTTGACCCGGAAGCGGCCGATTTCATGATCGTGGACGGCAAAGTTGGCTTCCTTGGTGGCGATGAATTCAATCCGTTGCTTCTCCGTCATCACCGCCTTGGCGAACTCCAGGGTTTCGGAGGGCGTCAGGCTCTGTTTGGCGATGGGGATAACCTTGCCATCCAGCTTGATGGCCGGGGGGAAGCCGGCCGTGATGAACAAGTCGGAAGCGCCACGCGCCACCATGTAACGCAGCCACTCGAAGATTTGTTTATGGGAGTCGGTCATGCCGGGAACATATCCTTGCTCATCGCCACGGCGCGGGCATCCGTGGACGAAACCACATTGCGCCGCACCAGGTCCATCAATGCCTGGTCCAGGGTCTGCATGCCGATGGATTGGCCGGTCTGGATCGAGGAATACATCTGCGCCACCTTGTTCTCGCGGATCAGGTTCCGGATCGCCGGCGTGCCGATCATGATTTCGTGCGCGGCGACGCGGCCGCCGCCATCCTTGCGCTTCAACAGGGTCTGGGAGATGACCGCGCGCAGCGATTCCGACAGCATGGAGCGCACCATTTCCTTTTCCGCCGCCGGGAACACGTCGACCACCCGGTCGATGGTCTTGGCCGCCGACGAGGTATGCAGGGTGGCGAACACCAAGTGGCCGGTTTCCGCCCCGGTCAGCGCCAGGCGGATGGTTTCCAGGTCGCGTAATTCGCCCACCAGGATGATGTCCGGGTCCTCGCGCAGAGCCGAACGCAACGCCTCCGAGAAACCGTGGGTATGCTGCCCCACCTCGCGCTGGTTGATCAGGCACTTCTTGCTCTTGTGCACGAATTCAATGGGATCCTCGATGGTGAGGATGTGGCCGAACAGGTTCTCGTTGACGTAGTCGATCAATGCCGCCAGCGTGGTCGACTTGCCCGAGCCGGTGGGGCCGGTCACCAGGACGATGCCGCGTGCCTGATCGGCGATGTCCTTGAATATGCGCGGCGCTTCCAGTTCTTCCAGGGTCAGCACCTGGCTGGGAATGGTCCGGAATACCGCACCGGCGCCACGCTCCTGGGTAAAGGCGTTGACCCGGAAGCGCGCGATATTGGGCAGCTCGAAGGCGAAGTCGACTTCCATGTGCTCTTCGTAGTGCTTGCGCTGCGAATCGCTCATGACGTCGTAAATCATGGCGCGGGTCGAAGTATTGTCGAGCGCGGGCAGATTGATACGACGAATATCGCCATGCACCCGAATCATCGGAGGCAGTCCGGCGGAGAGGTGCAGGTCGGAGGCTTTGTTCTTGACCGAGAAGGCGAGAAGCTCGGAAATTTCCATTACAATTCCACCAGTTACGTTATTTTCCGGAGTAGTTGGATTCATTATGGGTGCGATCACCGCCGCCGTGCAAGCCTGCCGAAAACGTATAGCCGCGGCCTGCACCGAAGCTGGACGGTCCGCCGACTGCGCCCGTTTGCTGGCGGTGAGCAAAACCTTTCCCGCTGCCGCCATTCGCGAAGCGCACGCCGGCGGACTGACGGCTTTCGGCGAAAGTTATTTGCGGGAAGCTCTGGGCAAACTCGATGCCCTCGCCGACCTCCCCCTGGAATGGCATTTCATCGGCCCGTTGCAAAGCAACAAGACGCGCCCGGTGGCGGAACGCTTCGCCTGGGTGCATGGCGTGGAGCGGGAAAAGATCGCGCGCCGTCTGTCGGAACAACGCCCGGCCACGTTGCCGCCCCTCAATGTCTGCGTGCAGATCAACGTCAGCGGTGAATCCAGCAAGCACGGAGTGCCTCCGGAACAGGCGCTGAATCTCGCGCGCCTGGTGGCGAGCCTGCCCGGGTTGCGCTTGCGCGGTTTCATGGCCATCCCGGAGGTCGATGCCGCGCGTTCCCGTTATGCGCTCCTGCGCAGCCTGCTGGAGCAGGCCCGCGCCGAAGGCCTGGACGTGGATACCCTGTCGCTGGGCATGTCGGCCGATCTGGAATCCGCGATCCTGGAAGGCTCCACAATGGTTCGCGTCGGCAGCGCGCTTTTCGGCACGCGCGGCTATCGCGGGCAAGCCCGCTCCTACGGCGTGGTTGTTTCACAGTAACTGGTCATGGCCGATTGGCCGCCCCGTTTCCATGAAACGTAGGATTGCGATGGAAGGTTGTTTCACAGTAACGACAAGGAAGAGCACCCATGAAACTCGGCTTTATCGGCGGCGGCAACATGGCGGCTGCCATCATCGGCGGCCTGTTGCAGAAAGGTTTTGCGCAACAGGACATCATCGTAGTCGAGCAACAGGAAGAAAGACGTGCCTGGATGGCAAACGAATTCGGCGTGCTCGTCGTCGACAGCGCCGACCAGGCCCTGGCAGCCGATATCGTGGTTCTGGCGGTCAAGCCGCAGCAGTTGCGCGCCGCGCTGTGCGGCCTGCCGCCGTTACGCCCCGAGCAACTGATCGTCTCGATCGCGGCGGGCGTACGCGCCGGCGACATCTCCCGGTGGCTGCGCGGACATCCCACCGTGGTGCGCGCCATGCCCAACACCCCGGCCCTGGTCGGCGCCGGCATCACCGGCCTGTATGCCTTACCGGCGGTCAGCGAGGCACAGAAAGCACAGGCTACGCAACTGCTGGAAGCGGTGGGAAGTATTGTCTGGGTGGAGTCGGAAGCCCAGATCGATGCCGTCACCGCCATTTCCGGCAGCGGCCCGGCCTATGTCTTCCTGTTCATCGAAGCGCTTGAGCAGGCGGCCATCGACCTCGGCCTACCCGCCGAGACCGCGCGCCAACTCACCCTGCAAACCTTCCTCGGCGCCTCCGCCCTGGCGATCAAGGACAATTCCACACCGGCCGAATTGCGTGCGCGCGTCACTTCCAAGGGTGGCACCACCGAACGCGGCCTCCTAGCGCTGGAAGAAGGCGGCATGAAATACATCATCGGCCTGGCGGCGCGCGCGGCGGCGGAACGCGCCCAGGAGATGGGTGTGTTGTTGGGAAAAGAGGGATGCTGACCGACGCCGCCCAATTCCTGCTGCGCACGGCGTTCGATCTGATCGCCTGCGCCCTGTTCCTGCGCTTCTGGATGCAATGGGTGCGGGTGCCGTTCCACAACCCCTTCGCCCAGTTCGTACTGCGGGTGACCGATTTCGCGGTACGTCCCTTGCGGCGGGTGATTCCCGGTTTTTTCGGACTCGACTGGGCCAGCCTGATCCCGTTCTATATCGCCGAATTGCTTTCCGTGCTGGGCAGCCATTGGCTGCTGGATTACCCGTTCGCGGCGGCGGGTGTTGCCGTGCTGCCGGCCTTCCTGCTGCTGGCGCTGGCAGCCGCGCTGCGCCTGGCGCTGTATCTGTTGATCGGCTTCATCCTGCTGCAAGCCGTCCTGAGTTGGGTCAACCCCTTCTCGTCGCACGCGCCGCTGGTCTATGCCCTGGCGCGCCCGGTCCTGAAACCGTTCCAGAAACTCGTCCCCCCCATCGGCGGGGTCGACCTCACCCCGATGGTCGCCCTGATCGTGGTGCAACTGCTGCTGATCGCCCCGGTTTCCGCGCTGGAGCGTATGGCACGCGCGATGGTGTGGTGACCTCCTGGCTGCGGTCCGTGGACGACGGTGTCGAAATCACCGTGCACATCCAGCCGGGTGCCGCACACAGCGAGTTGGCTGGCAAATACGGGGCGGGTGAACACGGCGAGGCGCTCAAGGTGCGCATCTCGGCGCGAGCGGTGGAAGGGGCGGCCAATGCCGCCTTGACGGAATTCATGGCGCAGTGTCTTGGTGTGGCACGGCGTGAGGTTAGAATCGTGCGCGGTGAGAAATCCCGCCACAAAGTGCTTTGGGCGCCTGTAGCTCCAGAGCTGGCTCGGCGGCAGATTGAGGGGAATACCAAATGAATTACGGCCTGGAAAGCGGCATTACCCGGTTCCGGCATCGGCGTGATCGGCTGGTCAAGGTGGTTACCGCTTATAAGGACTGGCTGGAGAAGTACGCCGATGTGGAACCGGCCCAGTTGATGCGCCTGTTCGACCTGACCGAAAGCCTGAAGAAGGACCGGCTCATGCTGGCTTTCGTGGCCGAATTCAGCCGGGGGAAAACCGAGCTCATCAACGCCCTGTTCTTTTCCGACTTCAAACAGCGCCTGCTGCCCTCCGACGCCGGCCGCACCACCATGTGTCCGACCGAGATTTACTACGATGCCGACAGCGAACCCTATATTCGCCTGCTCCCCATCGAAACCCGCTTCCGCGACGACAGCATCACCACCCTCAAGCGCATGCCGGTGGAGTGGAACACCATCAAGCTGGATGTCTCCGACCCCAATGCGATGGTCACCGCCATGCGCAAGCTGGCGGAAACCAAGGTGGTGTTCAAGGTGGAAGCGCGCGCCCTCGGCCTGTGGGACGAAAACGATCCCAACCTGGGCTACATGGTGAAGGATCAGGACCGCGTCGAAATCCCGGCCTGGCGTTACGCCATGGTCAACTACCCGCACCCGCTGCTGGAATCCGGCCTGGCCATTCTCGACACCCCCGGCCTCAACGCAATGGGCACGGAACCGGAGTTGACCCTCTCCGTCATCCACAACGCCCACGCCTTGTTGTTCCTGCTGGCCACCGACACGGGCGTTACCCAATCCGATTTCGAAATCTGGAACAAGTGGGTATCCAAACACGCCAGCCAGCATTACGCCGTCCTGAACAAGATCGACATGCTCTGGGACGATCTCAAGACCCCCGAGGAAATCGGCCGCACCATCCAGCGCCAGATCGAATCCACCGCCGCCCAGCTCAACATCCCCACCGCCAACGTCATGGCCATCTCCGCCCAGAAAGCGCTGGTCGGCAAGATTCGCGGCAACGAGGAGATGTTGAAGCGATCCGGCATTCAAGCGCTGGAAGTCATGCTGGCGCGCGAAATCATCCCCTCGCGGGAAAAGATCATGCGCGAAGCCGTGGTGCGCGAGGTCGGCCCGATGCTTACCGCAGCGCGCGACACCGCGCAGAACCGCCTCCTCGCCGCGCGCCAATCGCTCATGGACCTGCACGCCCTGTCCGGCAAGAACCAGCAGATCGTCGGCCAGATGCGGGAAAAGATGGTGAGCGACAAGCAACACTACGAAGAGACCGCGCGCAACTTCAATGTCACCCGCAAGATCGTCGCGCAACAGGGCTGGGAACTGCTCACCCACCTCGACGACGACCGCATGGACAAGATCATCGAAGAATCCATGATGGCCATCAACGACAGTTGGACCACCGCCGGGCTGATCAAGGGCATGCACCTCATGATCCGCCGCATGGGCGCCGAGTTCGACCACGCCCACCAGCAGGGTGCCGGCATCAAGCAACTGCTCAACGCCGCCTACCAGCGTTTTCACGATGTCCACGGCCTGGAACGCATGGACCCGGTCGGACTCAGCCTGTCCCGTTATCGTGGGCGCCTGGACGAACTGATGGTGAGCACCCAGGAGTTCTGCTCCGACCCGCTCAACATCATGTTGGAGAAGCGCTTCATGGTGAAGAAGTTCTACATCGCCCTGGTCACCCAGGCGCGCATCGTGTTTCAGCAAGTACGCCTGGAAACCGAAACCTGGCTACGCCTCACGCTGGACCCCATCGTCTCCCGCATCAAGGAACACAAGACCCAATTGGAGCACCGCCTGGAAAACCTCAACAAGGTGCACACCAATCTCAGTTCCATCCAGGAACGCAGTACCGCGATCAGCCGCGACATGGTGGGCATCAAGGCACAACTCGACCAGATAGAAGAAGTCGCCAAGGAATTCTCACTGTTGACCGGCATCGCGTTCCGCCCGCTGGAGGGGAGCCAGCAGGTGCAGACGGCGTAGGTCGGAAAAGCCGGCGGTCTTTTGCCGGCGCCTTCCGACACTCCCCCGACCCGGCGGAAGGCGCGATAAGGCTGCTTTTCCGACCCTACATGTAATTTTTTTTCACCGTAGTAATCAAGGAGAAGGAAACATGAACAGCAAATTGGCGGTTTTGGCAGCAATCGTTCTCGCGGGGGGGGGGGGGGGGCTGTAGCAGCCAAAGCCAGGTCCCGATAGCGGCTTCTTTTCCCCATTCTTATCAAAAGACCGTCAAAGCGGCGCATCACTGGCAGACCATCGCCGACGACACCGCCAGCCAGGCGGCCAGCAAGATTCAGCAGCAGTCCCTCACTACCGCGCTGCGCATCGCGCCCAGCGCCTCCAACTCGGCCTTCAATCAGGCCTTCCGCGAGTTCCTCACCACCGGCCTGGTCAACAAGGGCGTCGCCGTCACCACGGAGGATTACGCCTCCACCGAAATCAAGGTGGAAACCCAGGTGGTGCGCCAGGCCAGTTCCCGCTATGCCGTCGCCCCGGGCACCTTCACCCTGCTGACGGCCGGCGTATGGGTGTTGCGCAATGCCATCGTCGATACCTGGAGCGGGGGAACCATCGCCGGTGTCCTGCTGGGCACGGCCATCGCCACCGACGTGCTCAATGCCAAGGATGCCAACCCCATCGGCCATCCGCCCACCCACACCGAGCTCATCGTCACCACCTCGGTAACGAGCAAGGGCCAATACGTCATGCGCCGCAGCGTTGTGTATTACATCGAAGACATCGATGGCTCGCTCTATCGGCAGGCGATGGAATGGAAAGTGGTGGGGCAATCATGATGAAAAAGCTAATTGCCATCCTCTCCCTTGCCCTGTCCCTGGGTGCCTGTTCCATGGAACCGACCCGTCCCGCAGCCATGTCGGTGGAGGACTACATCGGCAAGACCTATGACGCAGTCGATCAGATCCTGGCCCAGGCGGAACGCGCCCATGCCGAACGCGGCCAGTTCAACAAATTCGATCCGATCATCGTCGCCACCCTGGTGAACATCGACGAACTGGCGGAATCCTCCCGCCTCGGCCGCTCCATTTCGGAACAGGTGGCATCGCGCATGACGCAACGCGGCTACCAGGTGGTCGAACTGAAGCTGCGTGGCGACCTGTTCGTCAAACGCAGCGAAGGCGAGTTGCTGCTGTCTCGCGAAATCAAGGACATCAGCCTGCGCCACAAGGCCCAGGCGGTCGTGGTAGGCACCTATGCGATGGCGGAGAAATTCGTCCATGTGAATCTCAAGGTGGTCACCGGCGACACCCACCACGCCCTGGCCGCCATCGACTACGGCTTGCCGATGGACGAAAACACCAAGAGCTTGATCTCACGGGGACGCTGAGCAACGTAGGGCGGAAAAGCCGGCGGTCTTTTGCCGGCGCCTTCCGCCATCTCCCGATGGCATACGGCGGAAGGCGCGATAAGGCCGCTTTTCCGCCCTACAGCAGGATGATGTCGTACTGCTCCTGGGTGAAGATGCTCTCCACCTGCAGGGAAATCGGTTTGCCGATGAAGTCGGAGAGCTGCGCCAGGCTTTGCGATTCCTCGTCCAGGTACATGTCGATCACGGTTTGCGAAGCCATGATACGGAACTCGCGGGCGCTGAACTGACGGGCTTCGCGCAGGATGGAGCGGAGGATTTCGTAGCACACGGTCTGCGCGGTCTTGATCTGGCCGCGCCCCTGGCAGGTGGGGCAGGGTTCGCACAGCACCCGGATCAGGCTCTCGCGGGTGCGCTTGCGGGTCATCTCCACCAGGCCCAGTGAAGTAAAGCCGTTGATGGTCATGCGCGTGTGGTCGCGCGCCAGGGACTTCGACAACTCCGCCAGCACCGCCTGCTTGTGCTCCGTGCTGTCCATGTCGATGAAATCCAGGATGATGATGCCGCCCATGTTGCGCAGGCGCAGTTGCCGGGCGATGGCCTGGGCCGCTTCCAGGTTGGTCTTGAATATCGTTTCGTCGAAGGTGCGGCCGCTGGTGTAACTGCCGGTATTCACGTCGATGGTGGTCAGCGCCTCGGTCTGATCGACGACCAGATAGCCGCCCGATTTCAGGTCCACCCGCCGCCCCAGCGCCTTCTCGATTTCCTCTTCCACCCCGTAGAGATCGAACAGCGGCCGCTCGGCGGTGTAGTGATTGATCTTGCCGTGCACGTTGTGGGTGAACTCTTCCGCGAAGGCGTCCAGGCGTTGATGGGTCTCGCGCGAATCCACCAGGATGCGGGTGGTCTCCGCCGTCGCGAAATCGCGCAGCACGCGGTGCGCCAGGTCCAGTTCCTGATAGATCGACTTCGGCCCGGAGGTGTTCTCGGAACGCGCGCGAATCGCATCCCACAGGGTGTAGAGGTATTCCACGTCGGCGGCCAACTCGGCGTCGTCGGCGATGTTGGCCATGGTGCGGATGATGAAGCCGCCCTGCTCGCTCTGCGGCAGGAGGCGGGTCAGACGCCCGCGCAGCAATTCCCGTTCCGTCTCGTCCTCGATCTTCTGCGAGATGCCGATGCGCGTTTCCTGCGGCAGGAACACCAGAAAGCGCCCCGCCATGCTGATCTGCGTGGACAGGCGCGCGCCCTTGGTGCCGATCGGGTCCTTGATGACTTGCACCAGCACACTCTGGCCTTCGTGCAGCACTTTCTCGATCGGGCGCGGGCTGTTGTCGCAGCGCGCTTCGACGATGTCGCCGACATGCAGGAACGCGGCGCGGTCCAGGCCGATGTCCACAAACGCCGATTGCATCCCCGGCAGAACGCGGCTCACCTTGCCCTGGTAGACGTTGCCCACCATGCCGCGGCTACCCGCGCGTTCGATGTGCAACTCCTGCACCACACCCAGATACAACACCGCGACCCGCGTTTCCTGCGGTGTCACGTTGATCAGAATTTCTTCGCTCATGCGGTTCTCGAAAAGTCAGGATTCGCGAAGCGCGCCCGCGCGCCTCGCGAATCGTGGCTAACTGGCATGGCGGCCAGGCCGCCCCGAATAATGAAACCGGGCGCCCCTGTAGCGGAGGCGTCCCGCCTGCTTTGGGCGCTGAATGCAGGCGGGACGCCTGCGCTACAGGGGCCTGCTTGTTTCACGTTAAAGCACCGGGAAACCCACCTCCCGCAGCAGTTGCGCCGTCTCGAACAAGGGCAAGCCCATCACCCCGGAATAACTGCCGGAAAGATGCTCGATGAACATCGCCGCACGGCCCTGGATGCCATAGCCGCCGGCCTTGTCGAACGGTTCGCGGGAAGCGACGTAAGCCGTTATTTCTTCTTCAGACAAGGCCCGGAACGTCACCGTACTTTCCGACAGCGCCACCGCCATGTGGCCCTGAAACACCACCGCCACCCCGGTCAGCACACTATGCGAGCGCCCTGAATAACCGCGCAGCATCGCCGCCGCCGCTTCAGCATCCGCCGGCTTGCCGAGAATCCGCCCATCCAGCGTCACGGTGGTATCCGCCGCCACGATCGGCCAGTCCGCCAGCGCGCGCCGATGCCGCGCCCGTTCTCCCGCCTCCGCCTTCAAGCGCGCCAGGCGCAGCACATAGTCCAGCGCCGGCTCCTCCGGCAGGGGCGTCTCATCCACATCCAGCCGCCCGGAATCATTGCGCAATCGCAAAACCGCCGGCGCCAGACCGATCTGGCGCAACAACTCCAGTCGGCGCGGGCTTTGCGAGGCTAGATAGAGGGGTTTCAACATGGTGCGAAGAGGAGGCTGCGGCAGGGCACCGCATTTTCCACTTATTCGGCGCGCAAAGCTTCCACCGGGTCCAGCCTCGCCGCCTTTCTCGCCGGGGCGACGCCGGCGGCGAGGCCGATGAACACGGCCACCCCTTCGGCGGCGAGGATGTAGTCCCAGGCCAGGCTGACCGGGAGGGCGGGCAGGAATAGTTGCAGGGTTTGCGCGAGGCCTAGCCCCAAGGCCAGGCCGGCCGCGCCGCCGAGGGCGGCGAGGCCGGCGGCTTCGACCAGGAACAGGGCCATGATCTGGCCGTGGCGGGCGCCCAGGGCGTTGAGCAGGCCGATTTCGCCGGTGCGTTCGGTAACGGTGATGGTCATCAGGGTGAGGATGCCGACGCCGCCCACCACCAGGGAGATGCTGCCCAGCGCCGCGACGGCGAAGGTGAGCACCCCAAGGATGGAATCGAGCACGGCCAACTGCTGTTTCTGTGGGGTGACGGTGAAGTCTTCGCTGCCGTGGCGCGCCTTGAGCAGACGGCGGATGCCGGCTTCGACGTGCTCCGGGTTGGCATCCGGGTCGTGGGCGACGTCGATTTCCATCAGGCCTTCGCGGTTGAACAACTCCAGCGCGCGGGCGGCGGGCAGGTAGACGGTGTCGTCGAGGTCGAAGCCGAGCACCTGGCCCTTGGCGGCCATCACGCCGACCACGCGGTAGCGCTGGCCGCCGACGCGGATCAGGACGCCGAGGGGGTTCTCGGCGCCGAACAGCTCGTTGCGCACCTTGGCGCCGAGCACGGCGAAGGCGCGCGGTGAACCGAGGTCGTCCGGGGGGAGGAAGCCGCCGACGGCAACCGTCATGCGGAAGGTCTGCGCGAAATCCGGCCCGACGCCGTAGACGGTGACGCGACGGCCGTGCCCAAAGGCTTCGACTTCCGCATTGCCCTGGACCACCGGGCAGACACTTTGGACTTGCGCCACCTGGCGCAGCGCCTGGGCGTCGTCCAGTGAGAGTGGACGCACGCTGCCGAACATGCCGACGGCACCGCCGTGGGTCTTGGTCTTGCCGGGGGTGACGGCGATGAGGTTGGTGCCGAACTGGGTGAATTCGGCCAGCACGAACTGGTGCAGGCCTTCGCCCAGGGCGGTGAGCAGGATCACCGCCGCGACGCCGACGGCGATGCCCAGCGCCGAGAGCAGGCTGCGCGCGGGGTGATGGGTGAGCGCGCCGAGGGAGAGGTGGAGGAGGTCGGGGAGGCGCATCAACGTGGGTGCATGAATCGTAGGTTGTGACGTAGGTTGGGCAAAGCGTAGCGTGCCCAACACACCGCCGCCATGTTGGGCACGCTTCGCTTTGCCCAACCTACGAATCTGCGTTTCGCCATGTTCACCGCCTCGCCAGCGCCAAAGCCGCGTCCAGCTTCGCCGCCCGCCGCGCCGGCAGCCAGGCGAACAGCATGCCGGCGACGAGGGCGGTGGCGACGGCAGCGGCCACCGCCCAGAGCGGCGGGCTGATCGGCAGGGCCGGGTAGAGGCGGCCGAGGACGAAGCTGGCAGCCAGGCCCAGGATCAGGCCGCCGACCGCGCCGAGAACGGAAATCAGCCCGGCTTCCGCCAGGAACAGGCGGCGCACGAGTGAGGCCGGCGCGCCCAGCGCCTTGAGCAGGCCGATTTCCGAGCGCCGCTGCGCCACCGAAACCAGCATCACGTTCATGATGAGCACGCCGGCCACCCCCAGGCTGATGCCGGCGATGCCGGCCACGGCCAGGGTCAGCGCGGTGAGGATGCGATCGAAGGTGGCGAGCACGGCATCCTGGGTGATGACGGTGACATCGGCCTCGCCTTCGTGGCGGGCCTTGAGTAACGCCAGCACACTTTCCTTCACTGCCGGCACCGCTTCCCGGCCACGCACTTCCACCAGGATGCGGAACAACGATTCGGTGTTGAACAACTGCTGCGCCGCCGCCACCGGAACCGCCACGGTTTCGTCGGTATTGAAGCCCATCTGCTGGCCTTGGGCTGCGAGGATGCCGATCACCCGGAAGCGGCGGTCGCCGATGCGTACCCACTCGCCCAGGGCGTTGCCGGTGCCGAACAGTTCGGCGCGGATGCCTTCGCCCAGCACACACACCGGGGTGGCCTGATCGCTCGGGCCGGGCGGTAGATAGCGCCCCTGGCCGAGGCGCATGTGGCGGATTTCCAGCATGTCGGCGGTGGAGCCCAACAACACCGCCTCGCGGCTGAGGCTGCCGCGCGATACCTGCGCCACCCCGACATTGAGCGGCGCCGCCCGCGCCACGCCGCGCAGGCGGGTAACGGCATCGGCGTCGCTCAGGGTGAGGTCGCGCGTGGTCTGGCCGGAGAGCACGCCGGGTGCGCCCCCCGTGGTTTCCGCGCGGCCGGGAATGACGATGAGCAGATTGCTGCCGAGCGAGGCGAACTGCTCCAGCACATAGCGCCGCGCGCCCTCACCCAGGGCGGTCAGCACCACCACCGAGCCGACGCCGATGCTCATGGCCAGGGCGATGAGCAGGGTGCGCCGGGGCTGGTGGGCGAGGCTGCCCCAGGCGAGCGAGAGGGTGTCGGCGAGGGTCATGAGGCTTGGTCCGCCACCACCCGGCCGTCTTCCATGGCGATGCGGCGCCCGGCGCGCGCACCGATTTCCTGGTCATGGGTGACCACGATCAAGGTGGTGCCGCGCCGGTTGAGATCTTCCAGCAGGGCCAGCACTTCGCGGCCGGTGGCGCGGTCGAGGTTGCCGGTGGGCTCATCGGCCAACAGGATGGAAGGATTCATGGACATGGCGCGGGCGATGGCGACACGCTGCAACTGGCCGCCGGAAAGCTGCGCGGGCAGATGGTCGGCACGCCCGGACAAGCCGACATCGGCCAGCAGGCGCGCCACCCTTTCCTTGCGCTCACTCGGCGCCACCCCCGCCAGGACCAGCGGCAGGGCGACATTGCCGGCGGCGGTCAGGCGCGGCACCAGGTGGAAGAACTGGAACACGAAGCCGATCTTTTCGCGCCGCACCGTCGCCGCAGCCACCTCGTCGAGACCGGTCACATCCAGGCCATCGAGCCGGTAAGTCCCGCTGTTGGGGCGGTCGAGCAGGCCAAGCAGATTGAGCAAGGTGGATTTGCCGGAGCCGGACGGCCCCATGATGGAAACGAACTCGCCGGCCAAGAGGTTCAGGCTCACCTCGCGCAGCGCTTGTACGCGCTGATCGCCGACCTGGAAGCTGCGGCTGATGCGGTCGAGTTCGATCATGCAGCCCGCCGCCGTAGGAGCGGGCTTGCCCGCGATAGCAACCGTCGCATCGCGGGCAAGCCCGCTCCTACGAGGCGTCTCATTTCGCCACCGCCCGAACACCCGCTTTCACGCCTTCCTTTTCCAAAGAAACCACCACCTGATCGCCTGCTCCCAGGCCACGGGTGATTTCCGTGTGCTGCCAGTTGCTCAGGCCGGCGCCCACCTCGCGCTCGCGCAACACGCCCTCTTGCAACAGCAGCACCTTGTTGCCGACGAGCAGCGCCTGGGTGGGAATGCGCAGCACCTTCTCACGCGCTTCCAGGATGATTTCCGCATCGGCGCTGTAGCCCACCAGCAGGGATTTCAAATCCTTCGGCTGGGTGAAAGCCACTTCCACTTCCACCGTGCGCGCCTGCTTTTCCACTTCCAGCACATAGGGGGCGATGCGCTGCACGCGGCCGGCGAAATGCTTGCCGGGGAAGGCGTCCAGCGCGATGCGGGCGGGCAGGCCGACCCGGATTTTCGGAGCGTCCACCTCGTCGATGGGCGCGGTGACGTAAAGGCAGGTGTCGTCGATCAGGTCAATGGCCGGCGGCGTGGGAATGCCGGGCGGCGAGGGTGTGCTGTATTCGCCCTGTTCGCCGGTGACTTCCGCGACGATGCCGGCGAACGGCGCCTTGAGCACGCTGCGCGCCAGGGTGGCGCGGGCGGTATCGAGACGCGCGACGGCGGCAGCGATGTCCGCCTCGGCGGCGCGACAACCGGCTTCCTTCACAGCGGCCTCGCTGACGGCGGCATCCACCTTGGCGGCGCTGACGAAACCCTGGGCGGCCAGCTTCTCCTGGCGTCCGCCCTCGCGCCGCGCCGCCTGGGCCGCCGCGCAGGCCTCGGCGCGATGCGCGCGGGCGGTGTGGATCTGCTCCTCGGCCTGACGCGCCTGGGCCGCCAGATCGACACTCCACAACTTCAGCAGCACCTGCCCGGCCTTCACACGATCGCCCTCATGCACCAGCAGTTGCGCGATCTGGCCACCCCCTTGCGGTGCCAGCTTGGCGCGGCGACAGGCTTTCACGGTGCCGGCGCGGGTGTTGGCGACGCTGGACTCGACCTGGCCCAGGTTGGCCTCGGCCACGCTGACTTCGATGGGTTTGGGTTTTCCGTAATGGCGCCAGGCGGCATAGCCGCCACCGCTGATAACGGCCAACACGACAAGACGCCAGAACCAGCGGCGCAAAGAGGGGTTCAGCATGGTTATTCCCGATGGTAAGGATGGTTATTCAGCAGACTGACGGCGCGATACAACTGTTCCGCCAACAGCACCCGCGCCAGGGCGTGCGGCAGGGTCAGGCGCGATAGCGAGAGTTTCGCTTCGGCCTTGTCCAGCAGAGAAGCCGCCAGGCCGTCGGCGCCGCCGATCACCAGGGCCACATCGCGGCCCTCCGCCATCCAGCGCGCCATCAGATCGGCCAGCTCTTTCGTGGTTACTTCGCGGCCGTGTTCGTCCAGCGCCAGCAAGCGAGCGCCGGCCGGCAGCTTGTCGAGCAGGCGGGTGGCTTCGATCGCCTTGATCGAATCGGCGGACTGGCCGGCGCGCTTTTCCGGCTTGATTTCCACCAGCTCGACGCGCGCCTCGCGCGGCATCCGCTTCAGGTACTCCGCCACCGCCGTGTCGGCCCAGGCCGGCAGCTTGTCGCCCACGGAGAGCAGGGTCAGCTTCATGCGAATTCCTCAAGCAACGCCTTGACCGCCGCAGCCTCGTGTTCCGGCGTGAACAGCGGGGCGCGCGCCGCACACTGGCGTTGCAGCAGGCAACAGACGGGCAGCATAAGCCGCGCGGAACGGGTCTTTCTCCTCGCGCAGATGCGCGACGACGCAGACATCGAAGGTTCTGGTCGGCCTCGGCGCCGGTTGCAAAGTGGGCGCGGATTGCCGGATCACCTGCGTCTTCGCCCGATAATCTTCCGGCAATTCGTCCACGCCATGCCCGGCGCGACGCAGAAAGCGCAACCAGCGCACGGCGGTATGGGCATTGCCGTTGCGCGCGGCGGCAAGGTAAGGAGTCACCAGAACAATACGCATGGCCGGAATATAGCCCACCCGCACTGCCCCCACCCTCGTCCCGAAAAATGCGCCATGAACGCAAAAAGCCACTTTACAAGGCTGAAAACCGTCAATAGAATGCGCGCTCTCTTGTGGGGGTATAGCTCAGCTGGGAGAGCGCTTGCATGGCATGCAAGAGGTCAGCGGTTCGATCCCGCTTACCTCCACCACGAAACGAGAAGACTCGGGAAACCGGGTCTTCGGCCTCATAAGTCCCTATCGTCTAGAGGCCTAGGACATCGCCCTTTCACGGCGGTAACCGGGGTTCGAATCCCCGTGGGGACGCCAGCATTACCCCACTACCGACAGCAATGCGGTAGTGGACTTCTCCTTGGAAAGTGGACGGATCAAGCGTGATCCGATCCACCATTCCTCGCACGAAATCCACCAGCAGTTCCTGTGACATTGCCGGCATGTCTTCCGCCAGGCCGGCGAGCATGGCACGCACGTCTGATTCCGTGACCTGCGCAATTCCTGCGCTCGGCGTCCTGCCTGCCTCACGGCTTCGGCACGTTCAACCTAGAAACCTCAGTTGAACGCGCCCGAGTGTGCGGTTTTCGGGTCGGCTGGCAAGGCGCGACGACGCGCGGGGCCGTTTCCCGCAAGGATAAGCAGGGACTTGGCCGCCGTCTTTTGGCGGCTTAGTCCTTCGCTTAGTAGTTTCATCAGAAGCAACGCAGCCAGACGGCCCGAAAACCGTGCAATCGGGCGCGTA
>JAUYFG010000080.1 GCA_030690985.1 Pseudomonadota bacterium
CCCCCGTAGGGCTTCCAGGCCCACCTTGGCCTTGAACTCGGGCACATGCACCTTCCGCTTCTTCGCTTCGCTCATCACTTTTCGTTCCTTATGCCATCACGCAGCTTAATCTGGTGTCTTGAAAACGGGGTCCACAATACCCCGCCAGGTTTTGCGCGCGCCGTTCGATGCCGTTCCAGGGTTGTTCCATGCCACTCATCCACTATCAGTAGTCGTAGGTTGGGCAAAGCGAAGCGTGCCCAACATTGCGACAGGTTGTTGGGCACGCTTCGCTTTGCCCAACCTACGCCTCTAATTCTAACCAGGGGAAAATCATCAAGTGAGCTGGTCTTTATGCTGCAACGTCGGCTTCGGGGGCGCTGGTGAAAAGGCTAGAATGGCGCGGTTTTTTGCCCCGCCTGTTTTGCTCGCAACGAGCCACCTTGACGCCATGTCCCTCCGATCCAACCCGATGACTTCCACCGAACGCCGCGCCGCCATCTCTCTGGCCGGTATTTTCGGGCTGCGCATGTTGGGTATGTTCCTGATCCTGCCGGTGTTCGCGCTGTATGCCAAAACCCTGCCCGGTGGCGACAACCACACCCTGATCGGCCTCGCCCTGGGCATGTACGGCCTGACCCAGGCCATTTTGATGATTCCCTTCGGCATGGCCTCGGACCGCTTCGGGCGCAAGCCGGTGATCATCGTCGGCCTGGTGATCTTTGCCCTGGGCAGTTTTCTCGCCGCCGGCGCCGACGACCTCTGGGGCGTACTGATCGGCCGCGCGCTGCAAGGTGCCGGCGCCATTTCGGCGGCGCTGACCGCCTTGCTGGCGGACCTGACGCGCGAGGAAAAACGCACCCAGGCGATGGCCATGATCGGTAGCAGCATCGGCCTGGCCTTCGCCGTTTCCATGGCGGCCGGGCCGGCGTTCTACAGTTGGATCGGCGTCCCCGGCATGTTCGCCATGACCGGCGTGCTGGCGCTGCTGGCGATTCTGGTGGTCAAGTTTGTCACCCCCAATCCCGGCAAGACCGCCTTCCACTCGGACGCCGAAGCCAATCCGGCGCGGCTGGGCGATGTCATGCGCCAGGTCGAACTGTTGCGCCTCAACTGGGGCATCTTCTCTTTGCATGCGGCGCAGATGGCCATGTTCATCGTCGTGCCCTTCGCCCTGGTCGCTGGCGGGCTGGATGCGCAGCACCACTGGCAGGTTTACCTGCCGGTCCTGCTGGCGTCCTTGGTGCTGCTGGTGCCGGTCATTATTTATGGCGAAAAGCGCGGCGAACTGAAGAAGGTATTCGTTGCCGCCATCGCCCTCATGTTCGTCGCCCAGATCGGCCTGGCGTTCTCCATGCACTTGTTCTGGGGCGTGGTGGCGTCGCTGTTCATCTACTTCGTGGCCTTCAATATCCTCGAAGCCAGCCTGCCTTCGCTGGTTTCCAAGATCGCCCCGCCCGAGGCCAAGGGCACGGCGATGGGCGTCTACAACACCTCACAGGCGCTCGGCATGTTTTTCGGCGGCCTGGCCGGCGGCTGGTTGGCGCAGTACCAGGGCTTTGCCGCCGTGTTCACGTTCTGCGCCGGGTTGATGGGAATCTGGTTGTTGCTGGCCGCGCGGATGGTGCCGCCGCCGCGCGTGAAAACCCAGATGTTCCACGTCGGCACGCTGAGCGCCGAGGCGGCGCAGCGCCTGGCGAGCAAGCTCACGGTTTTCGCCGGCGTGGAAGCGGTGACCGTGTTGCCGGAGGAAGGCTCCGTGCTGCTCAAGGTGAGTCAGAACGGTTGGGACGAGGAAGGCGTGAAACATTTACTGCAAGGAGGACATTGAATGGCTTCGGTGAACAAGGTGATCATCATTGGAAACCTCGGAAAAGACCCCGAGATGCGCTACATGCCTAGCGGCGATGCTATCGCCAACCTGCGCATCGCGACGACCGACAAGTTCAAGGATCGCAACGGAGAAATGCAGGAAGCCACCGAATGGCATTCGGTGGCGTTTTTCGGCAAGACCGCCGAAATCTGCGGCCAGTATCTGAAGAAAGGCAGCCAGCTCTACGTGGAAGGCAGCCTGCGCACGCGCAAGTGGCAAGACAAGGACGGCAACGACCGTTACACCACCGAGATTCGCGGCGACCGCATGCAAATGCTGGGCGGCCGGGGAGGTGGTAGCGGTGGCGGTGGCATGGCCGACTACGATGCTCCTCCTATGGACAGCGCCCCGCGCGGCAAGCCTTCGGGCGGTTCCGGCGGCGCACCTTCGGGTGGTGCTTCAGGTGCCTCCTCGGGCGGCGGCTTCGGGGATATGGACGACGACATTCCGTTCTGAGATGGCCGGGACGAGTACCGTTTTTCACCCGCTGTTTTCACCTCGTCCCGCGAAGCTACCGACTGCCGCAGAGCCCGGCGCTCCCAATGGGGGCGCCGGGCTTTTTGCTGGTGAGGCGGATGGGTCAGGATGTCCCGCGCCATCGCCACGTTTTCTGCCGACCTCTCATGTAGCGCAGGCGTTTCGCCTGTGTCTAGCTACTGATCAGGCCCACGAAGCAGGCGAGACGCCTGCGCTACCCGCCCACCTCGGTTAATGGCTTGTCCGAGGGAAACCGATGTCGGCATGAAACCTGCTAGTACACCACCCGGATGAACCGGAGAATTTCATGGCTGATTTCATGACCGTGCTGGCGGCTTCCCAGAAACAGACCGCAGGCGGCAAACAAGCCAACCCGTTGGCAAGCCTGTTGCCGGAGCGATTGTTCGGCAGTGTGCTGTCGGCGCAACTCAAGCGGCCACTGGATGAGGTGGCGCCGGCTCTGCCGGCGGCCCTGGCGGATGGGTTGCCGATACAGGTCAAGCCGGGGGACAAGACAGTGGAACTTGCGGCAGAGGCGGAAACGGATATGACGGGCGAACCCCCCGCCGTCGACAAGGCCATTGACCAGCAGGTACAGGCAATACAGGCACGCCCTGATGCTTCCGTTACATTGGGGATGCCGGCATCACGGCCGCATCCGGCTGTACCGGCTACGTTGCAGTGGCCGGCATCGCGGGCACACCCGACCGCTCCGGCCACCATGACCACCATGACCACCTCGGCTACCTCGGCTACCTCGGCTACCGCGCGGGATCTGGCACAGCAGATGTTGCCGGCCGCTTCCGCAGCGTTGCAAGTCACGGGGCCTCGTCGGCATGCGGTTGTTTCGCCCGGGTCGGAGAACCCGACGCCACAGGCACCTTCCATTGTTGCGAACACAATGCAGGAGGTGCTTCCTCAGGCGCTTCCCGCCGCTTTGCCGGTATCTCAGGAGCCTGTGGCGGAGACACGCCCAGCCGCTTTGCCTGCGCGGCAGGGGTTGCTTCTGGCGGCAAGTTCTGCCGGGTCCGAAGTGATGCGGGGGCAAGAATTGCCGGTTGCCGGGCGCGTTCCGCTGGATGTCCCCGCGGAAGCGGTGATGGTTCCGTCGGTAACGGTGGGTGCTACCACCGGCTCACCAGATTTGACGGTTGCAGCCGGCCTGTCGGTCGATGCGCCGCCGGCTCCGGATATGGCGGGCATGAACGCCACGCGCCAGTTGGGCCAGTTCGAGCAGGCCATACGCGCCCCGGAATCTCGCGTACAGGTTGCGCTTGAAACTCCGGTACGCAGCCAGGCCTTTCCCGCCGAGTTCACGGAGAAGGTCGTCTGGCTGGCTGGACGCCAATCGCAGTGGGCGGATATGTCGCTGAATCCGCCACAACTGGGCGCCATCGAAGTGCGTCTTTCCCTTTCCGGCGGCGAAGCCGGCGTACAGTTTTTTTCACCACATCCCATGGTGCGTGATGCCATCGAGGCGGCATTGCCGCGGTTGCGCGAGTTGATGGCGCAGGCCGGCATTGCCCTGGGTGATGCGCAAGTTCGCGAGGAAGCCTTCGCGCGGCGCGAAGCGGGCGGTTCCAGGCCGGCTGGGGGTGATGCGATACCGGGGGAAGCTTCGTTTCCCGTGGCGCCCGTTGCCATGAGTTCGCGCGCGGGTATCGGTCTGGTCGACCTCTACGTTTAACCCTCTTTAAACCTCGATTCTCAAGATATCCTCACGCCTTCCGATAAACACGTCGGCAGGCGCTTGTCTTCGTGTTGCTCGTGTCGTAATAAAGAACTTAAGCTTTTTTCACGAACACACTGTTTTTGTGTGATATTTTGTTTGTAATGCCCATTGGAGAGAGACCTTATGTCCAAGGAAGCCGCCCCCCCTGCCGAAGGCGAAGCGCCCAAGAAGAAGAGCAAATTGCTCATCATCATCATCGCGGTGGTCGCCGTCGTGTTGATCGGTGGTGGCGCGGGGGCTTATCTGCTGCTATCCAAGCCGGCCACCGAGAAGCATGCCAAGGTGGATCACGGTGACGAAGAAGTCGCCGCCGATGGTGAGGAGGATGGCGGCGAGCAAGAGGATGAGCATCCGCCGGTCTACGAGAGGCTGGAACAGTTCACCGTCAACCTGGCCGACGCCCCCATTCTCCAGACCGACATCCAACTGCTGGTGGCGGATACCAAGGTGCAGGACAAGATCAAGGCGCGTATGCCTGAGGTGCGCGATGCCCTGATTCTTTTGCTATCCAGCAAGACGGCGGAGGAGTTGGCATTGCCGGAGGGCAAGGCCAAGCTCGCCCAGGAAGTCCAGAAGGCCGTGAATGATGTTCTCGGCGTGAAGAAGAAGTCCAAGGGTGTGAAGAAAGTGCTGTTCGCGCACTTCATCGTCCAGTAAGGGCGGACGGCAGAGGCGGCGCTCGTGGCTGACGACATCCTTTCCCAGGAGGAAGTTGACGCCCTGTTGCGCGGCGTGACCGGCGAACCCGACGACGCGGTGGCCGATGAAGGCAGCGGTGGCGTACGGGCTTATGACATCGGCCGCCAGGAACGCATCGTGCGCGGGCGCATGCCCACGCTGGAAATCATCAATGAGCGCTTTGCACGCAATTTTCGCGTCGGCCTGTTCAATCTGATCCGCCGTAGCGCGGAGATTTCCGTGGGGCCGGTGACGGTCATCAAGTACAGCGAGTTCGTGCGCAATCTGGTAGTCCCCACCAACCTGAACATGGTGCACATAAACCCGCTGCGAGGCACCGCGCTGTTCGTGTTCGACCCGAATCTGGTGTTCCTGGTGGTGGACAACCTGTTTGGCGGCGACGGGCGTTACCACATGCGTGTGGAAGGGCGCGATTTCACACCGACCGAGCAGCGCATCATCCGGAAAATGCTGGAGGTTGTATTTGAGGAAATGAAAAAGGCCTGGGAAACCATTTACCCGGTCGACTTCGAATATGTGCGTTCGGAAATGAACACCCAGTTTGCCAACATCGCCACGCCGACCGAAGTGGTAGTGGTGAGTACCTTCAACATCGAACTGGGCTCCGGTGGCGGCGATTTCCACGTCTGCATGCCCTACAGTATGATCGAGCCGATACGCGACCAACTTTCCAGCACCATGCAGGCTGACCGGGCCGAACTGGACGAGCGTTGGGTTTCGCAGATGTCTCTACAGGTGCAGGATGCGGAAGTGGAGCTGGTCGCAAATCTCGGCCAGGCACCCGTTACCCTGCGCCAGATTATCGATCTCAAGGTGGGTGATGTGATCTCCCTGGATGTACCGGAAGCCGTGGTAGCGCAAGTCGATGGCGTGCCGCTGTTCCAATGCCATTACGGCCAGAAGAACGGACAGTTGGCCCTCAAGGTTGACCGTGTGCTGCAAGGGCAGGACCGCCTGGCCTGCGTCGGGAGCAGGCGATGAGCGAAGACGCGCAAAAACAGGAAGACCTCTCCGCCGATGACTGGGCGGCCGCGCTGGCCGAGCAGGAATCGGCCGCCCCGGCCGATGCCGCAGCCGACGCGGGCATGGACGATTGGGCGGCTGCGCTGGCGGAACAGGACGTCGCCGAGAAGGCAACTGATAAAACGGCAGCGGGCGCGCCTGCTGCCACGCCCGAAGCCGCCAAGCTCAAGGCGCCGATATTCCAGAGCTTCGATAGCGACAAGGTCGCGCCCGCCGCCAACAACCTCGATCTGATTCTCGATATTCCGGTTCACCTCACGGTGGAATTGGGCCGCACCAAGATCGCCATCCGCAACCTGTTGCAACTGGCGCAAGGCTCCGTGGTGGAACTGGATGGCCTGGCCGGCGAGCCGATGGATGTGCTGGTCAACGGCTGCCTGATCGCCCAGGGCGAAGTGGTGGTGGTCAACGACAAGTTCGGCATCCGCCTCACCGACATCATCAGCCCGGCCGAGCGCCTGCGTCGGATCAACCGATGAAGCCGCTTTTCCTGCTGACCGCGCTGCTCACCAGCCCGGCCTGGGCTGCTGATCCCCCCGCGCTTTCCACGGGAAGCGTGTTGTTCCAGGGGTTGCTCGGCCTGCTTATCGTGTTGGCGGTCATGATGGCGTTCTTCTGGTTCATGCGCCGCTTTTCCCCCGGCCAGACCGGCGCCCAGGGCGTGGTCAAGGTAGTGGGCGGGGTCATGCTGGGCACGCGGGAAAAACTGGTGGTGGTGGAGGTCGGCGATACCTGGCTGCTGTTGGGCGTCGGCGGCGGTCAGGTCAATGCCCTGCACACCCTGCCGCGCCCCGAAGGAGTGAGTGCTCAGGCCCTGCACGATCCCCTGTCGGGCTTCTCCGACAAGCTCAAGGAAGTGCTGCAACGGCGCCGCGCCGAGTGAGGCTGGAACAATGATTTCCCGCACTTGCAGCGCAGGCGTCCCGCCTGCATTTCACGCCGAAAGCAGGCGAGTACGCCCGCGCTACAACCAACCCGCTCCCTGTAGCGCAGGCGTCCCGCCTGCCCGCAAATCGGATCAGATGAACAAGGCTGGCGCCCCACCTGCGCTACAGGTGGTCGGCGCCGTGCTGCTGAGCCTGTTACCCGTCGCTGCCTGGGCCGCGCCCGGTATTCCCGCTTTCTCCAGTACACCGGGGGCGGGCGGCGCCACCAACTACACCTTCAGCATTGAAGCCCTGCTGCTGCTGACTTCGCTGACCTTCCTGCCGGCGGCGTTGTTGATGATGACCTCGTTCACCCGCATCGTCATCGTCCTGTCATTGCTGCGTCAGGCCATGGGTACCATGACGGCGCCGCCCAACCAGGTGATCGTCGGCCTCTCGCTGTTCCTCACCTTTTTCATCATGGGGCCGGTGTTCGACAAGATGTATGAGGTCGGCTGGAAACCCTATTCCGATAACCAGATTTCCCTGGTGGAAGCGGCGGATCGCGGCGTCCAGCCACTCAAATCCTTCATGCTCAAGCAGACCCGCCAGGAAGACCTGGCCTTGTTCATTCGCCTGGCGAAGGTGCCGCCCCTGGCCGGCCCGGAGGACACCCCGCTCAAGGTGCTGGTGCCGGCTTTTGTCATCAGCGAACTGAAAACGGCGTTCCAGATCGGCTTCATCGTCTTCATTCCCTTCCTGATCATCGACATGGTGGTGGCCAGCGTGTTGATGTCGATGGGCATGATGATGCTTTCACCGATGCTGGTGTCGTTGCCGTTCAAGATCATGTTGTTCGTGCTGGCCGATGGTTGGGGGCTGCTGATCGCCTCCCTGGTACAGACATTCCAGCTATGAGCGCCGCCGCCCGGCCGCCCGAAGGCGGCGCCCACCTCCCTCGGGGAGGATGTCGCGCCAGCGACAGGAGGGTAGTCCAGTGACCCCCGATACCGTCGTCGCCATCGTTCGCCAGGCACTGGAAGTGGCCATGCTGGTGGGCGGGCCGTTGTTGCTGTCGGCGCTGTTGATGGGCTTGCTGGTGAGCATTTTTCAGGCCGCAACCCAGATCAACGAAATGACCCTCTCCTTCATTCCCAAACTGCTGGTGATGTTCGTCGTGCTGGTGGTGATGGGGCCGTGGGCAATGCAACTGCTGGTGGATTACGTCGCCCGCTTGTTCGGCAGCATTCCCACCCTGGTGGGTTGATGTTCACCCTGTCCAGCACCGACCTGAACACGCTGCTGGTTCTGTTCTTCTTTCCCTTTGTGCGCATCCTCGCCTGGTTGAGATTCGATCCGCTGCTGGGCAATCGCGCCTTCCCCATGCGCGCGCGGGTGGTGCTGGCTTTCGTGCTGACCGTGGCGATCGCCCCCGTGTTGCCCGCAGCACCGCAGGTGGCGCTGGTGTCGGGTGAAGGTTTGCTGGTGCTGTTGCAGCAGATCGCCATCGGCGCGGTGCTGGGTTTCACGCTACGCATCGCGGTCGCCATCGTCGAATTGGTCGGTCAGTTCCTGAGCATGCAGATGGGACTCTCCTTCGCCATGCTGTTCGATCCGATCAACGGCGCGCAGACGCCGGTGATTTCGCAATTCCTGGTGCTCACCACCACGCTCATGCTTTTCGCCTTCAATGGCCATCACCTGGTCATCGCCGCGTTGGCGCAAAGCTTCGTCGAGGTGCCGGTCGGTTCCGTGATTGCCGCGTCCGGCTTTGCCACCGTGGTGCATTGGGGCGGCACGATGTTCACCACCGGCCTGCACATTGCCCTGCCGGTCACCGCCGCCTTGCTCGCCACCAACCTCACCATCGGCATGATGTCGCGCGCCGCGCCGCAACTGAATATCTTCGCCATCGGCTTTCCCCTCACCCTCGGCGCCGGTTTCCTGGTGCTCTACTTCACTCTGGCCTATCTGCCGGCACAACTCGACCGCATCTGGTTGCAGGCGGTGGAGGCCGGGGTAAGCGCCATGCGCGGCGTGGGGGGGCAATGACGATCTGGTTCAACAGGAACGCCTCGGACTGGGTGCGGCGCTGGTCCGGCCTGATTCCTCCTGGCGGTCGCGTGCTCGATCTGGCCTGTGGCGGGGGCCGCCATGCGCTCCATCTCGCCGGACTTGGGCATCAGGTCAGCGCGGTGGATCGCGATTTGTCGCTCGTGGAGGAACTGCGTGGCGCGCCGAACATCACCTGGCACCAAGCCGATCTGGAAGAGGGTGCCTGGCCGTTTCCAGGCGACACCTTTCGCGGCATTGTCGTCACCAACTACCTGCATCGCCCCCTGTTCGACCTGCTCCCCGCCGCGCTCGAACCCGGCGGTGTCCTGATCTACGAAACGTTCAGCCTCGGCCAAGCCAAATACGGCCGCCCACGCAACCCCGCGCACCTGCTGCTGCCGGGGGAGTTGCTGGAAATGGCACGTGGCCGCCTGCGCGTACTGGCCTTCGAGGATGTCGAGGAACCCGAGCAACGACGCTGCGTGCAAAGGCTTTGCGCCGTGAGGCCGTGAGCAAACGCGGTTACTGGTAAGGCGCAGCTGATCCAGCTTCATTCCCGGCCTCATCTTCGGCGGCGCGGGGGGGGGAGCGGTCTGCTGACCACGGCTTGTGCGACTGAGACAAGCGCCTAGCCGCTACCCCGGGTTTTCAAGTTCCCGGTTACCTGCCGCGCAGTTTCTGCACGATCTGCCAGGTGACCCAGCCACGCTGCAGCCATTTGCCGGCGCGATTAATCCGCAACGACGCAAACGCGGCGACGCCGGCGACTATCCAGACGGGATGACGCTTGAGCACGCTCAGCATTTCAAGCCCTCTGTCAGCCCAGGCCAAGGGGGTGCGCCACGGCTCGATGCTTTGCGCCAGCGCGGTTCGTTGCGCCGCAGCCTGGGCAACCAGACGTTCACGCCGTTCAGCCAACTGGGCCAGGTTTTTTTTCATGAACGGGAAGCGAGTTGCTGCCGGTCTTTCAATAACTCCGACATGCTCGCGGCGAAGAGTCTCGGCTTGGTTCTCGCTTTGTGGACGGCGAACCCCCAAGCAGCCGCGCCAACCGCCAGAAACAATCCGGTAAGCGTTGCCAGGACCAGGAGACGGTGGGTGTCCCAGAAGGCGACCACCAGCAGCAGCGTTGCCAACAGCACGCCCACCCCGAGGCAAAACAGGGCGACCAGTGCCAACAGCAATAGCGAGAACAAATGCGCCCGCTCTTCCTCCAGGTCCGAGGACAACAGATCGAGACGCGTATAGGCGATGGCAACCAGCGTTGCCGCCAGCGCGGTCAGGGACTCAAGCAACCCTTTGCCCGCGCCGGGTGTTTTCTCAGGCATGGCGTGTGCCTAGCGGCGGCCGACGAGAAAACCGATCAGCAAGCCGACAGCGGCGGCGACGCCAACGGCATTCCAGGGATTCTCGTGGACATAAACGTCGGTCGCCTTGGCCGCCGCTCTGGTTTTGACCACCAGCGCCTCCTGCGCATCGACCATCCTGTCCTTCATGACCCGCAAGGACTCTTCCGCCTTGGCGCGGACTTCGGCCAGCTTCTCGCCGCCCTGATTGGCGGTCGCTTTCAGCAACGCTTCCGCATCCGCTACTACAACGCTGAAATCGGCGAGCAATTGTTCTTTGGTGACTTCATTAGCGAGCTTTTCCATGCTTTTCTCCAGTGCGGGTTGTACCGTGTTCACGGCGGATTCCTTGAGCCAAGGATCTGCCCCTTTTTAGCATCGCTCCGTTCGCTAGCGCACCTATCGAGCGAACATATTTCGGGCGCTGCTTGTGTGTGCCAGCGTACAGATGGCCTTCGGAAGGGGCGTGATGATTAGCGGCCTCCTTGGAATAGACGCGATGTCTTTTCCGACTGTGGCGGCCCAATCTTCTGTTGTCGGCCCTGCCAGCGCCGCCTTCTCCGGATCGTCGTCCACTTTTTATGGAACTCAACCATGTCTGAAACAGGAAACGCCCCCACCCTTGCCGACGCTGCCGGAAAGGCGGAAGGCAATACAGAAGCGCGGCGCCAGGTCGCGTTGCTGAAAACAGGCGCCTTGCAGAATGCAATCCTCAACAGCGCCAACTTTTCGAGTATCGCCACCGACGAGAAGGGCGTCATTCAGATATTCAACGTCGGCGCGGAGTGCATGCTGGGCTACGCGGCCGCCGATGTCCTGAACAAGATCACCCCGGCCGACATTTCCGATCCGCAGGAAGTGATTGCGCGCGCCAAGGCCTTGAGCGTCGAACTCGGAACCCAGATCGAGCCGGGCTTCGAGGCATTGGTGTTCAAGGCCTCGCGCGGCATCGAGGACATCTACGAGCTGACTTACATCCGCAAGGACGGTAGCCGCTTTCCGGCCGTCGTGTCGGTCACCGCGCTGCGCGACGATCAACGCGCCATCATCGGTTATCTATTGATCGGCACGGACAACACCGCGCGCAAGCAGGTCGAGGCAGAGCGACAGCATTTACTCGAGGTTCAGGAGGAAACGAATAAACCGTGCTTATCGGGTTGTCTCCCAATGACACTAGATGTAGTGGCCCGTGATTTCGCGGCATGGCGCCGTAGGTTGGGCAAAGCGAAGCGTGCCCAACATCGCGGCGGTTCGTTGGGCACGCTTCGCTTTGCCCAACCTAC
>JAUYFG010000093.1 GCA_030690985.1 Pseudomonadota bacterium
ATTCGTAAAGCCGCTGAAGCGGCAACGACTCCGCTGCACCCGCAAGGGGCACGCCGGATTCGTAAAGCCGCTGAAGCGGCAACGACTCCGCTGCCCGCGATAGCCGCCGCCAATCGCGGGCAAGCCCGCTCCTACGGCCGCCACGCGGATTCACCCAAACGGTGAGTGTCCTCATGGCCTCAGGTACCTGTAGCCATGCGGCATCCCGGTGACCAAGACGCAGTCAACCGCCGTTTCCAGGATCATGCCGCAGCGGCCAAGGCCGTCCGGATCGCCTCCTCGGCGGCTCGCGCCAGATCGCGCCGGGTGAGTCCCTGACTGGCGATGGCCGGCAGGAACGTCACTTCGGCGTGCACTTCCTTCAGCTTCAGGATTTTCCCTAGCGATTCGCCCAGGCTGATCTGGGCGTAATAAGCCGCTTCGATACAGAGCGAGCCGTCGCCATTCAGGTAGCGAATAAACACCGGCCAGACCGCCGCCTGCGCCTCCACTGCCGGCTGGAACAGTGAGGGGAAGAACGGCAGCACGCTGCTGCCATCCGAGGTGGTGCCTTCCGGGAACAGTGCCAGGCAATCACCCGCGCGCAGATGCTCGGCCATGAGCTGGTTCACCCGCATCGCGTCGGCTTTTTTCTCGCGCACCAGGAACACCGTGCCGGAGGCCTCCGCGAAGCGGCCGAACACCGGCCAGTTGCGCACTTCTGACTTGGAAATGAAGCGCGCCGGCAACAGGCTGTGGAGCAGGTGGATATCGAGCCAGGAGACATGATTGGCGGCGACGAGGGCGCCGCCCGGAGTCGGCGGCTCGCCGCGCACGCGCACGCGCACCGCGAGGATCGCCAGCAATTGCGCCGCCCAACGCGTCACCCGCCGCGTCCGTTCCGCTCGATCCAGCGACGGGAAACGCAGCAGCACGAGGAGCGTGCCAGCCAGGACATGGCCGGCCACGCGCAGGAATTTCAGGCTTGGCGACAACATGCCGGCATTGTAGCGCCGGCGCCTGCCCTCGACTCCGATCGGGGGTCCAGCCGGCTTTTTTCACTCACGCCTGCTTCAGGAAGTGGCGCGCGTAACTCGGATTGAGGTTCTTCAGGGGCAGCAGGATGGGCAGGTCGGCGGTATTGAAATCCGGGTCCCAGGCCGGCTCGCCGCAGACATAAGCGCCCAGACGCAAATAGCCTTTGAGCAGCGGTGGCAGCACCGGCGCGGCGACCGAGTCCAGGGATTCCAGCGGCAACGGGCAGCGCGGGAAGACCCGCCATTCGATCGGTGCCAGATGTTTCTCTTTGGCCGCGTGCCAGATGCCGGCGGCGTTGTGGCCGCCGTCGGCCATGCCGATGCTGGCGCAGCCGATCAGGTATTCATGCCCGCTTTTCAGCATGTATTCGGCCAGGCCGGCCCACAGGTGGGTGATGACGCCGCCGCTGCGGTAATCGGCATGTACGCAGGAGCGCCCCAGTTCCACCATGCGCCCGCGCAGGTGTTGCAGGCGGGTAAGGTCGAATTCGTTTTCCGAGTAATAGCTGCCCACGCGCTTGGCGTTGCCCGGGCTGAGGATGCGGTAGGTACCCACCACTTCGCCGTTGTCCGGGTCGCGCACCAGCAGGTGCTCGCAATAGGCGTCGTAGAAGTCGATGTCGAAACCCGCTTCCGGGGTGGTGAGGCGCGCGCCCATTTCCTCGCCGAATACCTTCCAGCGCAACCGTTGCGCTTCGCGCACTTCATCCTGATGCCGCGCCATGCCGACGCGAAACTGTTTCCTGGTCCTGCCTTCCTGCCCGATGCGTTGCTGGAGCATGCGTTTTCCTTTTCTTTGCGGTGGTGCGGCAAAGGTAAGAAAGCACGATTACCTGGCAGTGACAGGAAGATGAAGAAATGGTGACCGGGCGCTGGAATCGCCGGCTGCAACTCCGCGAGCAATGCCCGGCAGACAGCTAACCCAGTCGGGCGCGCACGCTCAGGGTGAACGCGGCCCTGGCGGTGAGATCGTCGTAGCACTGGTCACACGCCCCCGTGGCATCGCCCAGTTGCAGTTGCCGGTGTTGCCCCAGCAGCACTGCCACGGCCGCACGCGCCAATCCCAGCCGGCGCAGGTGGTTCTGGATGCGCAGGTAGCGCAATTCGTCGCCGCGCAGTATTGCGAAACCGACCGGCAACGTGATCAGGGCATCTTCCTTCTTGCCGGGTTCGGGCACGGAAAGGGTGATCTGATGCAGGTGACTGCCCGTGAGCGCGAGCTTGTCGGCGATGGCCAGTTCCAGGAAGTTGAGTTGCTGTGGCTGCGATAACTCAATTACCGCGACCTGACCCAGATCGAGTTGCAGATGGCGCCGCGCGAAGCGCTGGAAGCGTTCACCCAGGGTGCTGGCGGTGATGGCGTAAGTGACCCGGAAACTCGGTGACCAGGCCCAGTGGCGGAACAGATTCATCCAGCCGCGGCAATCGACATGGTCGTGATTGGCATCCAGGTTCAGATCGGTGTGTACCCGCTCCATCAACTGCGCGGCTTCCCGGCAGAGATAAAAGCCGGCTTTGCGTTTTCCCTCATCTTTCTCCCATGCCGGTAGCGTGGCGGCGGGCGCCTCCTCCGGCGCCTGCATGAGGCCGTTCCATTCGGGGAATAACTCGGGAGAAAGATGGGCCAGCAGCGGATCCTTGCGCAAACGTTCGAACAGGGCATCCAGATGCGCGTGATGCGCCGCGTTCAGGGTGCTGTCCAGCACCAGGCGGCCGCGCCATTTTTCCAGCAAGGCGGCGAACAGGCTCTGCACCGAGTCGACCGGGGTTTCGCCGAACACGCTGTGCGCAATGTGCTGGCCCAGCTTGCGATAGCTCTCGAACTGGGCTTCGTCGAAAAACTGGTCCACGGTGCTCTGGAACGGAAACGGCGCGCTGGTCTGGGAATAACTGGTCAGGTCGGGCGGCTCACTGCCGTCGAGGCCGGGACGCAAATAGAGCAGGACGCCGGTCGTGTCGTCCGGATAATGAATGCGGCCGACCGTGGCATAGGCGCGTTGCCGCCCTTTCTCGGGGCGCAGGGCGGAAACGTCGAGGTCGATTTCGGTGTTGAGATCGACGCGGATCTTGCGCAGGGCATCGGCGAGATCGCCGAAGGCATACCCCGCGTCTTCGGCGGCATCGCTGGCGATGATGAACGGCAGGCGTTGACGCACCAGTTCGTAGAGTCCGAGATTCTCGAAGTGGCCGCCATCCGACAAATTGACCCAGTCTGAACAATGGTCAGTTTTCCCGAACAGCTCCAGCAACAGATAACGCAGGCCAAAGCGGGGGCTGGAGCGCTTCCAGGCCTCTGGATTCGACGGATTGCCGCACCAGCGCCCCAGGCGTGCGTTGAACAGAGCCAACAGAAACGAGACGGCGGGGGAAGAGTGGTAGCCCATGTTGGGGTTGACCGCCGCCCCTGACATCGTGATGGCAGTGCCCAGGCGGATGCCGCCGGGCTGCTCGTGAGAGAGAAATTCCTTGGTCTGTGCCAAACACTTGTCGCTATCGGGTGGTAGACGGAAGCCGGATAACTCGGGTGAGATCGTGAAATTGGCCGCCTTGCGTTCCTGCCAGGCCAGTTCCTTGCCCGCCACCAGGTTCAGGCAGGTGTTGACGGTAAGGACGGGGCGCAGATCACGGAGGCAGGACATCGGGATGTCGTCGTCTTCGTCCATGCCCGTGAATGAATTGGCTTTGCGTGGCCCCTCTTTGCCCACTGTCGAGCACGGATCGTTTGTTTGGGGCGATGTAGACGCTGTCGCTGTTGCAGGCCCCTCTTCGCCGCGCGAGGCGCCCAGATAGCAGCGCACCAGCCGGTTGCGATAGAAGTTGTGGAGCGAGAACAGGTTGATGTCCAGTCGCCAGCCGAGCAGCAAGGTCACACTTCCCAGCCCCACCAGCGCCATGCCCAGCGCAAGCAGATCAACGGACATGAGAACCTGGTCGGCGCTGCTGCGCGCGGCGGTGAGCGTGTCCGGAACGGGGGGCAGCCAGCCGTGGTGCATGGCGACCAGGAGAAACCAGGCCAGCAGGCCAAGCAAGCCCGCGATGAAGGCCCAGGGGACGATCTTCAGCGCCAGCGCTTTCGGGCCTGTGGCATCGACGCAGCCGGTATCGCTCGCCTTGCCGGCAAGCACTCCCCACAGGGTGCTGGCCACCCAGCCGGCGCCGCCGGCCCATGCCCATTGCCCCAGGTACTGGATCAATACCGGCCCGTAGTAAGCCAGGCTGAAGAATAGCGCCCAGCCTCCCGCCAGAAAGATCACGTAGCCCGCCAGACGCGACCACCATTCCCGCTGCATTTCGCAATATGAACGCCCCGCCAGGCCGATGTGCAGGCCCACCGGAAGCAGCAGCGCCAGGAACAGCAGGGGCGGGCCGAAGGCGATGGCTTCGGCGAGATAGACATGGACTTTTTCGCATGTCTGGAGCGCGCCCCAGGAAATCAATGTGGTGAGCGCCGTGCTGAGCAGCGCCCAGACCGCATGATCGAGACTGGGCGACTTGTTATTCCCGTAGTAGCGCGCCATCAGGCCAAGCCAGGGCAGAAGATAGATCGCAGCCGCCACGCCGACATGCGACCCCCATCCGGCCTGTCCTTCGCGCAAGGCCATCATCAGAAACAGGCCGCCCAGGAGGAAAGGCGCGAGCACCCATAGCGAAATCTGACGCATGGATTGATCCATCGCATCGGCGTCATCCGGGAACCACTGGCGGCGCAAGGCGTGCCAATGGGCGAATCCGATCAGGCTGCCGCCCAGCCACAGATTGAGCGTCGGCCAGGGCAACGAAGGGGGCGCCAGGACATCCTGCCGCAGCCCCCACAACAGCCCATGCGGCAGCAGCAGCAGCAGGGTCAGAAACGCCGTCATCAGGCCCAGGTTGAGCAGCATATTGCGCAGAAAGATGGCAATGAAGGCGCCGGTGTCGCCGCTCAACCCGGTGCGTGGCGTGAGGAAATTGCTGTGGCGGCGCAGCCAGCCGACTTCCGCAGCCTCATTGTTGCCAGCCAGCAATGTTTCCACCGCTTCGACGCCACCCTTGCGTATCACCAGCGCCATGAACCAGGCGCCGATATAGCCGCCGCCGGAAACCACCGATAGCTGGTCTACCTTCCGCAGTAATCGAACTTTCGCCAATCCCTGCAACACGCCCAGGTTGAAGGTGGCGGAACGGATGCCGCCGCCGGAAAAAGCCACGCCCAGCAGGTTCTTGCTTTTGTCGCTCATGGTTGCTCCTCGGTGGAAGTGATGGCGCTACACGCGGTTCGGCTATTCCGTGCCCAGACGACCGAGGGTCAGCAAATCGCGCTCGTGGCTGTCCAGCAGTGCGGCGATGTCCTTGCGTGCGGTCTCGGCCAGGGCAGCCAGGGCCAGGGCGTTATCGCGTACCTGGGCGCGTTTCTCGGCACGTTTGGCGAGCGTGTTGACATTGTCGAGCGTCGTCTGGCACGCCTCCGTCGCTGCTCCCAGTTTGTTGATTTCTGCCAGTGCAGCGCGTGCATCGGCGCGGATGGCATCGGCTTCCGTACCGCTGGCCTTTTCCATATCGGCCAGTATTTTCGCCGCCAGTGCCTGGGTCTGGATGATGCCGGCATGTTCCAGCGCGTCCTGGGCCAGGGGCGGGCGCATGGCCCAATCCCAGGCGTACATGTGTGGGTTTTCACGCAGCGTCATCAGGCGCTCCAGTTCCGCTTCCAGCGCCTTGATGCGGTGCGAATCATCCCGTTTCTGGGCGGAAACGAAATACGGCTTGCCGTCCTTGTCGAACTCCACCGACGAACCGAAGGGGTCCAGTTGCCAATCATCCTAGAAACCTCAGTTGGACGCGCCCGAGTGTGCGGTTTTCGGGTCGGCTGGCAAGGCGCGACGACGCAGCGGGCCGGGGCCCGCAAGGTGGACCCACGCATCCAACCGGCCCGAAAACCGTGCAATCGGGCGCGTAGCGGCGTCACCCAATGGGTGAGCGCCATCGGAGGCGCTAACGCCAGCATCCATGCGCCCTCACGAGGGCCAAGGAGCGGTCAACTGAGGTTTCTAGGATC
>JAUYFG010000097.1 GCA_030690985.1 Pseudomonadota bacterium
TGCTCCTGGATTTCCTTCTTCCACTGCCCTACCTGGACCGGGTGAACGCCGTACTCCTGGCCGATCTCGTTGAGCGTCTTGACCCCGCGCAAGGCTTCCAGACCGACCTTGGCCTTGAACTCGGGGACATGCACCTTCCGCGTTTTCGCTTCGCTCATCGCTTTTCATTCCTTATGCCATCGCGCAGCTTAATCTGGTGTCTTGGAAACGGGGTCCACAATAAACGCCACCGTCAAAGACTTGAGGGCAAAGCACGCAACAGATGCGGAACGGCTGGGATATTCCGTAGAAGATATACGCAAGAATCTGGCGCATGAGGACAGCAGCACGACCCGTGTTTATCTCAAACAGCGTTCAGAAAACGTGAGCATCGTGGAATTGAATCTTCCGAAACGGAAGATAGGTACTAACTAAGCAGCCGTTTTGGCTGGCTACTGTTTAGATGGGTGTTTAGATGGGTGTTTAGATGGTGCCAAATCTCTCCGTAGAGAAATTTGGCACCTCATTGATTATATTGGTCGGGGCGAGAAGACTCGAACTTCCGACCCCCTGCACCCCATGCAGGTGCGCTACCAGGCTGCGCTACGCCCCGACGACAAGCGGCGCATTATAGGGGTATCCGTGGGGGGCGGTAAACAGTGGAACCGCCGCTATCACGGCTTTTTTTCAGCCATGTGATGTTCGGTGGCCGGACAAACTCCTTCAAACCGGCAGCGGCAGTCTTTCCATGAGGTAGCACAGGCAATCCTGGCGGATGACGCGGGCATCGCGGGTGAGCATGGCGGGCATCAGCGGCCGGCGCAGGCGGATATACCCGTCGCTGCAATCGAAGATCTGGTCGCACATCTCCTTGCCATCATCGTCCAGCGCCAGGAGGCAGAGGTCGCGGCCCCCATGAATACGGCCGAATTGGGCGCCGGCCTGGAGTTCCCGGAAATTCAGATGGTCGAGCTCGGGGGCAAATTCGATCTCACAGCTCGCGTCGGCAAAGCCGAAACACACGCCCTCCGGCACCTTGACCGTGGCGATCGTATGGAACAAGTCGATATCCTGCGGCTGGACCGGGTGCGCGGGGAACTCCGAGAGATGCAAACAGGCGTCCATGTACGAGGCGGCGTGTTCCACCCCTTGCGGCGTGCCGGGCTTGCCGCATTCCAGGGTGACGGCGGGGCAGAGTTCGGCGAAGGCGGCGGACTGCACGCCGCGCGGATAGGTGAAATAGACGACGGTGCGCGAAAACAGCGTGGCCAGATGCAGCCAGGCAGGCTCCAGGCGATTGATGCAGCCGTAATGGGGATTGAGGCCGGTGTTGTTGTGGATGTCGATGCTGGCGAACACGCCACGCGCGCGCATCGCTTCGACCACCTGGCTGGCCATGCCGTATTCGGGTCTGTCCGAGGCGGTGCCGCCTGGCCAGACGCGGTTGTAGTCGGGCTGGCCGTCGAGCACCCGCAGGCCGTGACGCGCGGCGGCGAGGTTGCCGATGAACAGGGAGAGCGCGCGCGGCAGGCCGGAGTGGGCATATTTCCGCAGCACTTCCCGCGCCGCCAGCCAGCCGGTTTCTTCGTTGCCATGCAGCAAGACGGAAACAAACAGGGGCGCCGGCCGCCGGCCGGGCAGGTGAATCAGCGCGGGGCCGGGCAGGATTTCATGCAACCGTTCGGCACCAAGGTCGAGCAGGCCGGCGGGAAGTTGCTCGTACACAGTCAACATCACACGCTCCATTCATGTACCGGCGCGCCGGAGCGCTGGTTTTCCAGATAATCGGCCAGCATCGCGGCGACGGCAGCCTCGCTTGCCTCACCACCCTGTTTGTCCAGGTGGGCCAGTTGCCACGCCGCGCCGGTCTGGCCGCCACGCACACGCGCCTCGACAACACCCAGGTAACGCTCGATCTCGGCGGTCTCCAGGCCGAAATCACGCAGCCCTTTTTGCGCCAGGGGCAGGCCGATGCGCAACCAGAAATCCGTGGCCGGATAGCGCTCACCATCCAGCCAGAGCAGGCTGGCAGCCAGACCATAACGGGCGGCGGCATAGAAATTGGCGCGGGCGGCGGCGAAGGGCAGGCGGCCTTCCGGGACCACGGGCGCTTCGGCCAGCGCCCGATTCAGGCCGAAATGGCAGGCGCAGTTGGCGACCATGTCCAACAGCGACGGCCCGCTCGGAAAAATGCGTTGTTCCAGTCGAACATGGGCCACGCCATGATCGTCGAAGCCGACCAGCGGCCGCACCCAGGGCCAGATGGAACCGTTGTGCTGGCGCAGGTGAGGATAGCGCTCGGCCGGTTCTTCGAGAGGCATGGGCAGGAGGACGGGGAACAAGTCCAGGTTCTCGCGGAACAATTCCAGCAGGCTGTCGCGGACGTAGCCCTGGCCGAAACTGACCCGGCGCACGTTGCTATCGGCGAGGCCGCCATAGCCGCCCAGTTCCACGGACTGCTCGAACAGCGGGATGCGGGTTTCGTGCCAGAGCCGTTTGCCGAATAGCAGGGGAGAATTGCCGCTTGCGGCCATGAGCGGCGCGCAGGCGATGAGCGCGGCGTTGTAATAGCGCGCGGCCTGCGCGAACGGCACTTGCAGGTGAATCTGGAACGAGGTGGTCGCCGCTTCCAGCATGACGTCCGGCAGATCGCTTTCCAGGCATTCCTCGCCCTGGATGTGGAGGTGCAGCGGGGCGCCCTGGCGCTGCTTGAGGACCTGCTCATTGAGCACGCGGTAGCGTTTCATGGCCGACATATTGGCCAGGGTCAGGTCGCTGCTGCGGATGTTGGGCAGGATGCCGATCATGAGCAGCGCGGTATCCATGCCATGCGCGACTTTCTGGCATTTGTTCCAGGTACTTGCGAGCCCTTGTTCGAGCGCGTTCAGCACGCCGGAACACAGCGGCGCGGGTGGGCCGTTCAGCTCGACATTGAAGCGCGACAACTCGGGCACTACCAGGGGGTCGTCCAGGCGCTCCAGCAAGGCGGAGTTGACGGGATTGGGGTAGCCGGCGTGGTCGAGCAGCCAGGCTTCCAGTTCAAAACCGATGACGAAGCGCGGGTCGGAAAAACGGCCAGCGGCAGCATCACGCGTCAGCGCGTCGGTTTCATCCCTGAGTTGGCGATGAAAGCGCTGGAAATCGGCCGCGCTGAAGTGGGAGCGTGCGATTTCCTGGCCCATGGCGCGCGGATGTCAGAGGCCGGTGAGCATCTCAGGGGCGCAGCAATTCGATGATCTCGGCCAGCTCACGCCTGATGGCGCCTAAATCCACGGGTTCACCGGGTTCCGGGGCATCGCCGACCACGATGACTTCGGCCTCTTCCTCGTTGCCCAGGCGATTGCGCGCGCCACTGATGGTGAAGCCCTGCTCGTAGAGCAATTCGCGGATGTGGCGAATCAGCATGACTTCGTGGTGCTGGTAGTAACGCCGGTTGCCACGCCGCTTGATCGGCTTCAACTGGGTGAATTCCTGCTCCCAGTAACGCAGCACATGCGGCTTGACGCCGCATAACTCGCTCACCTCGCCGATGGTGAAGTAGCGCTTCGACGGGATGGGCGGCAGTTCAGAGCTGGGCAGATGTTCCGACATGGGCCGCAGCCTCCTCCACCATCGCTTTCAGCTTCTGGCTGGCGTGGAAGGTCACCACGCGCCGAGCCGTGATCGGCATTTCTTCGCCGGTCTTGGGGTTGCGCCCTGGGCGCTGCGGCTTTTCGCGCAACTGGAAGTTGCCGAAGCCGGAAAGTTTGACGCTGTCGCCCTTCTCCAGGGCGGTACGCACTTCCTCGAAGAAGGTTTCCACCATCTCCTTGGCTTCGCGTTTATTAAGGCCGACCTTTTCGAACAGCAGGTTGGCAAGTTCAGCTTTTGTGAGGGTCATGCGGGTTGTCTCCGTCACCTGCGCAGGCTGGCATTGAATTGATTACTCAAGATGCCGACGACTTCCTGCACGGCCGATTCGATCTCGGATTCTGTAAGCGTTTTCTGAGTATGTTGTAACAACATCTTGAAAGCAAGGCTCTTTTTGCCTTGCTCGACACCCTGTCCCTGGTATACGTCGAACAAGGAAAAATCTGAAACCAGGGCCGGCATGGTGGCGCGCACGGTGTTCAACATGGCCGCGAGCGGCTGTGTTTCGTCCACTACGACAGCAATATCGCGGCGCACGGCAGGCAGACGCGGCACGCCTTGATAGCGCGGCGCATCGCCCGTGAGCAATCCGGAAAGATCCAGTTCGAACAGGATCGGCGCGCGGGCGAGGCCGTGGCTTTGCACCAGACGGGGATGCAGGGTGCCGAGCCAACCGGCGGGCGTGCCCGAGAAACGGACTTGCGCGCACTGGCCGGGGTGCAGGGCGGGATGCACCGCCGGCGCGAAAGTCACCGGCAGCGGAGATACCAAGGCTTCGACATCGGCCTTGATGTCGAAGAAATCGACGCCACGGGCCGGTTCGCCCCATTGCTCGGCGTGCGCGGCACCATAGGCCAGGCCGGCGGCATGGCGGGGTTGTGCGTCGGCCTCGGCAGTGAGGAAGGCGCGGCCGATTTCGAACAGGCGCAGACGCTCCTGGCCGTGGTTGAGGTTGTGCTTGAGCGCCTGCATGAGGCCACCCATGAGACTGCCGCGCATCACGCCCATCTGGCTGGCGATGGGATTGAGCAGGGGCAGCGCCACACCGGTGGCGCGGAAGTCCTGGTCCAGCTCTTCAGAGATGAAGCTGTAGGTGATGATTTCCTGGTAACCCCTGGCCACCATGAGTTTTTTCAGATCGAGCGGAGAGCGCCTGCCCTCCTCCGCCGGCAACATGCTGGCCTGGCCGCGCGGCGCCACCAGGGGAATCGCGTCGTAGCCGTGGACGCGGGCGATTTCTTCGATCAGATCGACTTCGCCGGTGAGGTCGAAGCGGTGGCTGGGCGCCGTGACCATCCAGGTCTCGCCTTCACCTTCGACGCGCAAATCCAGGCGCTGCAGGATGTCGCGCATGGTGGCATCGGCCAGATCAAAACCGAGCAGACGGCGCACCCGTGCCGGGCGGAAGGTGATGGGCGGGCGGGCTGCTACGCCGGGGCCGGCCTCGCTTATTGGGCCACACTCTGGGCCACACTCCGGGCCACACTCGCCGCCGCAGAGTTCCAGGATCAAACGGGTGGCCCGTTCCATCGCCAGGCGCGGCAGTTTGGGGTCGACGCCGCGTTCGAAGCGGTGCGAGGAATCGGTGGAGAGGCCATAGCGGCGGGCACGGCCGGCGATGGCGTCGGGGTCGAAATGTGCGGCTTCCAGGAAGATGTCCGTGCTGGACTCGGACACCGCGCTGGAGGCACCGCCCATGATGCCGGCCAGGGCCAGGGCGCCGGAGTCGTCGGCGATGACCAGGGTGTCTTCCGACAGGGTGATGGTTTGCTCGTTGAGTAGTGCGAGTTGCTCCCCTGCCCTGCCCATACGCACCTGGATGCCGCCCTGCAGCCTGGCGAGATCGAAACCGTGCATGGGTTGGCCCAGTTCCAGCAGCACGTAATTGGTCACGTCCACCACTGGATGAATGGCGCGCAGGCCGGAGCGTTCCAGTCGCTCGACCATCCAGGCGGGACTCACGGCATGGGCATCAATGCCGCGTATCACCCGACCGCAGTAGCGCGGGCAGGCGGCCTCGGCCTCAATACTGACCGGGTAAGTGGCATCGCTGGTGGCGGCGACCGGCGCG
Organism: Pseudomonadota bacterium; assembly: GCA_030690985.1. GTDB lineage: Bacteria > Pseudomonadota > Gammaproteobacteria > Burkholderiales > Thiobacillaceae > PFJX01. Next base: position 5,681 of record JAUYFG010000097.1, read on the forward strand.
CAATCCACCGGGATAAATGGCACAGCGGCCAAAGCCGCCACTTCGCGGGCGATGCCGCCCAGCGACAGGCAATCGCCCCGGTTGGGCGTGAGCTTGAGGGTAATCAGGCTGTCGTCCAGGTTCAGCCATTGCCGCAGCGGCTGGCCAATCGGGGCGGCGGCGGGCAGTTCCATAATGCCGGCGGCATCTCCGGGAATGCCCAATTCCTTGCTGGAACAGAGCATGCCGAACGAGGCCACGTCGCGCACCTTGGCCTGAGTGATCTGGAGTGGTTGCAACTGAGCACCTGGAAGCACCGCACCAACCAGGGCGCAGGCGGTCTTCAGTCCGGCACGCGCATTGGGGGCACCGCAGACGATGGTCAGTGGTTGTGCCTCACCGACATTCACCTGGCAAACCTGAAGGCGGTCGGCGTTGGGATGCTTCTCGGCGCTGAGGATTTCCGCGACTACCACCTGGCTGAATGCCGGGGCAACCGGTTCCAGGGCTTCCACTTCCAGGCCGGCCATGGTCAACAGATGGCCGAGTTCCTGGGTGTTCAGGGCGGGATTGACGAGGCTACGCAGCCAGGCTTCAGAAAATTGCATGGCGAGGGTTCAGGCGAATTGTTTGAGGAAACGCACGTCGTTCTCGAAGAACAGACGCAGGTCGTCGACACCATAACGCAGCATGGCCAGGCGCTCGACACCGAGGCCGAAGGCGAAGCCCTGGTAGCGTTCGGCGTCAATGCCGACATGGCCGAACACGTTGGGATGCACCATGCCGCAGCCGAGCACTTCCAGCCAGCCGGTGTGCGAACAGACGCGGCAGCCGGCACCGTTGCAAATCACGCAACCGATGTCCATTTCCGCCGAGGGCTCGGTGAACGGGAAGAAGGAGGGGCGAAAGCGCACCGCCAGGTTGTCGCGCTCGAAGAAGCGCGCCATGAAGTCGGCCAGTATCCCTTTGAGGTCGGCGAACGAGACCGACTCGTCCACCCAGAGGCCTTCCACCTGATGAAACATGGGGGTGTGGGTCACGTCGGAGTCGCAACGATAGACACGGCCAGGCGCGATGATGCGAATCGGTGGGAGAGACGCCCCCCCCGAAACCGCCGCTTCCCGGCGTTCTCCCCCCGAGGGGCCATGAAACTCGTGGGACGGCCCGGCGAGTTTCATGATGTTCTGCATGTAATGCACCTGCACCGGCGAGGTGTGGGTACGCAGCAGGTTGCCGCCTTCCAGATAGAAGGTGTCGTGCATGGCCCGCGCCGGATGGTTTTCCGGGATGTTGAGCGCGGTGAAGTTGTAGAAATCGGTCTCAATTTCCGGGCCGTCGGCCACTGCAAAACCGATCGAGGCGAACAGCGCTTCGATGCGCGCCATGGTGCGGGTGACCGGGTGCAGGCCGGCGACGGCATCGCCGCGTCCGGGCAACGTCACATCGATGGATTCGGCCGCCAGTTGCCGTTCCAGATCGGCGGCCTGGATGGCATCGCGGCGCGCGCGCAAGAGGGCTTCGACCTGATCCTTGACTTGATTGATGCGGGCGCCGGCGACCTTGCGTTCCTCGGCGGACAGCGCGCCCAAGGTTTTCATCTGAGCGGTAATGGCGCCGCTCTTGCCCAGGTAACGGGCTTTGACCTGGTCGAGAATGGGCAAGCTGTCGGTGGCGGCAAACTCCCGCTCGGCATCTTTAAGAATTTCGTCGAGATTCATGCGCGAACCACTTGATAAAAAAGAAAAAGGGAGGCCTTTTCAGGCCTCCCCTCATGCTGGGGACAAAATAACTTACGCCCCCAGGCTGGCCTTGGCCTGCTCGGCGATCTTGGCGAACGCGGGCTGGTCGAAAACAGCCATGTCAGCCAGGACCTTGCGGTCGATCTCAATGGCGGCCTTCTTCAGACCACACATGAACTGGCTGTAGTTCATATCGATTTCCATCGCACGCACGGCGGCGTTGATCCGGGCGATCCACAGAACACGGAACTGACGCTTTTTCTGGCGACGGTCACGGTAAGCATATTGACCGGCCTTCATCACCGCTTCATTGGCGACGCGGAATACGTTCTTGCGGCGGCCACGGTAGCCTTTGGCGGCTTCCAGGACCTTCTTGTGGCTGGCGTGTGCGGTTACACCACGTTTGACTCTTGGCATGCTCTATCTCCTTATGCGTAGGGCAACATGGCGCGAACGTGGCCGACATCCGCAGCGTGGACATCGGACATACCGCGCAACTGGCGCTTCCGCTTGGTGGTTTTCTTGGTCAGGATGTGGCGCATGTAGGCGGACGAGCGCTTGAGAGTGCCGTTGCCCCGCACGCGGAAGCGCTTGGCGGCCCCGCTCTTGGACTTCATTTTGGGCATGATTGCTCCATTTATTCGATGCCATCTGGCGGCCCCCACCGGGAGCACTTGAACAGCCGAACGGCACTTGTCGGTACGGTGGATTTACGAGGCCCGTACCCGCCTCGTTACAACAAAATCACTTCTTCTTGGGAGCCAGCACCATGACCATCTGGCGCCCTTCCATCTTGGGAAACTGCTCGACCACGGCATGCTCGGCCAGGTCAGCTTCCACACGCTTGAGCAAATCAAGACCGAACTCCTGGTGGGCCATTTCACGACCACGGAAGCGCAGCGTGACCTTGGCTTTGTCACCCTCGCCGAGGAAGCGAATCAGGTTGCGCAGCTTGACCTGATAGTCGTTGTCGTCGGTTGCCGGACGAAACTTCACTTCCTTGATCTGGACCTGCTTCTGCTTGAGCTTGGCCTCATGCTGCTTTTTGCTTTCCTGATACTTGAATTTGCCGTAATCCATGATTCGGCAAACCGGAGGCTGCGCTTGCGGCGCGATCTCCACCAGATCCAGCTCGGCCGTTTCGGCCATTGCCAACGCTTCACGCAGACTGACGATACCCAGCTGCTCGCTCTCCACACCCACCAATCGGATCGGCGATACATCAATTTCGCCGTTGATCCGGGGTTCTTTATCCTGTGCTATTTCAAGCCCCTTGAAAAAAAGCGAGGAGCCGATAAGTTGCATCGGCTCCTCAGGTTATTCACTCACACCATTCACGCATCTGTGCGCAGCTTGCCGAGGAAGGATTCCAGATCCATCTGACCGAGATCCTCGCCACCGCGCTTGCGTACCGCCACCTTGTTTTCCTGGCGTTCTTTATCGCCAACAATGATCTGGTAGGGGACGCGCTGCATGGAGTGCTCGCGGATTTTATAGGTGATCTTCTCGTTTCTCAAGTCAGAAACCGCGCGGACGCCTTGTTTTTTAAGGTTTTGCACGACTTCAGCGGCATATTCCGCCTGGTTGTCGGTGATATTCATGACCACCACCTGCACCGGAGAGAGCCACACCGGGAAGTTGCCGGCGTAATGCTCGATCAGGATGCCGATGAAACGCTCCATCGAACCGAGAATCGCGCGATGCAACATTACCGGCGGTTTACGCGTGTTGTCTTCGTCGACGAACTCGGCGCCCAAGCGTACCGGCAGGTTGAAGTCGAGCTGGATGGTGCCGACCTGCCAGAGGCGGCCAATCGAATCTTTTAGCGTGAATTCGATCTTGGGGCCGTAAAACGCCCCCTCGCCCGGTTGCAGATCGAAGGCCAGGCCGTTCTGTTCCAGTGCCGCCGCCAGACCGGCTTCCGCTTTGTCCCAGGATGCGTCGGAACCCACCCGCTTTTCCGGACGGGTAGACAATTTCACCAGCACATCGCTGAAGCCGAAATCGGCATACACCGCTTGCAGCATCTTGATGAAATCCGACACCTCGGGCTGAATCTGGCCTTCGCTACAGAAGATGTGGGCATCGTCCTGGGTGAAGGCGCGCACCCGCATCAGCCCATGCAGCGCGCCGGAAGGCTCGTTGCGGTGGCAGGAGCCGAATTCCGCCAGACGCATGGGTAGATCGCGATAGGAATGCAGGCCGTGGTTGAAAATCTGCACATGGCCCGGGCAGTTCATCGGCTTCACCGCGTATTCGCGGTTTTCCGAGGCGGTGGTGAACATCTGTTCCCGGTAGTTATCCCAGTGGCCTGATTTCTCCCACAGCGACTTGTCCATCACCGTCGGCGTCTTCACTTCCTGGTAGCCGTACTCGATGAATTTCCGGCGCATGTACTGCTCGATTTCCTGCCACATCACCCAGCCATGCGGATGCCAGAACACCATGCCGGGTGATTCTTCCTGCAGATGGAACAGATTGAGTTGCTTGCCGAGGCGGCGGTGATCGCGCTTTTCCGCCTCTTCCAGACGGTGCAGGTAAGCGGCCAGGCCGTCCTTGTTACCCCAGGCGGTGCCGTAGACGCGCTGCAACATCTCGTTCTTGGAGTCGCCACGCCAGTAGGCGCCGGCCAACTTCATCAACTTGAATACTTTGAGCTTGCCGGTGGACGGCACGTGCGGGCCTCGGCAGAGATCGATGAAATCGCCCTCGCGGTACAGGGAAATAGCCTGGCCGGCGGGGATCGAAGCAATGATCTCGGCTTTGTAGTGCTCGCCGATGGACTTGAAGAAGGCCACCGCCACGTCGCGATCCCATTCCTCGCGCGTTACCGGAAGGTCTTTCTTCGCAATCTCGCCCATACGCTTCTCGATTGCCGCCAGGTCTTCCAGGGTGAAGGGGCGCTTATAGGAGAAGTCGTAAAAGAAGCCGTCCTCGATCACCGGGCCGATGGTCACCTGGGCGTCCGGGAACAGTTCCTTCACCGCATGAGCCAGCAGATGGGCGGTGGAATGGCGGATCAGGTCAACGCCGTCGGCATCCTTGTCGGTGACGATGGCCAAATTGGCGTCGCCCTCGATGCGATAAGACGTATCGACCAAACGACCGTCCACCTTGCCAGCCAGCGCGGCACGGGCCAAGCCGGCGCCGATACTGGCGGCCACTTCGGCCACGCTCACTGGCGCCTCGAAAACACGTTCGGAACCATCGGGAAGACGAATCACAGGCATATCAGCCCCCTTCAGAAACGACAAAGCCGGAACGGCTGTTCCGGCTTCTGCTGTGTTGGTAGGCGCGATTGGACTCGAACCAACGACCCCCACCATGTCAAGGTGGTGCTCTAACCAGCTGAGCTACGCGCCTAAGGTCGGGGCGCATTCTAGTGGCGAAGAGGTTCGAGAGCAACCCGCCGCCGGGATTTCTTTTACCGGTGTTTGCAGCGCAGAGGGTGGCAGATATGACAGCCTCATTCAGCCCCCCTACAATGCCGCCCGACCAGCAAGGGGCGGCCTGCCCCTGGCAGCGGAGTAACGATCCCCAGCATGAATCCATCCCTGCAAGACGCCATCATCGCCAACGTCCGCGCCGCGCTTGAAGAAGATGTGGGCGCGGGCGATCTCACCGCCCAGCTCATTCCCGGTAGCAGCCCGGCCAGGGCGCGCGTCATCACGCGCGAAGATGCGGTGCTGTGCGGCACGGCGTGGTTCGATGCCTGCTTTGCGGCGGTTGATGCCGGCATCCGCATCGACTGGCAGGCGCGCGACGGCGAGCGCGTCGCGGCGGGGCAAACCCTGTGCGAAATCAGCGGCCCGGCGCGGGCGCTGCTCACCGCCGAACGGCCGGCCCTGAATTTTCTGCAAACCCTGTCCGGCGTGGCGAGCGAGACGCGGCGGTATGTGGACGCCATCGCCGGCACCCGCGCACATATCTATGACACCCGAAAAACCCTGCCCGGCCTGCGCCTGGCGCTGAAATACGCGGTGAAATGCGGCGGCGGTGAGAATCAGCGCATCGGGCTGTATGACGGGATATTGATAAAGGAAAACCATATCGCAGCGGCGGGGGGCATTGAGCCGGCGCTAAACGCTGCCTACGCGCTGGCTGCCGGCAAGGCCAGCATCCAGATCGAAGTGGAAACCCTGGAACAACTAAGCGCAGCCCTGGCTGCGGGCGCGACGCTGATTCTGCTCGACAACTTCGACCTCGCCGGGATGCGCGCCGCCGTTCGGCTCAACGCCGGCCGGGCGCAACTGGAAGCCTCCGGTGGCATCACCCTGGAAGACGTGCGCGCCATCGCCGAAACCGGGGTGGACCGTATTTCCATCGGCGGTCTGACCAAAAACCTGCACGCGGTGGATCTGTCCATGCGTTTCCTCTGAGCCGCCACCTTGAGCCACCCAGCCATGAACTTCTGCTCCCAGTGCAGCACCACGCTGCGCGTCGAAATCCCCGCCGGCGACAACCGGCAGCGTCACGTCTGCCCGAGCTGTGGCGCCATCCACTACCAGAACCCGAAAATGGTGGTGGGCTGCATACCGGAATGGGAAGACAAGATTCTGTTGTGCCGGCGCGCCATCGAACCGAAATACGGCCTCTGGACCCTGCCTGCCGGATTCATGGAAAACGGCGAAACCACGGCGGAAGGCGCCGCCCGCGAGACCCTGGAAGAAGCCGGCGCACGGGTGGAAATGTTGGGCCTGTATTCCATGATCAGCCTGCCCGACATCAATCAGGTCTATCTGGTATTCCGCGCGAAGTTGCTGCACCTGGATTTCGAACACGGCGAGGAGAGTCTGGAAGCACGCTTGTTCAGCGAAACCGAAATGCCTTGGGAGGACATGGCTTTCCGCACCATCCAGCACACCCTGGAGCGCTATTACAGCGACCGCAAGGCGGGCGCTTATGGCTTCCACGAGGGGCAGATTTTTCACAAGCCGAGATAAACACCGCGACATGTAGGTTGGGCAAAGCGAAGCGTGCCCAACATTTCACGCACGGTTGTTGGGCACGCTTCGCTTTGCCCAACCTACGGATTAGCCTACGCCCCCATGCCTCCCGAACTCCTCGCCCCCGCCGGCTCTCAGACCATGCTGGAAACCGCCCTCGCCTTCGGTGCCGATGCGGTCTATGCCGGGCAGCCGCGCTACAGCCTGCGCACCCGCAACAACAGTTTCCGCGACGAGGCCGCCCTGGGCGTCGGCATCGAATACACCCATGCGCGCGGCAAACAGTTCTATGTGGTCAGCAACATCTATCCGCACGACGCCAAGGTGAAGACCTATCTGGCCGACATGGCGCCGGTCATCGCGCTGAAGCCCGATGCCCTGATCATGGCCGACCCCGGACTCATCGACCTGGTGCGCACGACCTGGCCGGAGATGCCCGTCCACCTCTCGGTGCAGGCCAACACGATGAACCACGCGGCAGTGCGCTTCTGGCGAAAACTGGGGCTGACTCGCGTGATCCTCTCGCGCGAACTCTCGCTCGACCAGGTCGCGGAAATCCGCCAGGAATGCCCGGACATGGAACTGGAAGTGTTCGTGCACGGGGCACTGTGCGTGGCTTACTCGGGCCGCTGCCTGCTGTCCGGCTACTTCAACCACCGCGACCCCAACCAGGGCACTTGCACCAACTCCTGCCGCTGGGATTTCAAGGTGCACAACGCCGAGGTCGCCCCCGGCGGCGACGTGTTCCTGATCGAGGAACGGGAAAAGCGCCAAGGCAGCTACATGCCCATCGAAGAAGACGAACACGGCACCTACATTCTCAATTCCAAGGATTTGCGCGCCATCGAACATGTCCAGCGGCTGGTGGAAATGGGGGTCGATTCGCTCAAGATCGAAGGCCGCACCAAGTCGCCCTACTACGTCGCCCGCACCTGCCAGACCTACCGCCAGGCGATAGCCGACGCCGGCGCCGGCCGCCCGCTCGACCCGCGCCTGGTCGGCGAACTCGACGGCCTGGCCAATCGCGGCTACACCGGCGGCTTCTTCGAACGCCACCCGGACCGCGACTATCAGAACTACCTCAGGGGCCATTCCGAATCCGGCCGCAGCCTCTATGTCGGCGATGTGCTGGGTTACGGCGAAGACGGCCTGGCGGAGATCGAGGTCAAGAACAAGTTCTCGGTCGGCGACCGCATCGAAGTCATCCACCCCAGCGGCAACCTTGAAATCGTCATCGAGCGCATGAGCAACCCGGCGGGCAAAGACATGCCGGTAGCGCCGGGCAATGGCCACAAGATCAGGATGGCCCTGCCGCCGGGCTACCAGGGCGCGTTTCTCGCGCGCCTCCTGCAATAACCTCCATCCGCCGATCGGCGCGTTTCCAGGGTGGCCGGCACAGTCGCCAGCCACGGCGATTGCGCTACCATTGCGACTTTGCGGCCAATCAGGACTCCCCGTCCTTGCGCGGCACCAGGAATTCGTCGTCGAACCACCGCCTGCCAAGCCTGTCGATCCGGCTCCATTCCGGTTGGCGGGCACGACTTCCGGATCGCTTGAGGGGGGGGCAATCAATATGACCAGGGAACACAGAATCGTGGTTTTCACAGGCAATCCGGCGTATTCCGTGCGCTGTTGCGTCTTGTGTGTTTACTTGCCCGGTCGCGCCTTCCAATCCGAATGCCTGGGGTTGTGGTGAAAGACCCAGCCCCTCCCCTGGTCCTGCATGTCATCCACCATCTGCTGACGGGGGGCATGGAAAACGGACTGGTGAACCTGATCAACAACATGCCGGCCTCGAAGTACCGGCATGCCATCGTCTGCATCGAGGATTATTCGGATTTTCGCAATCGCATCACGAAACCGGATGTCGAGGTGATCGCGCTGCATCGCTCGCGAATCGGGGTCTGGAAACTACGCCGCGACCTCTTCCGCCTGTGCCGCCAACTGCGCCCCACCATCCTGCACTCCCGTAACCAGTCCGGCCTCGACGCGCTGCTGCCGGCGCGGCTCGCCGGCGTCCCGTACCGCATCCATGGCGAACATGGCTGGGACGTCGACAACCTCGATGGCAAAAAATGGAAACCGGCGTTGTTGAAGCGACTCCACTATCCCCTGGTCGACCGTTACATCACGGTCTCCAGACATCTGGAGGAGTTCCTGATCGACCATGTCGGCATCCGCCCCTCCAGCATCTCCCATATCTACAACGGGGTCGACGTCGGCCGCTTCCAGGCGGTTACGCCACGGCCCGTCGACTGGTTGCCGCCCGAGTTCCGGGACGAGAAAACAATCCTGATCGGCACGGTCGGCCGGCTCCAGCAGGTCAAAGACCAGGCCACCCTCCTCCGCGCCTTTTCCCGGGTCGTCACCAACCGGCCCGAGCTGCGGCAATGGTTGCGTTTGGTGATCGTGGGCGGTGGTCCCTTGCTGGCCGATCTGCGCGCGCTTGCAGGAACGCTGAAAATCAGCGAACTGACCTACTTCCCTGGTTCACTCGACATCATCCCGGAGGTGCTTCGCTCGCTGGATATATTCGTCCTTCCCTCCCTGAACGAAGGCATCTCGAACACGATCCTGGAAGCGATGGCCTCCGGCGTCCCGGTGCTCGCCACGGCGGCGGGAGGAAACATGGAACTGGTCGAGGACAACGTCAACGGTCGTCTCTTCTCGCCGGGAGATAGCGACGCCTTGTCCCGGTTATTGCTCGATTACGTGCTCGACCCATCGCTGCGTAAGGCCCATGGCCAAGCAGCACGGGCTATCGCCGTGGAGCGGTTCAGCCTGGACGCGATGGTTTCCAGCTACGCGGCGGTCTATGACCGGTTGAGTCAGGGCAGGGGAACGGAGAAGTAACAGGTCAAGGCCTAGTGGCCGCCCCGTGACCATGAAACGTAGGATGTGGTGAGCGATAGCGAACCGCATCAGGAAGCCGGGTCGAAGCGGTTCGCAATCGCTCACCACATCCTACGCA
>JAUYFG010000105.1 GCA_030690985.1 Pseudomonadota bacterium
CCGTGATTTCGCGGCATGGCGCCGTAGGTTGGGCAAAGCGAAGCGTGCCCAACATCGCGGCGGTTCGTTGGGCACGCTTCGCTTTGCCCAACCTACGTCACTACCGGTAGTGGGCTTGGGAGACAACCCGATAAGCACGGAACGAACTGGATTCCCGATAAAAACACTCGGGAATGACGACCCAAACTGGTTTCACGGTTCTACTTAATAGGAAAAACGTCCTGCGGGCCTGGATTAACCAACCTAACTTAAATGTGGCCGTCGCCCTGTAACATCCCACGCCGGCTTTTTTCAGACAGAACGGAGGAACACCATGCGCATCGTCTCCTGGCTACTGCTTTGCGGGTTGGCCACCTGCCCGGCCTGGGCTGCGGCCCCCATCCCCATCACCCTGGCCACCGCCGGCCCTGGCAATCTCTCCCACCTGCCGGTGGATTTGATCAAGAAGATCGGAGCGGATCGGGCGGAGGGAGTCGAGCTTGCCGTGCGCTATTTCGGCGGTGGCCCGCTGGCATACAAGGACATGCTGGAAAAGAACGCCGACTTCGCCGTCGCCGGCGCCCCGGCCCTGGCCGGCCTCAAGCTCCAGGGCGAGCCGGTGGTCTCCATCGCCACGGTGAACCGCGTCCCCACCTTCGTGCTCATGCTGCGCGCCAGCCTCAAAGGCAAGGTCAAGAAGACCGCCGACCTCAAGGGCCGGGTGATCGGCGTCAATACCTCCAGCGCCAGCACCAAATCCACCTCCCAACAGGTGGCGGAATTCGCCTTGCGCCAGGCGGGGGTGAGCCTGGCGCAGGTCAACTTCGTGCCCGCCGGGCAGAGCCTGGAGGATCAGATGGCCGCCCTGGATTCCGGCGCGGTGGACGCCCTCATGGGCGACGAGCCCTTCGCCTCCCGCTTGAAGGACAGCGGCAAGGTCACCCACCTGCTGGATCTGCATGATCTGGGCGCCTGCCGCAAGGCGATGGGTGGCCTGTTCCTCAACGCCCAGCTCGCCACCCGCGCCGAGGTGATCAAAAACAACCCGGACAAGGTGGAACGCATGGTGCGGGTGCTGCGCCGCACCCTGCAATGGATCGCCAGCCACAGCGCCGAGGAAGTGGTGGCGCGGCTGGATCTGGCCGACCCGGACGCGCGCGCCTCGCTGCTGCGCACCCTCCAGCGCCACAAGGCGATCTACAGCCCCGACGGCGCTTATACGGAGGAACAGATCCGCACCACCGAGCGCTTCTTCCGCGAGAACAACGCCGGCGACGAAAAAGCGCGCGCCTTCTCCTTCGACACCCTGATCGACAGCCGCTGGGCGGGCCGGGTGAAACCTTGAGTTCGCGGCTCCCGACCCGCTCGCTGCTCGCCCGCGCCAACCGCCTGCTGGCCCTGGTCGGCGCGGTGGCGGTGGCCGTATCCGGGGGTGCGGCCTGGCTGGCCTGGCAATACGCACTGGACGCCTACGCGGCCCGCGTCGCCGAGCAGACCGTGCAGCACTACAAGAGCAAGGTGGCGGAGGATCGCCGCGCATGGAACCGGGCCGCCCAGCGCCTGCGCGCGCAGATCGAGTTCCTGCGCATCGGCGAGCTGCCGGCGGCGCAGCGGCACGCCCGCCTGGTGGCCTTCTTCAACGCCCAGGGCGAGAACCGGGATTTTTCCGGGGTGCTGCTGGCCACGCCCGGGGGAATGCCCCTGTTCAGCCTGGGCTGCCACGCCATGCTGCAAGAGAGCCTCGACGTGATGCAGATGCTCAGCCTGAAGATGGAGGATGTCTTCATGCGCGGCCACTGCAGCGACAGCCACGCGGTGTATTCCGTCACCCACACCTCGCTCTGGCTGGGCAGCGAGGGCCGGGGCATGGCCCTGTACGCCACCGCCCTGGACCATGCCTACCTGGGCCGCCTGGCGCGCGGCATGGACCTGCTTTATCTGCACCATGACGGCCGCCTCATGGCCACCTCGCGCGGCGCCGCGCACCTGAGCGACCGCATCGACACCTCGCCCCGGCGGCACCCGCGGGAGGGCGATCTCATGCAGGTGGTCCTGCCCGTGGGCGAGCAGATGGATGGCCCGGTGCTCATCGTGCGCCGCTCCCTGGACCCGTTCCTCTCCACCCAGGCCATCCTGCTGGGGGTGGGGCTGACCACCCTGATCCTGCTCGTCCTCATCTGGTTCGGCCTGGGGCGCGCCATCCGCAGCCACCTGAAAACCCTCAACAGCCTGAGCCTGGGGGCCGACGCCTTCCAGCACACCTTCCAGCGCGACCCGGAGTTGAACCGGCAACTGGAACAGGTGGCAAGCCATCCGGATGAGATGGGCCGCCTGGGCCAGGCTCTGGACAGCCTCATGAACGAAGCGGAAAACCGCTACCTGGAACAGGCCGGCCACCTGCAAACCCTGGACATGCTGGAAGAGGTGGTGGTGGAACTGGACCTGAACGGCCGCCTGCAACGGGTGAGCAGCGCCTGGCACAAGGTCAGCGGCATCGACGCCACGGTCACCGGCCAGGTCCTGGCCGACTATTTCGATCCGGAGGATGCCCCCGCCCTGACCGCCCTCATCGCCGCCCTGGCGCGCCAGGAAAAACAGCAGGCCACGGCGCGCCTGCGCCTCTCCCGGCGAGGCGAGGGGGAACGCTGGCTGGAATTGCGCCTGGTCCGGGTTGCCGGCGGCGACACCCTGCGCGGCGTGATGCGCGACATCACCCAGAGCTACCTGCAGGAACGCCGCATCACCCACATGGCCCTGCACGACGCCCTCACCGGCCTGCCCAACCGGGTGCTGCTGGAAGACCGGCTCAAGGTGGCCATTCGCCAGGTGGAACGCAGCGGGCACAAGGTGGCCCTGGGCTTCATCGACCTGGACCACTTCAAGAACGTGAACGACAGCCTGGGCCACAAGACCGGCGACCAGTTGCTCATTGCCCTGGCCCAGCGGCTGCGCCAGTACCTGCGGCAGGGCGACACCCTGGCGCGCTGGGGCGGCGACGAATTCGTGCTGCTGCTGCAGGACATGCCCAGCGTCGATGCCGTGCGCGAGGTGGCGGAGAAACTGCGGCAGGCCACGGAATCCCCGCTCAAAGTGGAGGACAACGAATTCAACCTCACCTTCAGCGCCGGCTTTGCGATCTACCCGGACGACGCCGACGATGGCGATCTGCTCCTGGCCCACGCCGACCGGGCCATGTTCTATGCCAAGGCGCAGGGCCGCAACAACCTCCAGTTGTTCTGCGACATGTCGCAGAAGGGCCTGGGCAAGAAAGAGATCTACATCCAGCAGCGCCTGGCAGCGGCGATCCGGGAAAAGCGCATCGACAACCACTACCAGCCCCTGCTCGACGCGCGGACCGGGCACATCGCCGGCATCGAAACCCTGGCGCGCTGGTTCGAACCGGACCTGGGCTGGATCAGCCCCGCCACCTTCATTCCGATGGCGGAAAACCTGGGCCTGATCCGGGAACTGGGCGAACAGGTCTGGCACCGCGCCCTGCGCGACATGGAGGCCTGGAAGGCCCACGGCTTCGGCCTCTCGGTCAACCTCTCCAAGCGCCAGTTGTTCATGCCCTACTTCACCGAAAAATTGCTGGAAGACGCCGAGGCGCATGGCCTGGAACCGGGGCGCATCACCCTGGAGATCACCGAATCCATGGCGCTGCTGGACGTGGAATATTCCGCCGAGCGCCTGCGGCAACTGCGCGCGGCGGGCTTCCGCCTGTCCATCGACGACTTCGGCACCGGTTATTCCTCGCTCTCGCAACTGCACGAACTGCCGGTGCATGAACTCAAGATCGACATCGCCTTCGTCCGCCGCATCCAGCAACCCCAGGGCGCGCGGCTGATCCAGGCCATCATCGGCATGGCGATCAACCTGGACCTGGAGACCGTGGCGGAAGGCGTGGAGGATGCCGAGGTGGCGAAGCGCCTCACAGACATGGGGGTGAACGTCCTGCAAGGCTGGCATTGCGGCCGCCCCATGCCGGCGGAGGCCTTCACCGCCTGGTTGCGGGATCACTGAGAGGCGGTGCCGAAATGCCGGCAACCAAACTAACCGTCATTCCCGAGTGCTTTTATCGGGAATCCAGTTCCGCCATCTGACTGGCTTTTAACCCTTGGTTTGATGAACAAACTGGATTCCCGATAAAAGCACTCGGGAATGACGGCCCAAACTGGTTTCACGGTTCTACTTATGTTCGTAACAGATCAATTACCTGTGGCGCGCCAGAATAAATTTGCCGTGCCTGTAGCGCCGGCATCCTTGCCGGCGTCTTAAAACAGCCGGCTGGAAGCCGGCGCTACTGTAACAACTTAACAACCTGTGGCGAGCCAGTCGTAGGTCAGCAAGCGTAGCCCGGATGCAGCCCGCCCAATCTCCGTTGAATCCGCGCCCCGCGTTCGCGGGCGGAATCCGGGGCCTTTGTCCGCCACCCCGCACCGGGTTCGCGTTCCGTGCCGCATCCCCCGGATTCCGCTACGCTGCATCCGGGCTACGGGGCCGAATCGCCTGCAAGGCATGCTGCGAAACAACCTGGCACAAGCTGTCGCGGAAGCGACATAGCGTGGTTACGGTCAGCCGCGATGATGCGCACACCCCAATGAACGAGGCAGCGCACCATGAAATTATCCCGAATGAAAAGCCCCAACATCGCCAGCCTGATCTTGCTGATGCTCGCCGCCGCGCCGGCGATGGCGGAAGAGAACCTGCCGCCGGCCCAGTCCGAGGGGCTGCATGGCAGCATCGGCCTCGGGGTGGGCGTGCGGCCCGCCTACGAGGGCGCGGACGAAAGAAAAACGCGGCTCACGCCCAACATCAACCTCTTCTACGGTGACACGTTCTTTCTCACCGGCATGACGGCGGGCGCCAACCTATGGAAGCACACGACGGCGCAAGGCCTGAGCATCAGCGCCGGACCGCTGCTGGCCCTGCGCCGAGGCCGCGATGCGGACGACAACGCCGCGCTCACCGGCCTGGGCGA
>JAUYFG010000109.1 GCA_030690985.1 Pseudomonadota bacterium
CGGGTGCAGCGGAGTCGTTGCCGCTTCAGCGGCTTTACGAATCCGGCGTGCCCCTTGCGGGTGCAGCGGAGTCGTTGCCGCTTCAGCGGCTTTACGAATCCGGCGTGCCCCTTGCGGGTGCAAGCCTGCTCCTACGCGAGACCGGGTCATGTGCGTTTTCCGGCCAGCACCAATACCGCCGGCGCCAGCAGCACCGCGATGCCGATGCCCAGCGCCAGGGTGATGCCGAAACCGGACAAGGCGGGCATGGAAGACAGCCCGAGGAGGCCGAAGGACAGCAGCGTGGTGGCCGCCGACAGGGCGACGCCGAGCAGGACGGCGGCTTCCCTGGTGGACTCGCCGCGCGCGCCCTCGAACAGGAAGATCGCGTAATTGACGCCCACCCCCAGCACCAGCAGCAGCGCCAGCAGGTTGAACAGATTCATCACCACCCCGGCATGGCCCAGCACCCCCAGCGCCAGCGCCTGCGCCAGCAGCACCGGCGCCAGTACCGCCGCCGCGCCGCGCGGGCCGTAGCGCCAGGCCAGGACAGCGAAGATCAGCAGGGTGGCGGCGGCCAGCAGGTAAACGCCGAGACGGCGGTATTCCGCGAACAGGCGTGATACCGCGCCGGGTTTGTCGACCAGGGTGACACCGGGCAGGCCACGGCTTGCCTCGGCCAGCGTCGCGACTTCGCGGTAGCCGGAAGGCAGCGCGAGTGTGGCAAACCCAGTGGCAAACCCGGTGGCAAACCCGGCGGCAAACCCGGCCGCCATGCCTTGTTTGGTCTGACCCAGCCAGAGGTGGCGGAAAGGGGTCGAAAGCGGTGAGTCCAGCCAGGCTTGAGGGGCGAGGCAGTCGCCGGGGCGGCTGACCTGTCCGCTCCAGTCGGCGATCGCTTCCGCGCGGAATCCCGCGTCCTCCAGTGTCCGGCGGGCGGCGGGAAGGGCGTCGCGCAGGCGCTGGTGATCGCGTTGCTGTTGTCGGCAGGAGGGTACGAAGTGGGAGAGGCCCTGCAAGTTGATGCCCCGGTTGGCCAGTAGCGAAGCCAGGGCTTCCTCGCGTTGCAAGACCTGTTCCGCGCTGTCGCCTTCGATCAGGAAAAACTGGCTGCCCGCTTCCAGGCCGGTGAGGGTGCGCAACTGGCGTTCCTGCGCCGCCAGGTCGGGCGGCGACTGGATCAGTTGGCGAATGTCGTCATCGGCAGTCAACCGCAGCCAACCCGGCGCGGCCACGAGCAGCGCCACCCCGGCGAAAATCAGGAAGGCGCGTTGCCCGACCCGCGTTCGCCAGAGGTGCAGCCAGCGCGCCGGTATTTCCAGCAGCCGGCCCGGTTTCCAGGTTTGCGGACGCGCCAGCCACCAGGGCAACACCAGGACCACGGTGAGCCAGGCCGCCGCCAGGCCGCTGATGGCGAACACCGCGATCTGGCGCATGGCGGGGAAGGGCGTGAAGGCGAGCGCGGCATAGCCCACCACGCTGGTCGCCAGCGCCACGGCCAATGCCGGGAACACCGTCGCCAGGCCGCGCCGCGCATCCCACTCCGGCCCGGCGCCCAGGCGCGCGGAGAAGTACTGGATGGCGTAGTCGATGGCCTCGCCGATCAGGCTGGCGCCGAAGACCAGGGTCATCAGATGCAGGCGGCCGAATACCCAGGATGTGGTCAATACCGCTGCGCAGACACCGACCCCGACCGACAGCAGCCCCAGCGCCAGCGGGCCGGGCGAGCGATAGGCCAGGAGCAGGAGCAGGACGATGCCGAGCAGCGAGCCGACGCCGATGACATGCATCTCCCGTTCCGCGCTCGCGCGCGCCGCCGTCGCATGAAACACCGCGCCGGCGCGCAGCACCTGGACGCCGGGCCAGCGCCGCCGCATTTCCGCTTCCGCCGCCGGCAGTCTGGCTTGCAAGCCCTGTTGCACGACGGGGTCGAAAGCCGAGCCGGCCAGTTCGCCGCTGACCAGCACCCAGGTCATCCCGCCACTTTTGCCACCCTCGCGAACGGTCAGCCAGCCGTCTTCCAGCGCGAGGCGGAATTGCCGGTAGGGCAGGGACTGTAGCCAGCCATCGAACAGGCCGAAGGGGTCGGTCGCCAGTGGCAGCGCGCCGCCGCCGCCGAACGGGTTGGCCAGACGGGCATCCAGTCGCGCCGCCAGGGTAGCGGGCGAGATGGCAACCTCATCCGCTTCGGCACGCAGTTCCGGCGCGATCAGGCCCATTCGATGCGGGATGTACAGGTCCAGCAGGGCCGCCGGGTCGGGGGTTGGAATCCGCGTGACGACCTTATTGAAAGTCTTGCCATCCGCCAGCCGCTCGGCCAGCAGGCCGGCGGCGGCGCGCGCCGCTTCGCCATTCGTTTTACTGGTTGGCAGGCCGACCAGAAATACCGCCCGCTCGCCGGTCAGCCGCCCCAGTCGCTTGGCGGCCTGTTCCGCCAGGGGATTGCGTTCGGTGGGCGGCAGCAATGCCAGCAAGTCGGTCTCGATCGGCGGATTTGGCACGAACCGCGCCACCGTACCCACCAGCAGCAGGGTGGCGCAGAACAGCCAGATCAGGGCGCGCAGGCGCATCAATCGTTCCGCAACAGCCGCGCTTCCGCTTCCGACAACGGCGCATCCAGGCGCGAATTGCGGAACTCGATGCGGGTGCGGTCACCCTGCGCCTCGTCGACTTCGATCAGGTCGAGGAAACGCCCGCCGCGCGCGCTGATGCCTTTCAGAAAGCGCGCCAGCGCCGGTTTGGGCGCCAGATCAACGCGCCAGCGTTCGGCATCGCCGCTCGTCGTCACCTCGAAATGTTCCTCCAGACCTTTGATGTCCCCCTGGAATAGGGCCTGGAACACCCGCCCCACCTGCGCCAGCGCCGGCACCTCGCGCGCCGCGCGCACCCGGCGGGCGCCGTCCGACCCGATCTCGGTGACGCTGTCCGCGTTCAGCGCGTAACTCGCCTGATACGGTTTCTCGATCCGCCACAACACCCCCTGGCCGCGCGCGAACACCAACTGGCCCGAGGTGCGTAGCGGCCGCTTCAAAGCCTGGAGCGTCTTGGTCTGGACGAAATCGGCGTGAATCACCCCGGACTGGTCGAGACGGGCGGTGAGTTGGGAGAGGGCGGGGGCGGCTTGGGCAGGGGTAAGGGCGGTTAGGCTGAACAGAAGAGCGGCACAGAGGGCACGGGTCGTTCGCAACGGGCCTGGTGATTCGGTTAAAAAATAGCTCAAATACAATTTGACCAAAGCCTGTATTCCCGTTTGGAATAGAAAGGGGGATGCCTTATTTATTATCACAATGGTGGCTTAATTTATTTGCATTTGATGGAGAAGGGCGTCGGCAATTCTGCCGGCGAGATCGGTAGTTCCAATGCGCTCTACGGAGTCATTATTGAGGCGAGCATACCATTCGTCACCGTTGCCAACCCTGGCTGAAATTTCGACGGCAAATGGCGATCCTTGCGCATCGGAAATCCATTTTGGAAAGCCCTCCGGGTTCTTGTGCGACCAGTATAGAGAGGGGCCTCCTTCTTGATCGAGGCTTTGAAGCATACGGAAGCTTCGATGGCCAATATATGCAAGTTTCTCAAGTCTGGGTATTCCTGGTATTTCCATGCGCAGGGTAAACGCCCAGCTGTGTGGAACGCTATGGCCACCGCAAACTTCAATGTAGTCATCAAGATCAAGGGGGTGCTCAAAATATTTGATTGAGCAGGTGCCGCCGACAGGCTCAATGGATTGCGATACCCTGTGCTCGATAATGGAGGCAATCAGTTTAATGCTCGTCTCCCAAATAACCAGCTGTCTGGCTTGAAGTATGCGGATCTTCTCGATGATCGGGTTATACCCTTGTCGTTTCCTGGCCGCCAACTCAAGACCGGTAAGCCCCCCCTCAATACGATCAAAAATCAGATCCATGAATGAACGAATATCTCCCCCTTCATCGGACTCCGCAAGGGCCTCAATATATCTATCGCGCTCTTTCTTCTTGATGATTATGGGTGGATAGCCCGCACGGATCAGTTCAAGGTTTCCAATGGCGCGTGAGGTTCGACCATTTCCGTCGATATAGGGGTGAATATGGGTAAGCCATGCATGCATGACAACGGAGCGGATAGGCGCTGGCAAAGAAATATTCTCCAGCGACCATTTTTGCCATTCCATCATCATGGACATTACTTGTTCCCAGGTTTTGGGTGGAGTGTGTCTTGCGCCGCTAATCGTTACTCTTTCCTTCCGAAACAGGCCAGCACCTGGACGGTCTCCCAGCAGCAGCGCGTGTATTTCGTGCAATTGCTGAATATTGGTCGGGGTGGTTTTGTCGCGCGCCAGCTCAGCAATGCGCGAAAGCGCTCGATCCAGCGTGATTGCATCACGCGCGTAGGCGGGATCATGTCCGGTGATCGTAATGCCTTTAAGTACAGCCAACTCAGTCTCGCCGGCCGATAGTGTGCTGCCCTCAATGGCATTCGATTCGGCGATTTGCTCGAAACGTTTTTCGCCGTAATAGTCTCTGATGGTTTCTTCGGAGAGTGTGCCATTACGCCTGAGCAGCGATACACGTTCCTCGATGGCATTGAGGCGGCTCTTGACTTGTATCGAAGCGGTATCATCGAGTAGATACGGGGTATTTTCTAGATTGAACATGGGACACTCCATTCCATTCGAGAGGCCAAGCCGGTAGTTAAAGAGGTCGGATTCACATTAGGGGCATGGTCACGTTTCACCGGCGCTTCCTTCCACCCGCTCCAGCAACGCCCTCGGCGAGGCGAATTGCATTTCCTCGCTGACGGCATCCACTGCGACCTGGAGGGTGTGGCCGCGCGTGAGGCGTTCGCCGCTGCCGGCGTCGAACACTTCGTAGGCGATCTTCAGGCGGTTTTCGTATTCGACGAGGTGGGCGGTGACGCGCAGTTTCTGGCCGTAGCGGGCGGGGCGGAGGTATTTCAACTGGCATTCGACCACCGGCCAGAGGGTGCCGGAGTCGCGCATCTGCGGGTAGTCGTAGTCGAGGGCGCGCAGCAGGGCGGTGCGCGCGGCTTCGAAGTATTTGACGTAGTGGCCGTGCCAGGCCACGCCCATGACATCGACGTCGTGGAACGGGACTTCCAGGAGGACTTCGGCTTGCCAGTCGGTCATCGGTTTGGCTCCCGGTTTAGACGCATAAACAGAAATAACCCGGCATCCCCTGTAGGAGCGGGCTTGCACCCGCAAGGGGCACGCCGGATTCGTAAAGCCGCTGAAGCGGCAACGACTCCGCTGCCCGCGATACGCCGCCAGATCGAGGTGGAGGCGTCGCTATCGCGGGCAAGCCCGCTCCTACCGCTGCTCATGCGTACAGCTTCCATTCCTGTCCCCGGATGCGCGCCAGCATCGCGCGCAGGTCGGCTTCCAGGGGGCGGTCTTCTTCCAGGAAGGGGAAATCGGCGCTGACCTGGTCGCGGAACTGGCGCAGCGCTTCGGTCAGGCGTTCTTCCGGCAGGTCGCCCTGGCGGGCGCGCAGGATGACGCCCTGGGTGACGGCCAGGATCAGGGCGGCGGCGACCTGTTCGGCCAGTTCGATGACGCGCAGGCAGTCGCGCGCGGCGATGGTGCCCATGCTGACCTTGTCCTGGTTGTGGCATTCGGTGGAGCGGGAGAAGCTGCTGGCCGGCATGGTCAGCTTGAGCGCTTCCGCCGTCCACGCCGAGGCGCCGATCTGCACCGCCTTGAAGCCGTGATTGATGGCGGCGCGCGGCCCTTCGGCACCGGACAGGTTTTGCGGCAGGCCGTGGTTGTAGCGGGTATCCACCAGCAGGGCCAGTTGGCGGTCGAGCAGGTCGGCGATGCTGGCGACGGCGGTCTTCATGGCGTCCATGACGAAAGCGATGTGGCCGCCGTAGAAGTGGCCGCCGTGCAGGACGCGCTCATTGTCGGGGTCGATGATGGGGTTGTCGTTGGCGCTGTTGAGTTCGTTTTCGATGTCGCGCCGCATCCACGGCAGGGCATCGCGCAGCACGCCGATGACATGCGGTGCGCAGCGGATGGAGTAGCGGTCCTGCAAACGCATCGGCGGGCCGTCGTGGAGGTGGCCCAGGTCGCTCCAGATCCAGGCGGCGACTTCGTTCTGCCCGGCATGGGGCTTGACCGCGAACAGGGCCGGGTCGAAGTGTTCCGGGTTGCCACGGGTGGCGATGGAGGCCAGCGCGGTGATGCGCGCGGCCAGGCGCGACAGGGTGTCGGCGCGCGCCCAGGCCAGGCAGGCCAGCCCGGTCATCACGGCGGTGCCGTTCATGATCGCCAGGGCTTCCTTGGGGGCGAGCAGGATGGGTTCGATGCCGGCGGCCGCCAGCGCGCTTGCCGCGTCCACCGGCTGGTTGTCGCGCCAGACCTCGCGTTCGCCCATGAGCACGGCGGCGAGATAGGACAGGGGGGTGAGGTCGCCGCTGGCGCCGACCGAGCCTTCCGAGGGCATCAGCGGCGGCAGGTCGTGGTTGAGCAGCGCGGCGATGCGTTCCAGCAACAACCAGCGCACGCCGGAGTAGCCCTGTGCCAGTGAGGCCAGGCGCGCGGCCAGCACGGCGCGGGTCTCGGGCGGGCTGAAGTGCTCGCCGAGGCCGCAGCCGTGGTAGCGCATCAAATGCACCGGCAATTGCCGGGCCAGGTCGAGCGGGACGCCGACCGAGCAGGAGTCGCCATAGCCGGTGGTGATGCCGTAGATCTCGCCCTCTTCGGCCAGGAGGCGATCGACGAAGGCGGCGCCGCGTTCGATGCGGTCGTGAAAGGCGGGGTCGTCATGCAAGCGGACCCCGGCGCCGGCGGCGATGGCGACCACTTCCGAGAGCGTTAAAGGGCGGCCTCCCAGGACCGGGTTCGATTGGTTGTCGGGATTCATGGGTGCCAGAAATTGTAGAAGTTGAACCATTGCAGGGGGGCCGCGCGGCAGTAATGCGCGAGACGGTCGGCATAGCGCTGGGTCAGGGTTTGCAGTGCTTCGCCACGGGATTTGCGTGGCAGATCGATGCGCTCGGCGAATTGCTCGAAGTGGATGTGGAAGCGCGTACCCTCGCCCTCATCATCGGCGAGGCAGAAAAACAGGTAGACCGGGCACTTGAGCAGGCTGGCCAGGATGAAGGGGCCCTGCGCGAAGGAGGCGGGCGCGCCGAGAAATTCGGCCCGGCTGATTCTGCCACCATCGCGTTCGCTCTCGGCGGGCGAGGTGCGGTCGCCGACGATGAACAGCAGTTCGCCATTTTCGATTTTTTCCGCGAGTAAGAGGGCGGTGTCCGGGCCGAGTTGGGAAACCTGGATCAGGTTCACGGCAAAAGCGGGATTGGCGCGCGCCAGGATGGCGTTGAAGCGGATGGCGTGGTCGGTATGGACGATGGCGTTGATCTTGCGATGCTGGCCCAGGTGCGCGGCGAGGGCGCGCGCGGTTTCCAGACTGCCGAGGTGCGAGCCGATCACCACCGCGCCGCGCCCGGAGTCGCGCAGGGCGTAGAGATCGGCCTGTTTCTCGAAGACGATGCGCTTGAGGTCGATCCGCCCCATCCAGGCAGCCACCTTGTCGAGGGCGGCGCCGGCGAAGGCGTGGAGATGGCGGTAGTTGTCGCGCCAGGTCGGCGCATGGTCGAAGCCGCCGACGCCGTGCAGTCGGGTCAGGTAATCGCTGGAGGCGCGGCGCGCGCCGGGTGCTGCCAGGAAGAACCAGAACACGATGGGATGCAGCAGCAGTCGCGCCGCGCGCTCACCCAACAGGCGGTAAAACGCGAAGGTCAGGTTGAGCCCCCAGGTAGTGCCGACTTCGGCTATTTTCGACCAGTGCGCCCCTGTAGCGCAGGCGTCCCGCCTGCATCCAGCGCCAGGTGCAGGCGGGCCCGCAAGGGATACCGTCTGCGGCGCTCTCGGCGCCGTGGACATAACGCCTGCGCTACAAGGGCGAGCTTGTTTCATGTCAAGCCCCCCTCAGCCGCCGCGCCAGCAGCAAGGGCAGGCGCCAGAGCATGCCGAAGAAAAGTCGGGTATGCAGCCAGGAGATGCGCAGGTTGTCGCGCAGCGGGCGGAAGTGCGAGATGCCGCCTTCCGGGTAGGTCACCCGGGTCGGCCGGTTGATGATGGTCACGCCGCGCCAGAACAGGCGCACCAGCACCTCGATGTCGAAGTCCATGCGCGTGCCCAGGCGGACCTGGTCGATCAGGCGATGGGTCGCGGCGAGCGGATAGACGCGGAAGCCGCACATGGAATCCCGGATGGCGAACGACAGCGTCTCGATCCAGACCCAGACATGGGTGGCGTAGCGGCCATAGAGGCGGCCTTTCGGCACGCTGGCGTCGTATTCCGGCACGCCGCAGATCAGGGCCAGTGGGTCCGCCTGGGCGGCGGCGAGGAAATCCGGAATATCGGTGAGGGTATGCTGGCCGTCGGCATCGACTTGGCAAGCATGGCTGCGGCCATCGGCAAAGGCGGCCCGTATGCCGCTCATCACTGCCGCGCCCTTGCCGCCGTTGGCCGCCCGCCGCACCAGGCACACCTGAGCAATGCTGGTAGCCAGTCGATCCAGTACGGTGGCGGTGATCGCCTCGCTGCCGTCGTCGACCAGATAGATGGGCAGATCATGTCGTGCCAGAGCCGCCACCGTGGCGCCGACCGTGGTGCCGTGGTTGTAGACCGGGACGATGAAGCAGGGGGAGAACTGATTCGGCCCGCAAGCGGAGCCTCCTACGGCGGTGGTGTCCGCTCGCTCGCCCGCGAATTCGATCTTGCCGGAGGCATGGCAGCCGGCCGCCGAGTGGTAGCTGAATGCCAGTTGCCGGCGCGCGGCGTCCCAGTTCAGCGCCAGGTCGAGTTCGCTGTCGGGAAGCACCGGCTTCTGGAATTTGATGTTGAGCAGGCGGCTGAAACCGCCGCTTGTGCCACCCCCTATCGGGAAATGTGCCGCGCCCAGTTGCGCCGCCCAGTGAATCTGGGCAACGCCCGGCAGCAGGGGAAAGCCGGGAAAGTGGCCGCTGAACAGGCTGAGGTCCGCCGGCACGAATAGCCGCAGGGTGACGCCGGCGTCAGTGTGTGTCTCGGCGCGAATGTGGGGCAGGGCTTCAGTCATCGTGGGATTCCGTAGGGTGCGCCGCGCGCACCGTTTGGCGCTTCATGGTGCGCGCGGCGCAGCCTACCGCGTTGATTCCCGCTGCGGCTTGTAGGGGGTCGGCTTCATCGCGGGATGCCGGCGCGGCGAACAACTCGACCAAATCGGCGACGGCCAGTTTGCCGCGCTCGTTGTAGGGCAGGGTGTCGGGATAGCGCCATTGGCGGGGCAGCAGGACGGCGTCGAACCAGTGAGCGAGGTATCCGCGCAGGGTCTGGGCACAGGCAGCGCGGCCCGCGCTTGCCAGTGCCTGGCGGCCAGCTGCGTCGAGTACCAGCACCGCGCCAAGGCTTTGCCGGCGGCCGTTCAGCGCGACCAGGGCGGCTTCGCGCACCCAGGGGTGGCTGCTGAGGCGGGCTTCCATCTCGGCCAGGGAGAGGCGTTTTTCCTCGATCTTGACGATGCGGTCGAGGCGGCCGAGCAGGCGGAAGCGGCCATCGTCCAGTATCTCGGCAGCGTCATCCGTGGCCAACTGGGTGTGGTCGGGAAGAAAGGGCGAGACCAGCGACAGTGCGGATGCCTCGGAAACACTCACCGCAACTTCGGGGAAGGGCGTCCAGGCGTCATCCCCGTCCTGGATGCGCCAGGCGATACCTCCGGTCTCCGTGCTGCCGAGGATTTCCAGGGGGGCCTCGCCAAGTGCTACATGGAAACGCGCCGCCGTTGTCGCGTTGAGGGGGCCGCCCGAGGAAAAAATTCGTGTGGCGCGCCCGGCCAGGCTTTCCAGCGTAATCAGTTCGTGCATGCGCGCCAGTTGCGAGGGACTGGAGATCACTCGGCCTGGCCCCAATTGCGCCAGGCGGGCGAGGAGAAATTCCGGCGCGGTACAGGTCTGGCTGTCGAACGGCCGCCCGGCGGCGAGTGGCCAGAGCAGGCGGAACAGCAGGCCGTAGAGGTGGTGGTGCGGCACCGTCGCCAGCACCGGGCCGGGGGCGCCCCAGAGGCGCTCCAGGGTGGCGACTTCGGCTTCGAGTTGCGCCAGGCATTTTGCTATCCGCTTCGGTTGGCCGCTGCTGCCGGAGGTGAACAGGTCGAGACCGGCGCGGGCCGGGTCGAGCGGTTTCAGTGAGGTGTCTTCAGGCGCGCCAGGCGAGGTGGGCCAGGTGGCGGGATCGTCGAGGATGCCGTCGGCCTGTTCCCGGACTTCGGCAATCGCCCCTTTCCGCAGTGAGGGCGGCAGCAGGGCGCGGCGCCCGGCATGCCAGACCGCGAACAGGGCGACGGCGAAGTCGTGGGGTTCGGCACAGGCCAGCAGCCACTCGCGTTCCGGACGCGCCGCCAGGGCGTGGCTCAGCTTGGTGACGCGGGCGCTGAATTCGGCCCATTCGATCAGGTGTTCCCCGACCCAGGCCACTGGATGTTCCGGCGCCCTGGCGACGGCACAAAGATCCGCCAGCTTCATCATGTCGCTTCCGCCCCGAGTCATTGGAAACCTCGGTGCCGGCGCCGGTACAGCCATTCACCGGCGAACAGCGCGCCCATCAACAGGTAGGAAATCAGGCCGTTGTAGAGCACCCATATTTCCCGCGTGGCGGCGAATGCGGTCCACGCGGCGATGCTGCCGTTGACAACGAAGAAGCCGCACCAGACCTGGGTCACCCGCCGGGTATAAGTGACCCCCTCGGGCGGCAGGTCGGGGTGGCGCAGCCGCGCGAGGCGTTCGATGGCGCTGGGCGGATGCAGCAGGGAGGCGGCGAACAGGCTGAACATCAGGGCATTCATGAAAACCGGATAGCTCAGCACCCAGACCGGGTCGTTGCTGTGCCACAGCAATGCCGCCAGAGCCGGTACGGCAAGCATGGGCAGGATGGCGCGCGCTCCCAATCGGCGTAGGAAATCGAGCACCTTGCCGGGTGCGCGCAGCAAGATCAGGGCGAGCAGAGCCGCAGCCACTTCGCGCGGCTGGAAGTGTTGCAGCGCGAAATAGACGAGAAACGGCAGCACCGCGAACAACAGACCGCGCAGCAGGGGAAGGAGATATTTCAATGCGCGCCTGATCCTCATGACTGGACCAGCCACCCCCGCCTTATGAAACAACGACGTAGGAGCCGGCTTGCCGGCGATTTTGGCGTCGACGCAAGTGCGGACGCTGCTATCGCGGGCAAGCCCACTCCTACGTGGGGGAGGTCGATCTGATGAAACATGCTGGCCGGCCGATCAGGCTGCGAGTAGTTGCCGCGCGGTGGCCACCACGTCGCCCACGGTGCGCACATGCTTGAAATCTTCCGGCTTGATGCGGCGGCCGGTGAGTTGTTGCACCTTGATGGCCAGATCGACCGCGTCGATGCTGTCCAGGCCAAGTTCTTCATAAAGATGGGCTTCCAGAGTCACGGCTTCGGGGGCGATCTCGAAGTTCTCGACCAGGATCTCGCGCAGGCGGTTGAGGATGTCGGCGTCGGTCATCGGGGTTTCAGGCTTGGTTGGCGCGTTGCTGGGCAATGAGGCGGGCAAGGCTGCCCACACTGCGGAAATGGTTCTTGATGGCGGGGTCGTTGCTGGCCAGGGAGAGGCCGAAGCGCTTCTTCAGCGCGACGCCCAGTTCCAGTGCGTCGATGGAATCCAGACCCAGGCCCTCGCCAAACAGGGGGGCGTCGGTGTCGATGTCCTCGGGTTGGATGTCTTCCAGTTGCAGGGCGTCGATGATCAGCGCCTTGATGGCGGCTTCAAGTTCGTTCTTGGTGGCTTCCATGGCGATTCGCTTCCCTTGTGAAATAGTTTTCCAGATACGCGGTCAATTTGCGTGAGGCCAGGCTGGCCGGCTCATTGATGTCGATACAGTCGGTGACCTTGAGTGGCGGCCGGACTTCCAGCCGGAAGGTGAAAGCGCGGTGCGGGATGCGATACCAGGGCATGCCTTTGGTCAGCGTCGGCGGGTCGCAGGTGAGCACGACCGGCAGAATGTCGCGGCCGCTTCTCAGGGCGACGTGGGCGGCGCCGCGCGACATGCGTAGGGGGCGTCCAGGCACGCTGCGGGTGCCTTCGGGGAAGATGATCAGCGGTTCGCCGCCCTCCAGCGCCGCGACGCAGTCGTCCACCAGGGTTTCCGGAGCATCGTTGCGGATGTAACCGGCAGAGCGCACCACGCCGCCCCAGAACGGGCTGCGCCAGAGACGGCTGTTGACCACGCAGGAGGAGCGCGGCATCAACGACAGCATCACCACGACATCCAGATAGCTGGGGTGATTGGCGAATACCAGCAGGTTGCCGCACTGGCGCAGTGCCTCGGGGTTGTGAAATTCCAGACGCATGACGCCCAGGGCGCGCAGGAGGCCGATCAGGAGCGCGAAAAAACGTTGAATCAGGGCCTGGGCGCGCCGGTTGCGCCTGGACTTGCCGCCCGGCAGCAGGCGCAGCAGCGGAAATATCAGGGCGGTGAGCAGGGAACCGCCGATACCGAATAGTGCGAAGCAGGTTCCAGTCACGCTCAGGCGCCACAGGTAATTCGCCTGTTCAAGCATGGCAGAAACCATGAACGGACAGCCGCTCGCCATGCCATTCGATGCGCTCGCGATGCCCCAGGAAGTTCGCCAGAATGGCCATGGACAAGGGCTCTTGGGAAGGGCGCAATCCGCTGCTCGCGACCCATTCAAGAGACAGTCCTTCCCCCGGCGCCAGCAGGAAGGCGACAGCATGGGCAAGGTCGCCGGGGATGGCAGACGAGCCATATTCCCCAGGCAGAGGTTCGTCGGCATAGACCAGCAGGATCGCTGTATCGGGATCGCTGGCCAGCCGGATGGCCGCTTCTGCCAAGGCCCAGAGCAGGGTTTCCTCGCCGGCGGCCAGCGCGGTAGAGGGCGCGCGATCAGCGCGAAAGATGGAAAAGATGCCGGCGGCGGAATTATGGACAGACAGGCTGAACGCGGTGGGGGAGGGGGCTTCGTTGGCTGCCAGCGCATGCAGAATTCCCACCGTTCGCGAGAGTTCACCGTGGCGTGAGGCGAAAATCGTGGAGAGCGAAGCCCACCCCGTCGCAGCTTCGTTCGCGACATGCAAGGCCATCCGCGACAAACGCCCCAGGCGGCGACGCAACAGGGCATTGACGAAACGAATCTCGGGTGCTGAGCCATCGTCGGGGGGCCAGGATCGCCACGCAGTGAGGTCGCCAAGACCGGGGGCCCACGCGGCACAGGCGGATATGTTCATATGCATGACGTTCTGGAGTCCCGCCCTGGTGTCGGCACGCTCTTTTTTCCCTTGAATTGCAGGATTTATTGTGGAAAAACCGGGCAATTCTATCTGAAATACCTTTTGTGGGAATTGACCATGAAGACCACGGAAGTGGACGTATTTTTCGCCGATACCCGTGACCACGACTGTGATGAGATGGTTGGACAATTGGGCCGGGACTGCATGGAGCGTCTGGCTCGCATCACCCATCCGTGTCGCCGCGAGCAGTTCATCCTGGGCCGTTTCCTGCTCCGCCATGCGTTGCGGCATAAACACGGCACCGTCGCGGAGGGATGGATACTCGATGCGGCATCCGGCAAGCCGTACCTGAGCGGCGTGGGTGCGCCTGAAATCAGTCTGTCCCACTCACGGGAACTGGTCGCCTGCGCCATTGCGCCCGTGGCAGTCGGTCTCGACGTGGAATATTGCCGTGAACGCGATTTCGTCGCCCTGGCCGAACAGATTTGCGGCCCCGCTGAATTACGCCACTTTCTGTCGCTCCCAGTGTTTGAACGTAGCCTTGGTTTCTACCGGATGTGGACCCTCAAGGAGGCGACATTCAAGCTCTACGGACGAGACAATGTCCAACCTGGAAACCCCATGCCACTTGCGTTTCACGCGAGTGGTCTGCGGTATCAGTATTTTTGGCCTGGTGTGGATTTTTTCGCCGCCCTGGTTGCCCGGACCGATTGCACGCTATGCCTGAAAGTGCATCCTCCATCATCCGTCAGGTCGAAGTGACGGCGAGCCTACGCAGTGAAAGTACGCAGCTTCTGGCAATCCAGGATGGTAATGGTGCGGCCCTTGACCTTGATCAGGCCGGCTTCGGAGAGATGCCCCAGGACGCGCGACAGGGTTTCCGGTGCCAGGTTGAGCTGTGAGGCGATGGTCTGCTTGCTGGCCGGCAGGTGGATGTCGCAGCGGCTCTCGCCCAGGGAGGGGAGCGACTGGGTCAGAAAGCACACTACCCGCTGCGCGCTGGTGCGCAGGGTGCAGGTTTCCATGTCGTCGAGCAGTTCATGCAGTCGCACCGACAGGCTGGCCAGCATCTTGCGCGAGAGCGCGGGGCTGGCATCCATCGCATCCAGCAGGGTGCGCTTGGCGATCAGGAGAACGATGCTGTCCACCGTGGCCTGGGCCGTCACCGGATAGGGGCGGTCCAGAAACAGCACCGCTTCGCCGAAGGTGTTGCCCGGCCCGCACATGTGCACGACTTTCTCCACACCGTGCGCCGAGGGAATGGCCAGTTTGACCTGGCCCATTACCAGTACATGCAGGCCGAGGGCTTCGTCACCCTTCTGGAATATCACTTCGTTTTTTCTGGCACGAAATTCCCGGCAACCCGAAGCTATCTGCTGCAATTCTTCCGGGCTCAGGCCTCGAAACATGGGTTGGCGGGACAGAATTTCAGCGACTGAGTGACGAGTTTCCTGGATCAAATGACTGCTCCTGTTTCGGGGTGCGCGATTAAGACACTTAAAGCCTGCGCTAAACTTGACCTTTGTCAAAGCAAATAAAGGACAGCGTTGTCAGGATTTGCCCCGCATCTAACCCCAAGGAGGAAGACCGTGAATTTGTCAGGCATTTTGGTGATGGCAAAACCCGAGAGCCACGGGCTTGTAGTGGAAGCGCTCAATGCCCTGGATGGCGTGGAAGTGCATCAGGTAGAGGCGGCGACCGGCCGCATCGTCGCGGTGCAGGAAGCGGAAGACATCCACGCCGAGATTGAAGGTGTCAAGCGCATCAAGGCGCTCCCCCACGTCATCATGGCGGAGATGGTCTATCACTATCTCGCCGAGGATGAACGCATTTACGAAGCCATGCCGCCGGAGTTGATTGAGCAGCAGGATGGGTTCGAAACCTGTGCCGTACCGGCATATTTGAATAGTTGATCGAGCTAGGAGGCTGATATGGGACTTTCGCGTCGTGATTTTCTGAAGAACAGTGTTGCCGGTGCCACTGCCGCCACGGTGGGGATGCCGTTATCCGAACAGGCCGAGGCCGCCGTCAAGGCCGGCGAAGCGGGCTGGCAGTGGGACAAGTCGGTATGCCGTTTCTGCGGTACCGGTTGCGGCATCATGATCGCCACCCAGGGCGGCCGCATCGTCGCCACCAAGGGCGACCCGGATGCACCTGTGAACAAGGGCCTGAACTGCATCAAGGGCTACTTCAACGGCAAGATCAACTACGGCAAGGACCGTCTGACCCAGCCCCTGTTGCGCATGACCGACGGCAAGTTCGACAAGAAGGGCAAGTTTGTTCCTGTCTCCTGGGAGCAGGCGCTCGATATCATGGAAGAGAAGATGCGCTGGGCGTTGAAGGAGAAGGGCCCCGCCGGCATCGGCATCTTCGGCTCCGGCCAGTACACCATCCATGAGGGTTATGCCGCCGTCAAACTGATGAAGGCCGGCTTCCGCTCCAACAACCTCGACCCGAACGCCCGCCACTGCATGGCTTCCGCCGTGGTCGGCTTCATGCAGACCTTCGGTATTGACGAGCCGCAGGGCAACTACGACGACATCGAGCACACCGACACCGCCGTGCTGTGGGGTGCCAACATGGCCGAGATGCACCCCATCCTGTGGTCGCGCATCACCGACCGCCGGCTCACCCACTCGAAGATGAAGGTGGTCAACCTGTCCACCTACGGCAACATGTCCTCCGACATCGCTGACCTGGAAATCATCTTCGCGCCCAGCAGCGACCTGGCGATCCAGAACTATATCGCCCGCGAGATTGTGAAACGCGATGCGATTGACCACGATTTCGTCAAGAAGCACACCCAGTACGCCACCGGCCCCTACGACATCGGTTACGGCTTCCGCCCGAAGAACGCGGACAAGTTCGCCTCCGCAGCCGAAATGGAAATTGTCAAGAACGAGCAGTCCCACGTTCTCGACAAATGGGAAGCCATCGGTCAGCGCAAGAAGGAAGGCGATGTGGTTGAGCAGAAGAATGCTGCCACGCCGATGAAGGATTGGGCCATCTCCTTTGATGATTTCAAGGCCGCCCTTGAGCCCTACACGCTGGACTACACCGCAGCCGTCGCCAAGGGCGATCCGGACGAGCCGATGGACGCCTTCAAGGCCAAGCTGCAGCAACTGGCTGATCTCTATTGCGAGAAAGGCCGCAAGATCGTGTCCTACTGGACCATGGGCTTCAACCAGCACCAGCGCGGCACCTGGGTCAACGAGCAGGCTTACATGAATCACCTGCTCACCGGCCGTCAGTGCAAGCCGGGTGATGGCGCCTTCTCCCTGACCGGTCAGCCCTCCGCCTGCGGTACCGCGCGTGAAGTGGGCACTTTCGCCCACCGTCTGCCCGCCGACATGGTGGTGATGAACCCGAAACACCGCGCGATTTCAGAGAAAATCTGGAAACTGCCGGCCGGCACTATCAACCCGGTCATGGGCAGCCACTTCGTCAAGCAGATGCGCGACCTGGAAGACGGCTCCATGCTGTTCTCCTGGACCCATGTGAACAATCCCTGGCAGAACACCGCCAACGTCAACCACTGGATCAAGGGTGCGAGGGAGATGAACAACTTCATCGTCGTCTCCGAGATCTATCCGGGCGTCTCCGCCAAAGTGGCCGATCTGATCCTGCCCGCCGCCATGATCAACGAGAAGTGGGGCGCCTACGGCAACGCCGAGCGCCGCACCCAGGACTGGCGCCAGCAGATTCTGCACCCCGGCCAGGCGCGCGCCGACATCTGGATGATGATGGAGCTGTCCAAGCGCTTCAAACTCAAGGACGTCTGGGGCGCGCAGAAGATACCGGGCCTGGAAGCCGGCTTGCCTGACGTACTGCCCGCCGCTCAGGCGATGGGTTACACCCCGGAATCGACGCTCTATGATGTGCTCTACGCTACCCCGGACAACAAGAAATACACGTGGCCCGATAATGCGGTTGCCAAGGGCCACGGCAACCACGTCTGCGATCTGCTCAAGGACGGCTGGTTCCCCGAGAAGGCGCTGTTCGAGGAATACCGCCAGTTCGGCACCGGCCATCACCACGACCTGGCTCCCTTCGACGTCTACCACGACGACAAGGTGCGCGGCCTGAAGTGGCCGGTGCTGCTGAAGGACGGCAAGTGGACGGAAACCCAGTGGCGCAACAACGAGAAGTACGACTCGTATTGCAAGCCGGGTTCCGGCTTCGACTTCTACGGCAACAACGGTGCCTCGCTGGTGATGGGCGATCTGGACAAGCCGGGCGATCCCGCCAAGAAGGTAGACATTTCCGGCAAGGCCAAGATCTACTTCCGCCCCTACGCCTCGCCGGTCGAGAAGCCCGACGCCGCCTATGACCTCTGGCTGTGTACCGGCCGCGTGCTGGAACACTGGCACTCCGGCACCATGACCCGGCGCGTGCCCGAACTGCACCGCGCCGTGCCCAACGCGGTGTGCTGGATCAACCAGAAGGATGCCGATGCCAAAGGCCTCAAGCGCAACGATCTGGTCTGGGTCGAGTCGCGCCGCGGCAAGGTCAAGGTGCGTCTGGAAACCGGCGGACGCAACCGCATGCCACGCGGCACGATCTACGTGCCCTGGTTCGACGAAGGCGTGCTGATCAACAAGGTCACCCTCGACACGACTTGTCCGCTCTCGAAAGAGACCGACTACAAGAAATGCGCGGTGAAGATCTACAAGGCGTAATGGTGCAATCCTCCCTCTCCTTTATGGAGAGGGCCGGGGTGAGGGAGCAGTTGGCTTCCTCACCCCGGCCTGAACCGGCCGCTGAGTTGGCCTGTATTGATAGGTAAATCGAATGTCTGAGCAAGGCCTTGGTGGCCTGAATCCCTCCCGCCGTGATTTTCTGGTAAGGCTGGCGCAAGGCGCCGCCATCGCCGGTACCGGTGGTCTCCTGTGGGACTACATCCTGCGCAACGAGGCGCGTGCCGCCCCCTATGCCCTGCGCCCGCCCGGCGCGCTGGCCGAGGACGATTTCAACGCCGCCTGCATCAAGTGCGGGCAATGCGTGGTGGACTGCCCGCCACACATCCTCAAACTGCAACCGGCCGGCGGCAATTTACCCATCGGCATGCCGTTCTTCGAGGCGCGCACCGGCCCCTGCATCATGTGCCCGGACATCCCCTGCATGAAGGCCTGCCCGACTGGCGCGCTGTCACCCAAGTTGAAACGCATCGAGGATGCGCGCATGGGACTGGCGGTAATCGATATCGAGAACTGCCTGTCCTACAAGGGCCTGCGCTGCGAAATCTGCCACCGAGAATGCCCGATCAAGGGCAAGGCCATCACCCTGGAAACGCATCCTCGGCAGACTTCCAAACATGCCATGTTCATCCCCCTGGTGCATTCCGATGCCTGCACCGGTTGCGGCATCTGCGAAAAGGCTTGCCCCACGGATATTGCCGCCATTCGCATCCTGCCGCACAAGCTGGTACAGGGGAAAATCGGTGAGCACTATCGTCTCGGTTGGACTTTCGATACCGAGGTCACTCAGGACTTCAAACCAGCCGAAGCGTTGCCAGCGACTGCAGTCGATGCTCCCGTGCCCAAGACGGCACCAGGCATGGATTATCTGAATGAGAGTGGGCTATGAGCGCGCTACCCCCCTTCAGCAAGGCCGATGCCCTGGCTTCCATGGAAAAACTCCATGACCGTTCCATTGGCGCCCAGGTCTGGTCCTGGCGTTACATCGTTCTGCGGCGGATCAGCCAGCTCGGCCTTCTCCTGTTGTTTTTCGGCACGGCGCATTGGGGCTGGCAGGTGGCGAAGGACGTGCCACTGCTGAGCGGTAACCTCTCGGCGTCGAAATTCATCGGCCTGATTCCCCTGGCCGACCCCTTCGCCGCTTTGCAGATATTTCTGACCGGCCATGTCCTGCAGCAGGAAAGCCTGATCGGCACCGCCATCGTGCTGGGCATTTACCTCTTGATCGGCGGTCGCGTGTTCTGTGCCTGGGTCTGTCCAGTGAATGTGGTGACTGACGCCGCCGGTTGGTTGCGCAACAAGATGGGCATTCAGGCCATCTTCCATATTTCGCGCACGCTCAGGTATTTCATTTTGGTGGCCACCTTGGTGATCACGGTGGTCAGCGGCCTCGCCGCGTTCGAGTGGGTGAGTCCGATCGGCATGGCGCATCGCGAGATCATCTTCGGATTCGGACTTGGCTTTACCTCGCTGCTTGCGATCTTTCTCTTCGATCTGCTGATTCTCAAGAATGGCTGGTGCGGCCACCTCTGCCCACTCGGCGCCTTCTACAGCCTTATCGGCAAAACGTCCCTGGTTCGGGTGCGTTTCGACAAGAACACCTGCACGCATTGCGGCGAGTGCGCCAAGATTTGTCCCGAGCCGCAAGTACTCAATCTGAAAAAGCTGGATGAACGTGGTTATGTGTTTTCCGGTGAATGCAGCAACTGTGGTCGCTGCTCGCCGATTTGCCCCGAAGGAAGTCTGAAGTTCGATTTCAAACCCCTGATCCGCGGCCACAATGTGCAGGCGGACGCCATTGCCGTTCAAAGGAGGACGAAATGAGGAAGACCTTGCTATTGAGTGCTGTGCTGGCCTCTCTCTTGTCCCTGTCCGCTTTCGCGGTACAGGACCAGGCCATCTCCGAGGATTCTCTCGGTTTATATAACTCCAGTGTCTATGACGTTCTAGATCCGAGTGTTGTCAATTATGGCGGTGGCGACCCAGGCACCAACAAACGTGCGGCACGTTCCTATAACAGCGCACCGCCCATGATCACGCACACCACCAAGGACATGGTGCCCATCACGCGCGACTTCAACCTGTGCAAGGACTGCCATGTACAGCCTGATCTGATCGGCCAGAAAATCACTGCGGGCATGCCCATTCCCTCGCCTGCCAGCCACTACGTCGACGTGAAGAAAGGGCAGCTTCACATGGCTCGCTGGAACTGCACGCAGTGCCACGCCCCGCAGGCCAAGGTGGACGTACTGGTGAAAAGCACCTTCAAGAAAGCGAAGTAACCGCTTATCGTTGCATCCATCCTCGCTGCGTCCATCCGTTACCGGATGGCGTGGCGGCCACGGGTAAAATGGCCGGCCTCGCAAAGGCCGGCTTTTTTATGCACGCAGAACCCATCGTCCGCATTCTTTTTCCCGCGCCGCTGAATCTCGGGCCGGGAAAAATTCGTCTGCTGGAAGCCATTCACAGCACGGGTTCGCTTTCCGGCGCCGCTCGGAAATTGCATATTTCCTACCGCCGTGCCTGGGATATGCTGGATTCACTCAACCGGAATTGCCCCGTGCCACTGGTTGAAACCGCTACCGGTGGGGTAAGGGGTGGGGGAGCCAAGCTCACCACGCAAGGGATTGTGTTGCTTGAGCGTTATCGCGAACTGGAAGCGAGCGTGAAGTCGCTGGTCACGGCCGAGGCCGCAGACCTGATGAAACTGTTTGAAGCCTGATGCGCACGGGCGGCTGTGGGCCGCCTGGATTATCCTAGATTCCGCAGTTGACCTCGTCGTAGGAGCGGGCTTGCCCGCGATAGCCGGCGTGGTGCCCGCAAGGGGCACGCCGGATTCGTACGCGCTGAAGCGCTACGACTCCGCTGTATCGCGGGCAAGCTACGACGACCTCGCGGAGTACCCCGAAGGGTGAGCAGCAGCGGACGCTCCCACGCCTGTATCCATGCGGCGTTTCGGTGGTAACGGAGCGGTCAACTGAGGAATCTGGGATTATTCGTCAGTCGGCTTTTCGGCGCCTTTCAGCGTGGGGAGGTCGATCTGTTTGGCGGGTGAAACAGTTGAGATTGCATGCTTGAAAATGGCCTGCACCGCCTGGTCGTTGCCGCGCAGCAAGACCATGTACTGGTCGAATGATTCGATCTTGCCGACCAGTTTGATGCCATTGACCAGAAACACCGAGCAATGCACATGTTCCTTGCGTAGGGTGTTGAGGAAAACGTCTTGAAGATTCTGGCGCTCGCTCATGGTAATTTCGCTGGAGTGAATTTTGACGGCGCATCATAGCATGCGCGCGTGAAAGCACTCCGCACCGGCTTTCAAGGCCGACAAGAGTTTCCCATCTACATGCAGGAAAACCCCATTACACCCTCTATGAAATACAAGGATTACTACCAGATACTCGGCGTGGCGCGAGATGCCAGCAAAGAGGAGATCAAAAAAGCCTATCGGCGCATGGCGCGCAAATACCACCCTGATGTTTCCAAGGAAGTGGGCGCCGAGGAGAAATTCAAGGAAGTCAACGAGGCCAATGAGGTGTTGAGTGATGCGGAAAAGCGTGCCGCTTACGACCAGCTTGGTACCTCCTACCGGCCCGGCCAGGACTTCCGTCCACCGCCGGGTTGGGCGGGCGGTACGGGTGGAGGGGATTTCGCTGGTGAGGATTTTTCCGACCTTTTTTCGCAACTGTTTGGGGCCCGTAAGCAGGCTGGCACTAGCCGTCGTCATGGTGTCCATGGCGGCGGCGCGGCGCCCTCCGGTCAGGACGTCGAAGCCAGTCTCACGCTGACCCTGGAAGAGGCTTACCACGGTGTGGAAAAACATTTGAGCCTGTCCGCGCAGGACGGCACCCGTGATGTGAAATTGCGCGTGCCGGCGGGCGCCTTGTCGGGCAAGCGTCTGCGTGTGTCCGGCAAGGGGCAGCGCTCGCCTTATGGCGGCGCGGCGGGCGATCTCTATCTGGTGATCCAGATCGCACCCAATGCGCGTTATCGCCTGGACAACAAGGACATCTACCTGGATACACCGATTGCGCCTTGGGAGGCTGCACTGGGTACAGCAATCACCGTCCCCACGCTGAATGGCAATGTGCGCGTGAAGGTGCCGGCCGGTACACGCAGCGGGCAGAAGTTGCGTCTGTCCGGGCGCGGTATGCCGGTCACTGGTGGGGCAGGGGATTTCTATGTGCAGTTGCAGGTCGTGTTGCCTGCAACACTGAGCGAAGCGGAGCGGGCGCTCTATGAGCAGCTTGCCAAACTGGCTGACTTCGATCCGAGGCCGGATTTTCCGAAGGATTGAAGCATCGGGTTGGCCGGCAAAAAACTGCCGGCCAACCCGAACTGCGGTCACTCAATCTTGGCGGTGGCGGCCAGTTCCTTCACCAGTTTGCCGATCTGTTGTTGCTGGAGTTGGCCAGCGATGCGGTTCTTGATTTTTTCGTAGTCGGGGAAGTCCAGTTTGCGGGTTTCTTCCAGCCGGATGACGTGCCAGCCGAAGCGGGTTTGCACCGGGTTCTTGGTGACTTCACCTTTCTTGAGGCCGACCATCGTCTGGGCGAATTCCGGCACCAGGTTGGCCGGCAGCACCCAGCCCAGATCGCCGCCGTTACCGGCCGAGGTGTCCTTGGAGCTTTTCTTGGCCAGATCCTCGAACTTGGCTTTCTTGCTCGCATTGAGCTTGGCAATCACGTCCTTGGCCTCTTTTTCGCTGTTCACCAGGATATGGCGCGCGCGGTATTCGGTTTCACCCGCCTTTTCTTTGGCATTTGCGTACTCCGCCTTGACCGTCTCCTCCTTGATCGGATGGGCGCGCAGGTAGTCTTCCAGCGCCGCGCGGCCAAGTAGTTCCATCTTCTGGAATTCCAGGGCGGCAGCCACGGTGGGATCTTTGTCCAGGCCTTTCTTCACCGCTTCCTGAGAGAGCAGCACGGCGGTCACGGCGCCTTCCTTGATCGCCTCATCGGTCAGCGCTTCGGGCGGCATGTTGCGCTTGATGCGGTTTTGTCGAATGAAATTGGCGTACATGCCGGGAACGGCTTCACCGTTGACCACCGCCAATGGCTTGGTGGCGACTGGAGCCGCCGCAGGAGCCGCGACTGGAGCAGCCGCAGGCGTGGTGGCAGGTGCGTCGGCCGCATGGACGGGCAGGGTGCAGCAGGCGATCAACAGAGACAGCAGTCGTGTGTGTTTCATGGGTTCCCCAAGGGTTGGTGTGGTGGTTTCGGAGTGCGAGTGTGCGCGCAAGTTCCGCATGGCTAGCAGCCTGTCGGACTTTGGTCGTCGATAGCGAAAATCGGCCCCAGCGAGGCCAGTTTTTGCCGGATTCGCAGCCGCATAGCCGAACTATGGGGCAAGAAGCCGGCAAAAAATGGACCGCTGCGGTCGATTTGCAGCCGACGATTCCAAAGTCCGACAGGCTGCTAAAGTTCGCCGGGTGCCAGAGCGGTGATGGAAAGGGCATGGATGCGGGTCGTCATCAGGTCGCCGAGTGCCTGGTAGATGGCACGATGGCGGGCCATGCTGTTTTGCCCCGCGAAGACGGCGGCAATCAGGGTGAGTTGATAATGGCCGCCACCCGATCTGGCGCCGGCATGGCCGGCGTGCAATGCGGATTCGTCGACGATCTCGATATGTTCGGGCGCCAGTATGGCCAGTCGCTGCTTCATTTCACTGATCGTTTCGCTCATTTAAGCAGCCTCATGGCAACACCTTCTTGAATGGTTTGACGCTGACCTGGGCATAAACGCCCGCAGCCACATAGGGGTCGGCAGCGGCCCAGGCAAGTGCTTCTTCCAGACTGGCGAAGGCGGCGACGATCAGGCTGCCGGTGAAACCGGCCGGGCCGGGATCGGGACTGTCGATGGCCGGGAACGGGCCAGCCAGCAGCAGATGGCCGGCATCCTTGAGCTGGTTGAGTCGCGCGAGATGGTCGGGGCGGGCGGCCAGGCGCTTATCCAGGCTGCCTGGGACATCCTCCGCGACGATGGCGTAGAACAAATTCATTCCTCTTCCTTGATATGCCGCGACAGATAAATGGTCTGGCCGATGGTGGGCAGTAAGCGTAGGGCGGAAAAGCGAAGCGCCTTCCGCCAAGTGTCCGTCGCGCATTCGGCGGATAGCGCTTCGCTCATCCGCCCTACCGAGGGGCAGGCAACCGGATAGGCAAGATTCATTCCTCTTCCTTGATATGCCGCGACAGATAAATGGTCTGGCCGATGATGAACAGCAGCATCAGGCCCAGCGAGCCGAACATCTTGAAGTTCACCCAGGCATCGGTGGAGTAGTGCATCGCCACCCACAGGTTGGCGATGCCCATCAGGGTAAAGAAAACGGCCCAGCCGAGGTTGAGCCGGGTCCACACCGTGTCGGGCAGCGACACGTTCTTTTCCATCATCAGGCGAATCAGATTGCGCTCGAACAGAATCGGGGCCAGGCCCAGCGAGAGGGCGAACAGCCAGTACAGCACGGTCGGCTTCCACTTGATGAAGGTCTCGTCATGCAGGAGCAGGGTGGCGCCACCGAACACCACGATCAGTACCAGCGATACCCACAACATGGTGTCCACCTTGCGATGGCGCAGCCATACCCAGGCAATCTGGCCAAAGGTGGCGGCGATGGCGACCACGGTGGCGAGAAATACGCCGGGCTTGGCGCCACTGTCCAGCGGAATGCCCAGGGCAGCCAGCCAGGCGGTGGCACTTTCGGGGTTATTTGAACCCACCTGATAGGCGGCGAAAAACAGGATGATGGGGAACAGATCGAACAGAATCTTCACGGGGGAGGGGCGAGGCTGGAAGGTGAGAGGGGAGGGCGGCGGGCATTTTGCTATGATTGCCGGCCGCGTCACAAGCAAGAGTGTTCCAAGTCAGTATGCCGGTCTACGATCTTCACAGCCATTCCACCGCCTCCGACGGCGTACTTTCACCCAGTGAACTGGTGCGCCGTGCCGCCGAACAGGGGGTGAATTTTCTGGCGCTGACCGACCACGATGACCTGCGCGGCCTGGTTGAGGCGCGCGCCACGGCGGAAGCGCATGACATCGAAGTGGTGGCCGGCGTGGAAGTGTCGATCACCTGGCGTAACTCCACGCTGCATATTGTCGGCTTGCGGGTTGATCCCAGCGCTGAACGCTTGGCCGACGGCCTCAACCAGAATCGTGCTGGCCGCACCGTGCGGGCCGAACGCATGGCGGAAGATCTGGCGCGCCTGGGGATCGCGGGCGCCCTGGAAGGGGCTTATGCCTTTGCCAGTAACAAGGAATTGATTGGCCGCACCCACTTCGCTCGTTTTCTGGTGGAACGCGGGGTGGTGAAAGATGTGAAAACCGTGTTCAAGAAATACCTGGTCAAAGGCAAGCCAGGGTATGTCCACCACGACTGGGCCAGCCTCGCCGATGCCCTCGCCTGGATCCGCGCGGCCGGCGGCCAGTCGGTGCTGGCGCATCCCGGCCGTTATCACTTCGGCCGCGAGCGCATGCGCGACTTCCTGAAAGAATTCAAGGAACTGGGGGGTGATGGCATCGAAGTGGTTACCGGCAGTCATACCGCCGATCAGGTGCCGGTCTATGCCGATCTGGCGGTGGAGTTCGATTTCCTTGCTTCGGTCGGGTCCGACTTTCATGCCCCGGGCGAAGGCGGCCGCGAACTGGGCCGCCTGATGCCGTTGCCGCTGCGCTGTACGCCGGTCTGGCACTGCTGGTAAATGAGCCGGCAAATGAGGTGGTAGACGTGGCGAAAATATTTGACGTTCACCCCGACAACCCGCAACCGCGTATGTTGAGCGAGGCGGTGAAACTGCTGCGCCAGGGCGGCGTGATGGTGTATCCCACCGATTCCTGCTACGCCATTGGCTGCATGATCGGCAACAAGGACGGCATGGCCGCGATACGCCAGATTCGCGGTGTCGACGAGAAACACCACTTCACCCTGATCTGCCGCGATCTCTCGGAAATCGCCCGCTATGCCCGGGTGGACAACAGCCAGTACCGCTTGCTCAAGGCCGCCACGCCGGGTGGTTACACGTTCATCCTGGAAGCCACCCGCGAAGTGCCGCGCCGCCTGCTGCACCCCAAGCGCAGCACCATCGGGTTGCGCGTGCCCGACCACAAGGTCATCGCCGCGCTACTGGAAGAACTGAACGAACCCATTCTGTCCATGACCTTGCAACTGCCGGGCCATGAATATCCGCTCAATGACCCGGACGACATTCTCGAGAACCTGGATAACCGCGTCGAAGTGATCCTGACCTGCGGCTACTGCGGTATCGAGCCCACCACGGTGATCGACCTCACCGGCCCGGTGCCGGAGCTGATCCGCCAGGGCACTGGCGATGTCGCGCGCCTGGGATTGCAATAACCACAACGAGCCCCTCCTTGGAACTCAACCTCATCCAGAAAATCTCCATCTTCGCGCTGCCGGTGCTGTTCGCCATCACCCTGCACGAAGCGGCGCACGGCTATGCGGCGCTCAAGTTCGGCGACCGCACCGCGCAAAAGCTGGGCCGCATCAGCCTGAATCCGCTCCGCCACATCGACCTGGTCGGCACGATCATCGTGCCGCTCGCCATCCTGCTGCTCACCAAGCTCTCGGGTGGGGCCGGCATCCTGTTCGGCTGGGCCAAGCCGGTGCCGGTGAATTTCAATCAACTGAACCGACCCAAGCAGGACATGCTTTGGGTGGCCGCCGCCGGGCCGGGGGCGAATCTGCTGATGGCCCTGATCTGGGCCGGCATGATCAAGCTGGCCCTGGTCCTGCCGGACTCGCCGGTCGCCATGCCGCTGGCCTTGATGGGCGCGGCCGGCATCTTCATCAATGCCGTGCTCATGGCGCTCAATCTGATCCCGCTGCCGCCTCTGGATGGCGGTCGCATCGCCGTCAGCCTGCTGCCGACCAGTTTGGCCATCAAGATGGCGCGCATCGAGCCCTATGGCTTGTTCATCCTGCTCGGCCTGATGTTCCTGGGTATCCTGGGGATGCTGATGTGGCCGCTGATCCAGGCCATCATCTCCCTCGCCGCTTTCCTGTTCGGCCTGGACCCGATCAAGCTCCTGGCCCTCATTCAAATCGTCCTCAACTAGAGAAACCATGTACGCAGACCGCGTTCTTTCCGGCATGCGCCCCACGGGCAGCCTGCACCTCGGCCACTACCACGGCGTCCTGAAAAACTGGATTCAGCTCCAGCACGAATTCGAGTGCCTGTTCTTCGTCGCCGATTGGCACGCCCTCACCACGCATTACGACAACCCGCGCGGCATCGAGGCGGCCACCTGGGAAATGGTGATCGACTGGCTCGCGGCCGGGGTCGACCCATCCAAGGCCACGTTGTTCATCCAGTCGCAGGTGATCGAGCACGCGGAATTGCATTTGTTGCTGTCCATGATGACGCCGCTGGGCTGGCTGGAACGGGTGCCCACCTACAAGGACCAGCAGGAAAAACTCATCGAGAAAGACCTCTCCACCTACGGTTTCCTCGGCTACCCGCTATTGCAATCGGCTGACATCCTGATTTACCGCGCCAACCAGGTGCCGGTGGGCGAGGATCAAGTGCCGCACATCGAGTTCTCGCGCGAGATCGCGCGCCGCTTCAACCACCTCTATGGCAAGGAGCCGGGCTACGAGGAGAAGGCCGAGGCGGCGGTGAAGAAGCTGGGCGGCAAGAAGGCCAAGCTCTACCAGGAACTGCGCACTCGTTATCAACAGGAAGGCAATGACGGCGCACTGGAGTCCGCGCGCGCCCTGTTGGGTGAGACTCAGAACCTGTCGCTGGGAGACAAGGAACGCCTGTACGGCTATCTGGAAGGCGGCGGCAAGATGATCCTCACCGAGCCGGAGGCCCTGCTCACGGTGGCGTCAAAAATGCCCGGCCTGGATGGACAGAAGATGTCCAAGTCATACAACAACACGATTTCCCTGCGCGAAGACCCGGAACAGGTGGGCAAGAAGATCCGCACCATGCCCACCGACCCCGCGCGCGGGCGCCGTACCGACCCGGGCGATCCGGAAAAATGCCCGGTGTGGCAATTGCACCAGGTTTATTCCGGCGACGACGTGCGCGCCTGGGTACAACAGGGCTGCCGCAGCGCCGGCATTGGTTGCCTGGAATGCAAGCAGCCGGTGATCGACGCCATGCTGAAAGAACTCGCCCCGATCCAGGAACGCGCCCGCGCCTACACGGAAGAGCCGGACGTGGTGAAGAACATCATCGCCGACGGCTGCGAGAAGGCCCGTGACCTGGCGCGCGAGACCATGCGCGACGTGCGCGAGGCAATGGGGCTGAATTACTCGTGACCTGTAGCGCCGGCGCCTCGCCGGCGTTTTTTTAAATCGCTGGGGAGGCGCCGGCGCTACCGTTAATGCCCATGCTCCCCTGGTCTGAAATTGACACCCTCCTGCTCGACATGGATGGCACCCTGCTCGATCTGCATTACGACAACCATTTCTGGCAGATCTATGTCCCGGAAAAGTTTGCCGAGCAGCATGGCATCGAGCCGCTGGCGGCGCATGCCGAGTGTTTCCGTCGCTACAACGCCAAGGCCGGCACCCTGGACTGGTATTGCGTCGATTACTGGAGCGAGCAGCTCGAACTGGACATCGTTCGCCTCAAGGAAGAACTGGCCCATCTCATCCAGGTCCATCCCGATGTGACCGAATTCCTGGCCCAGGCCAGAGCCGCCGGCAAGCGCGTGGTGCTGGTGACCAATGCCCACCACAAGAGCCTCAACCTGAAGATGGACCGCACCGGCCTGGCGGTGCATTTTGACGCCATGTACACCTCGCACGCCTTTGGCCTGGCCAAGGAAGACCCGGCCTTCTGGGCGGCGCTGCGTGAGGTGGAAGCATTCGACCCCGCCCGCACCCTGCTGGTGGACGACAGCCTCCCGGTGCTGCGTTCTGCCCGTGATTACGGCATCGCGCACCTGTTGGCGGTGCTGCAACCCGATACCCGTCTGCCGGACAAGGATGTGGCCGATTTCTCCGCCATCCGCCGCTTTGGTGACATCCTGCCGGTTCTTGCTGCGAGAAGAAGCGACCATGAATAGCCACCTGCAAAAATCCGACTTCGAAGCCCTGCGCCGCTCCTATCTGTTCTCCGGCCTGCACGATGACGAATATCTCGAAGCCATCGGCCATGCCGCACCGGTACACCTGGCGCCCGGCCAGTTGCTGTTCAGCCAGGGCGACAACGTGGAAGCTTTTTACTGGGTGGCGGAAGGCATCATGAAGCTGTTCCGCGCCTCGCCGCAGGGTGATGAGAAAGTGATCGAACTGGTCGGCGCCAACCGCCTGTTCGCCGAAGCGGTGCTGTTCATGGGGGGGCATTACCCGGTCAACGCCGCAGCGCAGACACCGGTGCGCCTGGTCGCCATCAACGGCCGCGAATTCAAGGCCTGGCTGGCGCAGGATGCCAGTCGTTGTTTCAAGCTGATGGCCGGGATGAGCGCGCGGATGCACAAACTGGTCAACGAAATCGACCGACTCACCCTCATGAAAGGCGCCGACCGCCTGCTGCAATACCTGCTCGACCACTCCGATCCGGACGAAACCGGGCGTCATAAAGTCGAACTGGAAGCCCCCAAGCAGGTCATCGCCTCACGCATCGGCGTCAAGCCGGAAACCCTCTCCCGCCTGCTGCACAAACTGGCCGACCAGGGCTGCATCGAGATTCAGGGGCAGACCCTGTACATGCGTGACCCGGAAGCGTTGCGCCAGATCA
The DNA here is from genome assembly GCA_030690985.1 of Pseudomonadota bacterium. Taxonomy (GTDB): domain Bacteria; phylum Pseudomonadota; class Gammaproteobacteria; order Burkholderiales; family Thiobacillaceae; genus PFJX01. The sequence continues at coordinate 29,639 of JAUYFG010000109.1, forward strand.
GGGTCGAGCCCTGACGGTTTTGACCCCGTAGGAGCGGGCTCGCCCGCGATAACAACGGTTGATCCGCGTAGGAGCCAGCTTGCTGGCGATAACCCCGCCGGATCGAAGTGCTGCCGTCGAAAATCGCGGGCATACCCTCAAGGGGCACAAGAGCCCGCTCCTACGGCACAATTCTCCCCATGAACCCGCGCCCACCGCCTCACGCTGCCGCCCTACGAAAAGGCCGCGTCTCGGAAACCGGTCGGCCCTATCTCCTCACCACCGTCGTCGAAGGCCGCCGCCCCCTGTTCGCTGATTGGCGCATCGGCCGTCTGGTGGTGGCGGAAATGCGCGCTGAACAGAAAGCGGGACGGGTGGAGTCGCTGGCCTGGGTGCTCATGCCCGACCATCTGCATTGGCTGGTCTCCCTGCGTGAAGGCGACCTGGAAACCCTCATGCGCCGCGTCAAATCCCGCTCCGCCATCGCCATCAATGCCGCTTTGGGAAGTGAAGGCCGCATCTGGCAGAAGGGCTATCACGACCACGCCGCGCGCGAGGAGGAGGATTTGCAAGCCATGGCCCGTTATGTGGTCGCCAACCCGCTTCGCGCCGGATTGGTGCAAAGCCTGCGTGATTACCCCTTGTGGGACGCCATCTGGTTACCTTGACCGTTGCAATCGCGGGCAAGCCCGCTCCTACGGCGCAATGCCCCCCCACATCGTAGGAGCCAGCTTGCTGGCGATTAACCCCGCCGGATCGAAGTGCCACCGTCGCAAATCGCGGGCAAGCCCGCTCCTACGGCGCAATGCCCCCCCACATCGTAGGAGCCAGCTTGCTGGCGATTAACCCCGCCGGATCGAAGTGCCACCGTCGCAAATCGCGGGCAAGCCCGCTCCTACGGCGTAATGCCC
>JAUYFG010000114.1 GCA_030690985.1 Pseudomonadota bacterium
TGGGTAAAGCGCGCCGTCACCCGACGTTGCACCAGTTCTTGGCACGCCGGATTCGTAAGCCGCTAAAGCGGCAACGACTCCGCTGCACTGACAGCGTCTCGTGCAATCCCGACCAGCGCCGATCCATCCCCTTCGCCTTCAGCTGTCCGGCCGACGAAGAAACCCACCTTTACCTGGCAGGAAGGCGACAACCCGCTGTTCTGAACTAACGGGCATAGCGGCCCCGTCGCCCCGAATGATGAAACCGGACGCCCCTGTAGCGCAGGCGTCCCCGGATCGCGTCCGGGGCAGGCTCTCGCCTGCTCTTGGCGCTGAATGCAGGCGGGACGCCTGCGCTACAGAGGCGTGGTTGTTTCACGCCCAGGCTCTATGTGATTCGTAGTGGGTAACGCATTGCCTGCGTGCCGCCAAGCAGGTCACCGGATGCGCGCGGCACAGCGCGATGCCGTTTAATCTAGCAAGTAGATTGCCGTAATCATAACTATCCATTGGATGAATTACTCTCCTCTCCGTACCCTGGGTTCCGTGTTCAGCACCGCCTTCAACCCACAGGAGAAACAAAATGGAAAACGCCAAGTCACCCACCATCCAGAACCTCGAAGCCGCATTTGCCGGTGAGTCGATGGCCCATATCAAATACCTGTGGTTCGCCAAGCAGTGCCGCGCCGCCGGTGACGAAGCCAGCGCCCGGGTGTTCGAGGAAACCGCCGCGCAGGAAGTGCAACACGCCTTCGGCCATGCCGAATTGTTGTTCGCCGGCGAGACCATGACCCCGGAGAAATGCCTCAGGTACGCCATCGAAGGCGAGACCTACGAGTACACCGAGATGTACCCCAGGTTCCGCCATGAGGCGATGGAAGAAGGTAACCACGCGGCGGTCGCCGAGATGGACGAACAGATCGCCGAATCGAAGGAACATGCCGCCCAGTTCCAGGCCGTACTCGCCAAAGCCGCCAAGCGTTTCGCCGCGCTGGCCCGGGTCGAAGAGAAGCACGCCAGGCACTACCAGGCGCAGCTCGACCAGATCGCCGCCTGAATCGGCAACCCATCGACTCATTGATATAAAAGGAAACATCATGAAAACCTACGAATGCATCGTGTGTGGTTTTGTTTACGACGAAACTCAGGGCGACCCGGAACACGGTGTTGCCGCCGGCACCCGCTGGGCCGACGTGCCGGAAGACTGGGCCTGCCCGGATTGCGGCGTCGCCAAGGCCGATTTCGAGATGCGCGAAATCTGATCGCCTTCTCCCCTCTCCCGCCGGGGGAGCTGCGTAGGTTGGGCAAAGCGAAGCGTGCCCAACAAACCGCCGCGATGTTGGGCACGCTTCGCTTTGCCCAACCTACGGCCAACGCGGCCCCGCCACGGTCTGGGGAGGGGCACACCCTCAGGAGCCAACCATGTCCCCCCTCGTCATCCTCGGCAGCGGCCTGGCCGGTTACGGTCTGCTGCGCGAATTCCGCAAACGCGACGCGAAGTCGCCGGTCACGCTGATCACCGCCGATGATGGCCGTGTCTACAGCAAGCCGAATCTGTCCAACGCCCTCAGCCAGAAGCGCACGCCCGCGCAACTGGCTTCGGAAACCGCCGAACAGGCGGCGGCGAAATTCAACGCCACGATCCTCACGCATACCCGCGTCAGCGGCATCGACCCGGCCAACAAGCGGGTGCGCAGCGATCGCGGTGACATTGCCTACGGCCGCCTGGTGCTCGCCCTCGGCGCCGACCCCTTCCCGCACGGCCTGGGCGGCGATGCGGCGGAGGACGTCATCAGCGTCAACGATCTCGACGACTACACCCGCTTTCGCACCGCGCTGGAAGGCAAACGCCATGTCGCCATCCTCGGCGGCGGCCTGATCGGCTGTGAATTCGCCAACGACCTGGCGACCAGCGGCCATGCCGCGACCGTCATTCACCTCGGCCCCTGGCCGCTGGAGCGGCTGATTCCCGAAGCGGCCGGCCGGGCTCTGGCGGACACCCTGGAAAGCCAGGGCGTGGCCTGGCGCTTCGGCCGCACGGCGAAACAGGTCGAGTCCCGCGCTGCTGGCTATCGCCTTACCCTGGACGACGGCAGCCGGATCGAAGCCGATCTGGTGCTGTCCGCCATCGGCCTGCGATCACGCACACAACTGGCGCGCGAAGCCGGCATCCCGGTGAATCGCGGCATTGTGGTCAATCGGAAACTGGAAACCGGGGTCGCCGATATTTATGCGATCGGCGACTGCGCCGAAGTGGCCGGCCAGGTGTTGCCCTTCGTCCAGCCGCTGCTGATTCAGGCCCGCGCGCTGGCCGCGATCCTCGCCGGCGAGGACGTTCAGGTGAGCTACCCGGCCATGCCGGTGATGGTGAAGACCAGCGCCTACCCAATTGCCGTGCTACCGCCCGCCGCCAACGCGACCGGCGCCTGGCAGGTTGAATACACCGAGAACGGCATCGTTGCGCTGCATCAGAACGAAGCCGGTGGCCTTACCGGCTTCGCCCTCACCGGCAGTGAAACCAGCCGCCGGGCGGAACTGGCGAAGCGGGTGGGGGCGCTGCTTGCGTAGGCCCTCAGCGCTCCTTGTACCGCACCACTTCTTTCGCCTGCATCCGATAGCCGGAGCTGCCCATCGGCGTATCGGCGCGACCGATGGTCAGTTTGCCGCTGACCCATACCGCTTCCATGTTCTTCACGCCCTTCACCGGCTTGTCCGGCATCACATGGATGATCTGGTTGGCGGGCGGCGGCGGCACATGGATGCAGGCGCCGAAATAGGGCACCAGCAGAAATTCGCGCAACTCGTTGGGGCCGCCGTCGAGCGAGACGACGAAGCCGGGAATGCGAATGGTCTGGCCATCCATGGCCTGATTGATCGGCGCCGCGTCCCAGGCCTTGCGCATTTGCGCCAGGGCCTCACCGGCGCGCGGGTCGGAGTCTTGCAGTTTGGCCAGATCGATGCCCTTGAACGCCGCCATCGGGTTCCAGTCCTTCGGCAGCAGATCGTCCCAATCCGTGGTCTTGTAGGTGGATTTCGCCGTCGCCCCCTCGGGCAGGCGGTCACCCACTTTGTAATCGGCGCTCAGTGCGGGAGTGGCAAGCAGCAAGGCCATCAGCAGGCCGAAGAATGTTTGTTTCATGGCTGTCTCACTCGATTGAACAAGCGCCGTAGGTTGGGCAAAGCGTAGCGTGCCCAACGAACTGCCGCGATGTTGGGCACGCTACGCTTTGCCCAACCCGTTACTGAGGTTTCCATGTTCATACCTGTCTCACTCGATTGAACCAGGCCACCAGCCCGGCTATCGCCACCAGCGCCAGCACGATGGCCGCGCCCGAGGGCAGGTCGAACAGGCCGGAAGCGATCAGGCCGAGAGCATACCCCGCCGCACCAATGACCAGCCCGCGCGCCAGGCGTTCTCCTGAAACCAGGGCCGGCACGATCAGGCTGGCGAACACCAGGTAGATGCCCACCACCTGCACCGAGGCGGTGATGGTGACGGCGAACAGCACATAGAAGCCCAACGGCGAGTCCCGCCAGCGCAGCCCGAACCAGGCCGCCGGCGCCAAGGCCGTGACCACGGCGAGGGGAGCCAGCCCGCTCCAGGTGGTCCACAAAATCTGGCCCACCAGCAGCTCCTGCAAATGTTCCGCGCCATGCGGGTCGTGGCTCATCAGGATCAGCGCGAGACAGGCGGCGGAGACGAAGGTGACGCCGATGATCGCCTCCTGCCGCGCCGAGGTGAGCCTTTCCATGCGATGCAGGAACAGCGCGCCCAGCAGCGCCGCCGAGACCGCGCCGGCCTGGGTCAGCCAGGGACTGCTCTCGCCGCCCAGACTATGGGCGATCACCACACCCAGGCCGGCAATCTGGGCGATGGCGAGATCGAGGAAGACGATGCCGCGTTTCAGCACCGCCTGCCCCAGCGGCACATGGCTGGCGAGCACCAGCAGTCCCGCCGCGAAGGCGGGCAGGAGGATGCCGGTTTCGAGGGCAGCGAGATTCATGTTGCCCCCCCTGTAGCGCAGGCATACCCGCCAGGGGTAGGCCGTGGTTGTAATGCCGCCGAAACCCCGGCGGCAACATCCACGCTCTCCTTGCCTGCGTCTTTTTTTTCCAGCCCGAACGGGCCGGTGGAAACGTCGGCGAAAGACGCCGGCTGGAAGCCGGCGCTACACGGGCGCTTCATTTCAGCCCACCTTTCAGCTTCGCCAGCGTGTCGTCGAACAAGCCGAACAGGTCCGTCGCCCGCGCCGAACCGCCCACCGTGTAGGGCAATTCCAGCGCCGGAATGGCGGCGCGCTCGGCCAGCCAATCGCTCGGTTTCGGCGACTGGTAGGCCGTGCGCAGAATCAGCCGCGCGGGTTGCGCCTTGAGCCGTTCCAGGAGGTTGGCCAGGTACGCCACGGAAGGCTCGATGCCGGGCTTGGGTTCCAGGTCAGCCACCACTTTCAGGCCCAGCCAGTCGGCCAGATAGCTCCAACTCTTGTGATGCACCACCACCGCCACGCCGCGCAGCGGGGCAGCGTCCTTCTCCCAGCGGGCGATGGCCGCGCTCATGCGCTTCTGGAAATCCTGATTGCGCGCGGCGTAATGGGCGGCGTTGGCCGGGTCCAGTTCCGCCAGGCGGCGTGCCAGAGCCTGGGCGACGCTCAAGAGATTGCGCGGATTGGCCTGCAAATGCGGGTTGCCACCGGGATGCACGTCGCCCTGGGCACGGTCCGCGCCGCCGGATTTTTCCAGCAGGCGAACCTGGTCGGCCGCCACGAAATAGCCCGCTTGCCCCGGCTGAATGCGGGCATTGCCGGATTCCCGTTGCAGCAGCGGCAGCCAGCCGATTTCCAGTTCCGCGCCGGTGCACACCAGCAGATCGGCATTGCGCGCGCGCGCGATCAGGGAGGGGCGCGCCTCGATGTGATGCGGGTCCTGCCGCGCTGTGGTGGCGGAAGTGACGCGTGCCAGATCGCCGGCCAGTTCCTGGGTGAGCGCCGCCCATTCCGGCTCGCAGGCGAGGATGTTGAGGGTGGCGTGGGCGGTGTTCGCCAGAAGGAGCAGGGTGAGAAAAAAGAGTCTGATAAACATGATGTCGGTTCCTATTAGAAGTTTGTGCCCTCTCTGGGAGAGGTTGACTGTGAAACAACCTCCCATCGCCCCCCCTGCGTAGGATGTGGTGAGCGATAGCGAACCGCATCGACCCGGCTGCCTGATGCGGTTCGCTATCGCTCACCACATCCTACGTTTCATGGACACGGGGCGACCAATCGGCCATGTCGAGTTACTTTGAAACAACAGGCTTGTCGGCCGTAGGAGCGAGCTTGCTCGCGATTGCAACGGTGCCACTCCGAGCAGACGTTGCTATCGCCGGCAAGCCGGCTCCTACGGCCCGGTGGTGGAGGGGAGAAGCGCTCAGAACTTGTGCCCACCATGTGCACCCAGGCTGTGGATGTATTGCACGGTGATCTGCTGGTCGTCCGGGTTGCCCATCATGGCGTGGTCGCGCGCCAGTTGCAGGCGGAAGCGGGAGAACTCGCTGGGCGACCAGTCGGCCATCAGGCTCCACTTGTTCGGGCTGTAGGCGGCCGGCAGCAAAGCGGCGTTGTTGGTGGCGAAGTCCAGGCTGCCGCTGTTCAGGCGGTCGTAGCGCAGACCGGCACGCCAGCGCGGCAGGAACTGGTAGACGCCCTGGGCGTACCAGCCGGATTGGCGGGCACGGTAGGCATCGGTGGAACCGCCTGTAGCCAGGTCGCCCGCCTCGTCGCGCTGAAAGACCTCGCTCTGGAACTTGAAATTACGCGCTTTCGGGTTGCCGTCCGGCGCCCATTTCCAGATGAAATCCGCGATCCAGGTGTTCGATTTTCCGCTGAACAACGTGCTGGCATCGACGCCGCCGCTATCGACCAGCCAGCTTTCGCGCTCCTTCGGCCTGGCCGCCAGCCAGGACAGTCCCGCGCGCCAGGCATTCGACTCGCCGACGTCGCCGCCGACATGGCCGAATGCCGCCCAGGAACCGGCGCCGTTCTTGTCGCCGCCGATGCTGGAACCGGGGAAAGCCGCGCCGCGCCCGACTTCCACGCCCAGTTCGACGAAGGTATCGCTGGGCGCCAGCCACTTGAGTTGCAAGCCGTCCTGCACCAGATGTTCGCCGAACAGGGTCGAGTACATCAGGCTGTTGTCGGCGAAGTCCCAGGCGTGCGGATGTTGTTCGTTGGCGTAGCCGATGCCGGAAATGAAGCGGCCGCCTTTCAGGGTCAGGCCACGGTCGAGCGAGAGCGTCTGGAACCAGGCCTCTTCCACATTCGCCTGGCCGTCGGCCAGGATCACCGTGGCCTGACCACGGAAATACGGGTCGATGTTGGCCGCCAGGATCAACTCGCTATCGCCCAGGGAAAAGCCGCGTGCCGGCGCGCCGATCCCGGCGTCTTGCAGGAAGCCCGTGGGTCGGCGCTCGCCCGCTTTGCGTTGGGCATAACTGCCTTGCAGGATCAGGGAGAGCTCCGGGTTGAAGTCGTTGCCACGGCTTGCGCGGGGCGCGGGAGGCGCTTCGGCCTGAGGCGCCAGGCGGGCTTCATAGGCGGCCTGAATGTCTTTCAGCTTTTGATCGAACTCGGCGCGTAATTTGACAAGTTCGGCGGCCAGGTCGGCGTCAGTGACAGCCTGCGCCTGGATAGGCAGCGCGCACGCCAGGGCGGCGGCGAGCAAAGTACGTTTGAACATGGTGAGTCCCTGAAAAATCAATATTGCGCGGGGCTACGCCAAGCGCGCCCGCCACGATGTGACTTGAGGAATTACCTGTGCAAACGCGGCGGCGCGCGGCTCTGGTAGCCGGGGCGGAAGCCCGTGGGTGACGCCGCCGGAACGGCTGCATCGAAGGAAACAGTTGCTGCGGGCGCAACCCACGCCGAAGGGGTGCTGGCCGCGCCCGCACCCATCGGGGCGTAGGCCAGGCACTGTTCGCACACCGGCTCGTCGCCGAGCGCCTGATCCTGGATGTGCGAGACGCCATGCGCCAGCGCGCCGGCCTGGGCGAGCAGGAGGAATAGCACCAGTAGGTTGGGCAAAGCGTAGCGTGCCCAACAAACCGCTGCCATGTTGGGCACGCTGCGCTTTGCCCAACCTACGAGTTGCCCCTCTTCCACGCGCTATACCCTCGGCGTCAGGCCATCGGCCAGCGACAGGCGATAGGCGCGGTAGCCCGGCAACAGGCTGGCCAGGGTGCCGACGGCGATGACCCAGCCGAGCAATTGCAGTTCGCTCAAGGTCGGCAGCGCCAGGCGCAAGGCCAGGCCATAGCGCGCTTCCAGCCAGGGGCCGAGCGCGGCGGTCGATATGGTGAGCAGCAGCGTGCCGAGCAGCGCGCCGGCCAGGGTGACGGCGCCGCCTTCCAGAGCGAGCAGGACGAACAGATCGCGCGGGCGGGCACCCACCGAACGCAGAATCGCCAGTTCGCGTCGCCGCTCGCCCAGACCGGCCAGCACCACGGCCACCAGGCCGGCGAAGCTGACCAGCAGAACCAGCGCCGAGATCGCCAGCAGGGCGCGTTCCGCCACCGCCAGCAGTTCCCACAACTGGCTCAAGGCGACGCCGGGCAATACCGCCATCAATGCCTCATCGCGGTAGTCGGCGACATGACGCTGCATGGCGAATACCGCGACGCGGGTTTTCAGGCCGACCAGCACGGCGCTGACGGCCTTCGGGGTCAGGTCGAATTTCTTCACCCACTCGGGCGGGATGGCGAAGCCGGGAATCGGCGCGCCGCCCTGCCAATCGAGGTGGATGGCCTCCATCGCCGCCAGGCCGATATGCACGGTGCGATCCACCGGCGTGCCGCTGCGGGCGAGGATGCCGACCACGGTGAACGGCTTGTCGCCATGTTCCGCATGGCCGGGTTCGTGCTCCTGCTCCTGCATGCCGTGCGCCAGGGTGAGGCGGTCGCCCAGCTTGTAACCGAGGCGATCAGCCACTTCTGCGCCCAGCACAGCGTCGAACAGACCGCTGAACGGCTTGCCTTGCGCCAGTCGCAGCGGCTGTTTGTCGCCATAGCGGAAATGCTCGAAATACGCCGACGTGGTGCCCAGCACCGGAAACCCGAGGTGCGAATCACCCAACGAAATCGGAATGGTCCAGGCCACGGCGGGATGCGCGGCGAGCGCCTGGGCACTGGCCCAGCTCATGTTGTTGCTGGCCTCGCCGAGGTGGAATACCGCGTAAAGCAGCAACTGCATCGGGCTGGAGCGCGCACCCACCACCAGATCGGTACCGGAAACGGCTTCGGCAAAGCTGGCGCGCGCATCCTGGCGCAGTCGTTCAATGCCGAGCAGCAGGGTCACCGAGAGGGCGATGGCGATCAGCGTCAGACCCAGCGTGTAACGCCGGTTCCAGGCACTTTTCAGGGCGATGGGGAAGAGGTGGTGCATTACGCAACCTCGGCCGCAGTCGCAGGCCCGTAGCCCGGATGGAATGCAATGGAATCCGGGGCCCTGGCCGGCGGCGGCGTGTACTCATCCCGGATTCCGCGAAGCTTCATCCGGGCTACGGGCGCGCGCGGACTCATCGCGCCACCCGATTGATCTGTCCCATCTCCACCTGTCTCGCAAATCCTTCCGCCAGGCGCAGGTCGTGACTGACAAATAACAAGGCCGCATTCGCCGCCGCGCACTCCTGGCGCAACAGGCCGAGAAACGCTTCCTGGCGGGCCGCGTCGAGCGCCGAAGTGGGCTCGTCGGCGATGACGATTTCCGGCTGGCCGATCAGCGCGCGCGCCGCCGCCACCCGCTGTTGCTGGCCGACCGATAGCTGCGTGGCGGGGCGTTGCCAGAGGGCTTCGTCCAGATCGAGATGCCGCAACAGAGTCGCGGCGGCCTGCCGGGCATCCCCCGCTCGTTCGCGTCGCCGCTTCGAGAAGCGGCAGGGCAGCAGCACGTTATCCAGCACCGAGAGATAGGGAATCAGGTTGAACTGCTGAAAGATCAGGCCGATGTGATCGACCCGGAAGCGGTCGCGCGCGGCGGCGGAGAGACCGGACAGGCTTTGGCCGAGTGCGTCGATTCGCCCCCGTTGCGGTAGCAAAACGCCGGCGATCAGGTTAAGCAGCGTGCTCTTGCCGCTGCCGCTTTCGCCGTGGATGAACACCTGCTCATCCGCCGCCACCTGGAAGTTCGCGATGTCCAGACAGGCGGCCGCCTGTCCCGGCCAGCGGAACAGCACCTCTTGCAGATCGAGCAACGGTTGCGACATGGGGGCGGTGGTGGGCTATGAACATCGGCCACCCGCAGTGGCCCGCTCCAGCACTTATTTGCGACTTGCCAAACGCTACACCGCTTCCAGTTTGGCGTATTCCAGTAGAAACGCCTTCTCGCCGATCTTGGGGAAGTTGATCTTGATTTCCATGTCCGGCGCCTGGCCCTGATAGCCGGAGACCACGCCCTCGCCGTAACGGACGTGGCTGACCCGGCTGCCGACCTTGAAGGGAACGTCGGCCAGGCGGCGCGGCGGCGGCGGGGCGGCGGGGACGATCTTGCGGGTGACGAAATTCGTGGCCGGCGCGCGGGGCGCGGGTTCCGTGTGAGCAATGTGATTCGATTCTGAGTGCACCAGTTTCTCCGGGATTTCTTCCAGAAAGCGGGAAGGCAGGCCATAGCGCACTTGGCCATGCAGCATTCTGGATTGCGCGTGGGTGAGGTAAAGCTGTTTGCGCGCGCGCGTGATGGCAACGTACATGAGGCGGCGTTCTTCTTCCAGACCGTCGGTTTCAGTCAACGCGTTCTCATGCGGGAACAGGCCTTCTTCCAGGCCGGTGATGAATACGGTGTGGAACTCCAGGCCTTTGGCTGCGTGCACGGTCATCAACTGCACTGCGTCCTGGCCTTGCGCGGCTTCGTGCTCGCCGGCTTCGAGGGCGGCGTGGCCGAGGAAACCTTCCAGGCTCTGATCTTCATTTTCCTGCGCGAAGGCGGCGGCGGCGTTGGCCAGTTCGCCGAGGTTTTCCACGCGGTCCCCGCCGTCCTTCTCGTTCTTGTAGAACTCCAGCAGGCCGCAACGGGCGACGACATGGTCAACCTGCTCGGACAGCGGCAGATTCCTTGTTTCTTCGCGCAGGGCTTCGATGAGCAGGACGAAGGGGGCGAACTTCTTGCCTCCGGCACAGGCAGCGGCCCACAGGCTGGAGCCGGCGGCATTGGCCTGATCGCTCACAAGTTCGACGCTGCGATTGCCGATGCCACGCACCGGGAAATTGACCACGCGCAGGAAGGCGTTGTCGTCCTCCGGGTTGGCGGCCATGCGCAGGTAGGCCAGGGCATGCTTGATTTCGGCGCGCTCGAAGAAGCGCTGGCCGCCGTAGACGCGGTAAGGAATGCCGGCGGAGAACAGGGCATGCTCGATACCGCGCGACAGGGCGTTGGCGCGGTAGAGCACGGCCATTTCGAGGTACGGCTCGCCCTCGCCCTCGCGGTGGCGGCTCTGGATTTCCTCGACGATGAAGCGTGCCTCCGCGCCGTCGTTGTAGGCCTGGCAATAGCGGATCGGATCGCCCTCGCCCGCATCGGTCCACAGGTCTTTGCCGATGCGACCTTTGTTGTTGCTGATCACGGCATTGGCGGCGTCGAGGATGGTGGTCAGCGAGCGGTAGTTGCGGGTGAGCTTGATCGGCTGGTCGATGGCGAAATCGCGCATCAACTGCTGCATGTTGCCGACGTTGGCGCCACGGAAGGCATAGATCGACTGGTCGTCGTCACCCACCGCGAACAGGGCGGCATCAGCACCTTTCAGGAGTTTCAGCCATTCGTATTGCAGGCTGCTGGTGTCCTGGAATTCGTCCACCAGGATGTGCCGGAAACGTTCCTGGTAATGCTCACGCAGCAGGGCGTTGCGCGAGAGCAGCTCGAAGGCGCGCAGCAGCAGTTCGGCGAAATCCACCGCGCCTTCGCGTTGGCATTGCGCGTCATAGGCGGCGTAGTACTCGGCCAGCCGGGTGGTGAACGGATCCCAGGCTTCCACCTTGTCGGCGCGCAGGCCCATTTCCTTGTTCTGGTTGATGAAGCTTTGTACTTTGCGCGGGTCGTACTTCTCGGTATCGACATCGAGCGCGCGCAAGGCACGTTTGACGGCGGAAAGCTGATCGGAGGAATCGAGGATGGTGAACAGTTGCGGCAGGCCGGCATCGCGGTGATGCGTGCGCAGCAGCCGGTTGCACAGGCCGTGGAAGGTGCCTATCCACATGCCGCGGGTGTTGATGGGCATCATGGCGGTCAGGCGCGTGAGCATTTCCTTCGCCGCCTTGTTGGTGAAGGTCACCGCCAGCAGGCCCATGGGGGAGACGTGATGTTCCTGAATCAACCAGGCGATGCGGGTGGTGAGCACCCGCGTCTTGCCGGACCCGGCGCCGGCCAGGACGAGGGCGGAAGAAGGCGCGGTGACAGCGGCGAGTTGGTCGGGGTTGAGGCCGGAAAGCAGATCGGAAGGCATGGGCACGCAAGTTTGAAACAAAATTCAGGTAACGAAGGCGACCTGGCCCATCAGGGTATCAGGTAGCGGGAAAGCCGCAACCTGAGCCGCGCTACCTCGGACACATTTTGCCTGGCGGGTTCATCGCGGAAAGACGTGCGGAAGCAACACCAGCGCGCCGATGAGAGCTGCGGCGACAGCGAGAATCAGCACGGCGGCGGCGGCCAGATCTTTCGCGCGCCCCACGCCCGCGTTGAACTCCGGGGAGACCACATCGGCCAGCGCCTCGATGGCGCTATTCATGGCTTCCGCCGCCAGCACCAGGCCGATAGACAGAATCAGCCAGGCCCATTCCCAACGTGCGAGATCGAAAACCACCCCGGCGGCGATGACCGCGCCGGTCGCGGCCAGGTGTATCCAGGCGTTATGTTGGGTAGCCACCAGCGTGACCAGGCCGCGCCAGGCATAGACGAAGCTCCTGGCGCGGGCGGCGAGGGAGAAGGGTGCGCAGCGCGCCTTGCGGCTCATGCTTTGTCCCCGCGCGTCATGCTCAACGCGACTGCTTCCGCGACCTTGATGCCATCCACGGCGGCGGAAAGGATGCCGCCGGCATAGCCCGCTCCTTCACCGGCCGGGTAGAGGCCGCGCGTGTTGAGGCTCTGGCAGTCGGCGTCGCGGGTGAGGCGGATGGGTGAGGAGGTGCGCGTTTCCACGCCGGTCAGCACCGCGTCGTCCATGGCGAAGCCGCGGATCTGCTTGTCGAAAGCCGGCAAGGCTTCGCGAATGGTGGCGATGACGTAATCCGGCAGGCAGGCGGCCAGGTCGGTCCAGCGCACGCCGGGGGTGTAGGAGGGAGTCACTGTGCCGGCCTCGCTGGAGGGGCGGCCGGCGAGGAAATCACCGACTTTCTGCGCCGGCGCGCGGTAGTCGCCGCCCCCGGCGACGAAGGCGGCGGCTTCCCACTGGCGCTGGAAATCCATGCCGGCGAGGGGATTGCTGTTCACGTCACCGGGGAAATCGCGGGGTTCGATGCCGACGACGATGGCGGCGTTGGCGTTGCGCTCGTTGCGGGAATACTGGCTCATGCCGTTGGTGACTACCCGTCCCACTTCCGAGGTGGCGGCGACCACGGTGCCGCCCGGACACATGCAGAAGCTGTAGGCGGTGCGGCCATTGCCGGCGTGGTAGACCAGCTTGTAATCGGCGGCGCCGAGGGTGGTGTTGCCGGCGAACTGGCCGAAGCGGCAGGCGTCGATCAACGCTTGTGGATGCTCGATGCGCAAGCCCAGCGAGAACGCCTTGGGCTCGATATAAACGCCACGCTCATGCAGCATCCGGAAGGTATCGCGGGCGCTGTGGCCTACCGCCAGAATGACGTGGCCAGTGGCGATACGCTCGCCGTCGGCCAGGATCACCGCGCTGATTTGCCGACCCTGCTCGCCCTCCGCGATTTCCACATCCGCCACCCGGCACTGGAAGCGGACTTCGCCGCCCAGAGACTCGATCTCGCCACGCATGTGTTCCACCATCGTCACCAGCCGGAAAGTGCCGATGTGCGGCTTGCTGACGTAGAGGATTTCCTCCGGCGCCCCGGCCTTGACGAACGCTTCCAGCACTCGGCGCGCGTGGTGTTGTGGGTCTTTGATCTGGCTGTAAAGCTTGCCGTCGGAAAAAGTGCCGGCGCCGCCCTCGCCGAACTGCACATTGGATTCCGGATTCAACTCGCCACGGCGCCAGAGTCCCCAGGTGTCCTTGGTACGTTCGCGCACCGCCTTGCCCCGTTCCAGGATGATCGGCCGAAATCCCATCTGCGCCAGCACCAGTCCGGCCAGGAGGCCACACGGGCCGCTGCCGATGATCACCGGGCGCGAGGCCAGCCCCTCCGGTGCCTGGGCAACGAAGCGGTAGGCCATGTCCGGCGTCGGCTGAACCTGTTTGTCGCCGCGCAGGCGCTTGAGCACGGCTGCTTCGTCCTTCACATCCACATCCAGGCTGTAGATGAGGAAGATCGCGGAACGCTTGCGCGCGTCATAACCGCGCCGATGGATGCTGAATCCCAGCAACTGCTCGGCCGAAATGCCCAGTTTCCTGAGGATGGCGGCCGCGAGGTCGGCCTCGGGATGATCCAGGGGGAGTTTGACTTCGGTTAATCGCAACATGGGGGTAGCGCATCGAGCCTGATGGTCGCCACCCGGATAGGCGGGCGAGTCGCGAATTCTACCTTGCGCCACCCGCCAACCCAGTGTGTTGCGCGAACCGGCGCCCCTGGTCCGTACTGGAAAGCTTTGCTCAGTCGATCTCTTCGCGCAATATTTCGGTCATGCTGACGCCGACGAACAGGCGTTCTTCCAGCACGTTGCGCATGGAGCGCAGGCGTTCGAAGCAGGCCTGGCAGATATGCTGGCCGTCGTCCGCGACCACCCAGCCGGCCTGTTTCGCCTCGCCGTCGCTGCCGTCGAACCAGGCGCGGCCATCGCAGAGTCGCCGTCCATCGCGGCAATCGCGGCCGGTGACCCGACGCATTTCGATGGAACGCAATGCCAGCGGATTGCAGATATCGCAAAAAATAAAGCTGCGGCGCGCCATGTTTGTCTCTTTGAGTGGTGACCGGCGGCAAGGATAGTCTGGACGCACGGGCCGGGCCAAGCGGTTTAACGGTCGGCTGCTAGAATCGCCGCCGCTTCCAATAATCAGGAAAGACTTGCCCGTGGACCTTCCCATCCTGTTCAAAGCACTGATCCTCGGCCTCGTCGAGGGAGTCACCGAATTCCTCCCGGTTTCCAGTACCGGTCACCTCATCCTGGTTGGGCAGTTGCTCGACTTCACCGGCGACAAGGCCAAGGTGTTCGAAGTTGCCATCCAGTTGGCCGCCATTCTCGCCGTGGTATGGGAATACCGGGTTCGCCTGGGGCATGTCGTCGTTTCCATGGCCAGGGAGCCGGTATCGCAACGCTTTGCCATGAACCTGATCGTGGCCTTCCTGCCCGCCGCCGTGCTGGGATTCCTCTTCCTCAAGCAGATCAAGTTCTACCTGTTCAACCCGGTTGTGGTGGCAACCGCCTTTATCATCGGCGGCCTGCTGATTCTCTGGGCAGAGCGACGCCAGCATGTGATTCGGGTTCAGGAAGTGGAGGACATGCGTTGGCAGGATGCGTTGAAGGTGGGATTCGCCCAGGCCCTGGCGATGATTCCCGGTACATCGCGTTCCGGTGCCACCATCATCGGCGGCCTGTTCTTCGGCCTATCAAGAAAAGCGGCCACGGAGTTTTCCTTTTTTCTGGCCATTCCCACCATGTTCGCGGCCACCTTGTATGACGTGTACAAGAATCGCGAATTGTTCAGCGTCGATGATCTGAGCCTGTTCGCGGTGGGCGGGGTGGCTTCGTTCATCTCCGCCTTCCTGGTAGTGCGTGGCTTGATCCGCTTCATCAGCCGCCACGATTTCACCTGGTTCGCCTGGTACCGCATCGCCTTCGGCGTGGCGGTGCTGGCGACGCATTACCTGGGGATCATCCACTGGGCAGCGGACTGAGGCGGGCCTATCCGGTTGCTTGCCAAAACCCGCGTAGCCCGGATGGAGCCATGCGGAATCCGGGGATTGGGGCCGGCGCCCACCCCGGATTCCGCTGCGCTGCATCCGGGCTACGGGTTTGCTGTGAGGCGGGCTTACCCCTTGCGGGTAGGCCGGCGCTACAAAATCAGTGCCTGACCTGCTGATACCCCGGCGGCACCTTGAAGAATTCGTCCGGGAGCGGGTCGGTCGTGATGCTTTCGTAGACCAGATTGAGGCGCGAACCCATGCGCCGGGCGAGTTCGGCCATGCGGCCGCCGCCCTCGTATTTCAGTTCCACGTCGATGGCGCAAACCATGCCTTGGCTGAACAGGCGCTGCAGCACTTCGCCCAATGCCCGGGTGTGCGCGGGCGAGCTTTTCTGGAGACCGGGGATGCCGATCAGGAAATCCGGTGTATCCATGGCCTTGAAGAAGGGCTGTAGATCTTTCTGTTCGCGCGTGTTGCGCGCCAGCCAGACTTTTCCCTCAAGCCGCAGGTTGACTTTTTCCGGCCCGAGTTCGGCCGGCATGCTGGCTTCCAGGGAGTGTTCCGCGCAATTCCAGGCGCCCAGCATGTGTTTCTGCCCGGTCGCTTCCAGATCCAATTTGAGGTTTTTGTGCGAGACCTTGGCTTCCGGCGTGTTGGCGAGGGCATTCATTTCATACACCCGCAACTGGCGCAGCGAGTGGTCGAGCGCACTGATGTCGTGGCCGTTCAGGTCGTAGATGTAGGTGTAGGCCTTGCCGCGATCGAGTTGGTCGCGGCGCAACCAGTCTTTCTTCAGGTAGACACGCTCCTGGCTGGTGGAGGGCACATTCATCGACATGACCGTGCTGCGCCCGTTGAGGGTGAGGTCGGCGGCGGCCGTGCCGCCAAGCAGCAGGGTGGCCAGGCCAAGACAGAGGTGGGTGGGATTCATTTCTTTTCCTCATTCAGGCGAGGGTCGATTTCGCCCAGGTTGAAGCGCTGGTAGATCAGCAACAACGGTTTCGGCGCCCACCAGTTGAGTTGGCCGAGCAGGCGTAGTGAGGCGGGCACCAGGAGCATCCGCACCAGGGTGGCATCGACGATGACCGAGAGCAGCAGCCCCAGGCCCATCGCCTTCATGAACACCACCTCACCCATCGCGAAAGTGCCGAGCACGATACCGATGAGCAAGGCGGCGCTGGTGATGATGGGGCCGCTTTTCTGGATGCCGGCGGCCACCGCGCTCATGTTGTCGCGAGAGGCGACGCACATTTCCTTGACCCGCGAGAGCAGGAACACCTCGTAGTCGATGGACAGGCCGAAGGCGCTGGCGAAGATCAATACCAGGATGGTGCCGTCCATGCTGCCCTGCGGCGTGAAGTTGAGCAGCCCGGCCAGATGCCCGTCCTGGAAGATCCACACCAGGATGCCGAAGGTGGCGGAAAGCGAGAACAGGTTGGTGAGCACGGCTTTCACGGGCAACAGCACGCTGCCCAGCATGAGGAACAGCAGTACGAGAATCACGCAGACGATGGCGAGAATGACCCAGGGTACCCAGGTGCGCAGGGATTCCACATAGTCCAGGTGGAACGCCGGGAAGCCGCCCACCTGCACTTCCTGCAAACCCTGTGGCAGCGCGATGGCACGCACCTGGAGCACCAGGGCGCGCGCTTCCGGCGAGGTCGGCACCGGCCGGTAATAGACGAAGATCAGGCTATCGGGCCCCTTGGCGTACTCCCGCAGCCCCAACTGGGCAACGGGAAACTGGTCGGGGTACTCGTACATGAGTTGATAGTCGGACAGGCTCAGGGCGCTCGCATTCGGTTCGGTCAGGCTGGCCAGGCCGGCCACGCGGGAGACGCCGGGTAGCGCCTGGATACGCTGGGTCAGTTGATGCAGACCGGCCAGGCTGGCGGCTGTGTGCGCCGGGCCGCCGGCGCGCACGGTGAGCACCAGGGGACTCATTTCGGCATGGCGGAAGTCGCGATCCAGGGCCTCCTGCACGCGCCGGCTTTCCGCGCTGACGGGCAATGATTTGCTGTCGGAAGGGCCGACCTCCATATGCAGCACCGGCAAGCCCATCGCCCCCAGCAACAGGAAGGAACCGATCAGCACCAGTACGGCATGGCGCATCACGAACTGGCTGAAACGATACCAGCCGCCACTGTCCACCGAGCGCGCATTACGCTTGGCCAACACCGGCAGGGCCAGACGATTGACGCGCGGCCCCAGCAGCGCCAGCAGCGCGGGCAACAGCAGCACCGAGGTCAGCATCGCCGCGCCCACCGAGATGCCACCGGCCAGGCCCATGTTCTGGAAAAAGCGCTGTGGCATCAGTAACAGGCAGAACAGGCTGGCCGCCACCGTGAGGCCGCTGTAGGCGACGGTGCGACCGGCGGTGGAGAGGGTGGCGTACAAGATGAGTTCCGGGCTGCCGCCGCGCTCCAACTCCTCGCGGTAGCGCGAGACGATGAACAGGCCGTAGTCGATGGCCAGCCCCAGGCCGAGCATGGACACCACGTTGGCGGCATAGACGCTGACGTCGGTGAACAGGGTGAAGAATTTGAGCATGGCGGCCGAGAGCACGATGGTGACACCGCCGATGACCAACGGCAGCGCCGCCGCCACCACCGAGCCGAACACCCAGACCAGCAGGATGGCGAGCAGGATGAAACTGGCGATTTCGGCGTTCCAGATGTCCTTCGCCAGTTGCTCGCGCACATCGACATAGGTGGCCAGTTCACCGCCCAGTTCGACTTCCACGCGCTCGCTATGCAATTCCGCGCGCAGTCGCTGGTAAGCGCCCATGCCCTCATCGGCGGCGAGTTTCAGCTTGATCAGGGCATAGGTCATGTCGCCCTTGGCGGAGCGCAAACGGGTATCGGCACTGCCGTAGTAGCTTTGCACGCCGGATACGTCGGGGTTCTGGCTGATGCGGGCCAGTGCGGTTTCTACCGCATCGCGGAAGGCCGGATCATCGACATTGGCCGTCATGCCCGGCTTGGCGCGGAACAGCACGATGACCGGTGTTTCGTCCTTGCCGAGGCGGTCGCGCAGTTGTTTGAGGGCCAGTTCCGAGCCGCTATTGGGCACATCCCAGCCTGGTGCCAGGGTCAGATGCCGTACTACATCCGCGCCGAATCCCGCCGCCAAGCCCACCACCACTGTGGCGACCGCGACGAACAACCAGGGGAAACGGCAAAGCAGGCGACCTAGATGCGCGAACATGGACCCGTTTACTTATGAAATGAGCGCGGCAGGATAACACCGGGAGGCACTGGCCGGGGCGCCGTAGGAGCCGGCTTGCCGGCGATATCAACGGCTATCGCGAGCAAGCTCGCTCCTACGGCAAGTAGCAAGTAGCAAGTAGGATGTGGTGAGCGTAGCGAACCGCATCAACCACGGTCGCGCTATTTGATGCGGTTCGCTGCGCTCTGATGAAGCCCCTGATAAAGCCCCTAAGCGAAGAACTAAGCCGCCAAAAGACGGCGGCCAAGTCCCTGCTTATACCCTTCGGCAACCACATCCTACGCGGGCTACCGGTAGTGGGTGTCTGTGACAACCGGATAAGCACGCTACGGACTACGGGCTGCTGTTTTCAGGGTAATTGAGCAAAATGCTCGGGTAAATTCAAGCGGGTCTTGAAACGGCGCCGAGCGCCTTCATCTTGGCTCCACGTTCAATGTCCGTGGAGCCGCAGTTGCGCCCGGACAAGCAGATTTCCTTCCACCTCAGAGGCTAGAACCATGTCGGTTTCCGAACAGCAAGTGCAGGACGCGCTTCATGCGCTCATCGACCCCAATACCCAGAAAGACTTCATCAGCAGCAAATCCGCCCGCAACATCAAGGTGGACGGCGACAACGTCACGCTGGATGTGGTGCTGCGCTATCCCGCCAAGATGGTCATGGGCAGCATCAAAACCATGGTGGAAGACAGCATCCTGGCCGCCGGTGCCGCGAGCGCGACTGCCAACATTTCCTGGAAGATCGTCGCGCACAGCGTGCAGAAGGGCGTGAAACTGATTCCCGGGGTCAAGAACATCATCGCCGTCGCCTCCGGCAAGGGCGGCGTCGGCAAGTCCACCACCGCCGTCAACCTGGCGCTGGCCCTGTCGGCCGAAGGTGCCAGCGTCGGCATGCTGGATGCCGACATCTACGGCCCCTCGCAGCCCACCATGCTGGGCATCACCGGCCGCCCGGATTCCGCCGACGGCCAGAGCCTCGAACCCCTGATGGGCCACGGCCTGCAGGCCATGTCCATCGGTTTCCTGGTGGATGTGGAGCAGCCCATGGTATGGCGCGGCCCGATGGTCACCCAGGCGCTTGAGCAATTG
>JAUYFG010000116.1 GCA_030690985.1 Pseudomonadota bacterium
TGGCTGGCAAGGCGCGACGACGAAGTGGGCCGGGGCCCGCAAGGATAAGCAGGGACTTTGCCGCCGTCTTTTGGCGGCTTAGTCCTTCGCGTAGTAGTTTCATCAGGAGCAACGCGGCCAGCCAGCCCGAAAACCGTGCAATCGGGTGCGTAGCGGGCGCACCCAATGGGTGAGCGTGACCGAAGGCACGCCGGCCAACATATGTGCGGCATCACAAGGGCTAAGGAGCGGTCAACTGAGGAATCTAGGTTCAATAATCTCGATTGATATTCCTCATACAAGGACGCGCCATTAGGCCTCCTAATCCGCCTCGGACCACGCACAAGCCGGCCACCATGGGCCGGGCGTGGCACCGAGGAGACAGCGATGCGGGAAGCGCAGGCGTTTTACCAACGCTCCATATGTGATCCTGATGGATTCTGGGGCGAACAGGCCCAATTGATCGACTGGCAGGTGCCCTATACGCGCGTGCTGGAGCAGCCCGATCCGCCCTTTCGCCAGTGGTTCGTCGGCGGCGAAACCCATCTCTGCCACAACGCGGTGAACCGCCACCTCGCCACCCGCGCCGAGCAACCGGCGCTGATCACCCTCTCCAGCGAAACCGGCGACCTCTCCACCCTCGACGACCCCAAGGCGGTGGGCAGATAAGTCGCATCACTCCCGTAGGGTGCGCCGTGCGCACCAAACTGACCGGTGCGCACGGCGCACCCTACCTTGAGGCAACACCATGACTACACCCATCTCTGCCGGCGCGAAATTCCGCGCCGCCGTCGCCGCCGAACAACCTTTGCAGGTGGTCGGCGCCATCAATGCCTACTCGGCGCTGCTCGCCGAGCATTCCGGCTTCAAGGCACTGTATCTCTCCGGCGGCGGCGTCGCGGCCAGCTCCTGCGGCATTCCCGACCTCGGCATCACCACCCTGGAAGACGTGCTGGTGGATGCCCGCCGCATCACCGACGTCACCCCCCTGCCCTTGCTGGTGGATATCGACACCGGCTGGGGCGGCGCCTTCAACATCGCCCGCGCGGTACGCGCGCTGACCCGCGCCGGGGTGGCGGCAGTGCATATCGAAGACCAGGTCATGCAGAAGCGCTGCGGCCACCGTCCCGGCAAAGCCATCGTCAGCCAAACGGAAATGGTGGATCGGGTGAAAGCGGCGGTGGATGCCAAGCTCGATTCCGAATTCGTCGTCATGGCCCGCACCGACGCGCTGCAAGCCGAAGGCCTGCAAGCCGCCATCGACCGCGCCGGTGCCTGTGTCGAAGCCGGTGCCGACATGATCTTTCCCGAGGCCATGACCGAACTGGCGCAATACACGGCATTTTCCAAAGCGGTGCGGGTGCCCATCCTCGCCAACATCACCGAATTCGGCGCCACGCCGTTGTTCACGGTGGAAGAACTACGCGGCGTCGGTGTCGGCCTGGTGCTCTACCCGCTCTCCGCCTTCCGCGCCATGAGCCAGGCGGCCTTGAAGGTGTACGGCGCCATCCGCGAGGAAGGCACCCAGAAGAATATGCTCGACAGCATGCAGACGCGCATGGCGCTTTACGACCACCTCGGCTACCACGGCTTCGAACAGAAGCTGGATGCGCTGTTCAAAAACGAAACGACGTAGGTTGGGCAAAGCCGAAGGCGTGCCCAACATCACGGTGGTTCGTTGGGCACGCTACGCTTTGCCCAACCTACGGCTACATAGGAGACACCATGAGCGAAACCACCGCCCCCGGCATCAAGCCGAAGAAATCCGTCGCGCTGTCCGGCGTCGTCGCCGGCAACTCGGCCCTGTGCACGGTCGGCCGTACCGGCAACGATCTGCACTATCGCGGCTACGACATTCTCGACATCGCCGATGTCTGCGAATTCGAGGAAGTCGCCCATCTGCTGATCCACGGCCATTTTCCCAACCGCACCGAACTGGCGGCCTACAAGACCAAACTGAAAGCCCTGCGCGGCCTGCCGGCGGTGCTGAAGAACGTGCTGGAGCAGCTACCCGCCGCCGCGCATCCGATGGATGTGATGCGCACGGCCGTTTCCACCCTGGGCTGCATCCTGCCCGAGGAAGAGAAGCAACCGATCCTGGGCGCGCGCAATATCGCCGACCGCCTCATCGCCGGGCTGGGTTCCGCGCTGCTCTACTGGTACCACTACAGCCACAACGGCCGCCGCATCGAATGCGAAACGGATGACGACAGCATCGGCGGGCATTTCCTGCATCTGCTGCATGGCGCTCAGTTGCCGGATGGGCCGCCCGAGATAGGGGTGCGCGCCATGCACACCTCGCTGATCCTCTACGCCGAGCATGAATTCAATGCCTCCACCTTCACCGGCCGGGTCATCGCCGGGACGGGATCGGACATGTTTTCCGCCATCACCGGCGCCATCGGCGCATTGCGAGGCCCCAAGCACGGCGGCGCCAACGAAGCGGCGTTCTGCATCCAGTCGCGCTACGACAGCCCGGACGAAGCGGAAGCCGACATCCGCGCCCGCGTCGCGAACAAGGAAGTCATCATCGGCTTCGGCCACCCGGTCTATACGGTTTCCGACCCGCGCAACGGGGTCATCAAATCCGTGGCCAAACGTCTGGCCGACCACAACGGCAACCACAAGCTCTACGACGTGGCCGACCGCCTGGAAGCGGTGATGAAGGAAATCAAGAACATGTTCCCCAACCTGGACTGGTTCTCCGCCGTGTCCTACGCGCAGATGGGCGTGCCCACCGCCATGTTCACCCCGCTGTTCATCATCTCCCGCACCACCGGCTGGGCCGCGCATGTGATCGAACAACGCATCGACGGCAAGATCATCCGCCCCTCCGCGAACTACACCGGGCCGGAAGATCTGAAGTTCGTGCCGATCGACCAGCGGCCGTAGAACAGTAAACCGTAGGTTGGGCAAAGCGCAGCGTGCCCAACGAATCGTCGCGATGTTGGGCACGCTGCGCTTTGCCCAACCTACGGCACGGTCCATTACGCCACCGTTGCTGAAATCCCCCTCGGTCCCCCTTTGAAAAGGGGGAAGAAAAACCCCGCAACTTGAGGAACCCCCATGTCCGCCCACGACATCCGCTCCGCCGAACGCCCGCCCTTCGATGCCGTCCTGCAAGCCATGACCGATTACGTCATGGACTACGACGCCAGCCGGTCCACCCTGGCGATGGACACCGCCCGTTATTGCCTGATGGATTCCCTCGCCTGCGCTCTGCTGGCGCTCGACACTCCGGAATGCACCAAGCTGCTCGGCCCCATCGTGCCCGGCGCCAGCCTGGCCGGCGGCACCCGCGTGCCCGGCACGTCGCATGAACTCGACCCGGTGAAAGCGGCCTGGGACATCGGCTGCCTGGTGCGTTTCCTCGACTTCAACGACACCTGGCTGGCCGCCGAATGGGGCCACCCCTCCGACAACCTCGGCGCGATTCTGGGAATAGCGGATTGGCTTTCCCGCCGCCGCGTGGCCGAAGGCCAGGCACCGCTGACCATGAAGGACGTGCTCATGGCCATGATCCAGGCGCATGAAGTGCAGGGCGTCACCGCTCTGGAAAACGCCTTCAACCGGGTCGGCCTCGACCACGTCATGCTGGTACGCGTCGCCTCCACCGCCGTCGCCGCGAAGATGCTCGGCGGCAGCCGCGAGGAAGTGCTCAACGCCCTCTCGCACGCCTGGGTCGACGGCTGTTCCCTGCGTACCTACCGCCACGCCCCCAACACCGGCTCGCGAAAATCCTGGGCGGCGGGCGACGCCAGTTCACGCGGCGTACACCTGGCGCTGATCGCGCTCACCGGCGAAATGGGCTACCCCTCGGCGCTCACCGCCAAGACCTGGGGCTTCCAGGACAGTCTGTTCCGTGGCAATGAACTCAAGTTCAGCCAGGGCTTCGGCAGCTACGTCATGGAAAGCATCCTGTTCAAGATCAGCTTCCCAGCCGAATTCCACGCCCAGACCGCCGTGGAATGCGCCATGCAACTGCATCCCGTGGTTAAAGATCGTCTCGGCGAAATCGAACGTATCGAAATCGAAACCCAGGAAGCCGGCTGCCGCATCATCGACAAGACCGGCCCGATGAACAACTACGCCGACCGCGACCACTGCATCCAGTACATGGTCGCCGTGCCCCTGATCAAGGGTGGCCTGACCGCCGCCGACTACAGCGACGCCGCTGCCGCCGACCCGCGCATCGACCCGTTGCGCGCCCTCACCACGGTGCAGGAAAACCCGCGCTTCACCCGCGAATACCTGGAAGCCGACAAACGCCACATCGGCAACAGCGTGCAGGTGTTCTTCAAGGACGGCAGCAGCACCGAGAAGGTCAGCATCGACGCCCCCATCGGCCACCGCCGGCGCCGCGACGAAGGTATCCCGATCCTGGTGAAGAAGTTCGAAGCCGCCATCGCCGGCAAACTGTCCGCCAAGAAATGCGCCACCCTCAACCACCTCTGCGCCGACCAGGCCAGGCTGGAAGCGGTGCCGGTGCAGGAATTCATGGGGTTGTTCGCGGTGTAGGCAAACACGCTGAACGACCCCGCGCGCGCCTTGCTGCATGTCGTCCAATGGGCTACGCTCGCGGCATGAATTTCGAATGGGACGAGGCCAAAAGCGAGGCGTGTTTTACACAGCGCGGCTTCGATTTCGCCTATGCCGCGCGGGCGTTTCTCGATCCCGATCGTATCTTCCAGAGCGATACCAGGCATGGCTACGGCGAGGAACGCTACCAATTGATGGGCATGGTCGAAGGCCGTCTGTTCGTGCTGGTCTACACGCCGCGCTCAGGTGTTCTGCGCATCATTTCCGCGCGCAAGGCCAATCAACGAGAGGTCAGACATTATGAAAACCATACACATGACAATTGATCCGGCCCATCCCACCGCTGTCGGTCGCATCAACCCCGCGCGTGTCGATGCGACCACGGAGGCGGACATTGCCGGGCAGATCGCAGACGACGAAGCGGAAACCCTGCTCGACGCGGCCAAATTCACGCGTCGGGTACGAAAACGCCTGGGGCTGAGCCAAGCGGAGTTTTCCCGGCGCATCGACGTCTCGCTCGACACCATCCGCAACTGGGAACAAGGCAAACGCTGTCCCACCGGCGCCGCCAAGGCCTTGCTCAAGGTGCTGGACAAAGCCCCCGAAGCGGCGCTGGCCGCGCTCGACTGACCTTCGCGGCAACGCCTACTCGATCACTTCCCCATGCCATCCCAGCGGCGACAACCCGCGCGCCAAAGCGCCGGCTTGCAGGGCTTGCAGGAGGGCGTGGGGGCCGGCGACGTAGAAGTCGGCGCGCTGTAGGTCGGGGTGATGGGCGAGGATGGTTTCGGCGATGGCAGCGGTGCCGGCGGCGGTGTCCAGCGCCTGGTAGCTGAATTCGTCGAGGGCGTCGGCCCAGGAACGGCAGTGGTTGTCCTGATAGTGGCCGACGCTGTTGCCACCGTTGTTGCCACCGCAGTTTCCAATATCACCCGCCGCCCAGTAGAGATACATGGATTCGGCGATTTCCAGGCTCATGGCATGTTGCACCAGGCTCTTGATCGGCGCGAAGCCGTCTTCCCAGGCGACGAAAATCACCGGCCGGCGCGAATCGAGTTTCATCACGAAGCGGCCGTGCGGGCCGTCGATGCGCACCACGTCTTCCTTGGCCAGATCCTCGAAGACATGGCGCGCGAAGGGGCGGTTGTCGCGGCGGATGTGGAGCTCGATGTGACGATCCTCGCACGGGCAACTGGCCACGTAATACTCGCCACCCACACCCTCCGCGTTCAGCGTCACCCACTGCCCGGCAAGGAAATGCAGGCGTTGGCTGCGCGGCGCGGTGAGGTGCAGGGCGGCGATACGATCATTGATGATTTCCACCGCCTTCACCCGGGTGGGAATGCTTTGGAGCGGGATGTCGTCGGCAGCGGAAACGCCGGCCTCCACCACGACATCGTTGACCGCCGTGTAGGAACAGAGCAGGAAGGCGCCCTCGGCCTTTTCCGTCTCCTTGAGCACGAAGTCGTGCGGATGCACTTTCTTGATCTGGCCGGACACCAGGCGCGCCTTGCACTCGCCGCAGTTGCCGTTGCTGCACCCGTAATTGAGTGGAATGCCGGCGCGCAGAGCGGCTTCCAGCAGGGTGTCGTTGCCTTCCACGAGAAACTCGTGGCCGGCGGGAAGGATGGTTACCTGAGCGGACATGATGCGCATCACATTTTCCTGGGCCAGCAGGGCCTGGGCGCGCTCGGTTTCTTTGGGCGTCGCATCGAGTTCCTGTCTGAGCCATTGTTTGAGATCGACGACCGCCTGCAGGACAGCCGGGTTGGCAACCTCCGCGCCCGCCTCCGCGACATCGTCCAGTTTGTCTTCGAGAAAACGCAGCACCTCGTCGTAATGCAGCAGCAAGGTCTTGGCGGCGGCGAACTCCTTGCTCATTTCGTACAGCCGCTCGGCCAGCACTTCCTTGTCCGGCAAGGTGCGTTCCATGACCCGGCGGGAAAACGCCTTGGCCTTGATTTCCTCGACCCGCTTGAATTCGCCGTCGTCCTCCCATTGCACACCGGGGAACACGCGCAGGAGTTCGTTCATGTCGACCATGCCGTCGAAGGTGGCCAACGCGCCGTCGCGGATCATGCGCTGGATGACGGAGCGGGACTCGCCCACCAGACGGGCGACGCGGGAGAGGGGGAGGAAATGGGCCATGGCCGGCATAATAGCCAGCCACCCGACACACGCAAAACAGCGCGATTGAATATTTGAACATGCTGAAACTCTTCCCCCGCCCCTATTCCGAAGCCGCCGCTCAGGCCCTGCGCCAGTCCGGCTTGCCGCCGCTGTTGGCAAGACTCTATGCGGCGCGCGGCGTGCAAGCGCCGGAACAGATGAAACACAAGCTGGCGGAACTGCTGCCCTATGCCGCGATGAAGCATTGCGAGGCGGCGGCGGCGCGCCTGGCGGATGCTATTCGCGGTGGCGAGAAACTGCTGGTGGTGGCCGATTACGACGCCGACGGCGCCACCGCCTGCGCGGTCGCGGTCACGGGCTTGACCGCCCTGGGCGCCAAGGTGGAATACATCGTCCCCAACCGCTTCGAATATGGCTATGGCCTGTCGCCGGAAATCGCCCGGCTGGCGGCGGAACACCAGCCAGACCTGTTGATTACCGTGGACAACGGCATCGCCGCCCACGCTGGCATCGAGGAAGCGAAACGCTTGGGGCTGGAAGTGCTGGTCACCGATCACCACCTGCCCGGCGACACCTTGCCGGAGGCGCTGATCGTCAACCCGAACCAACCCGGCTGCGACTTCCCCAGCAAGAACCTGGCCGGGGTCGGGGTGATGTTCTATGTGCTGATGGCCCTGCGCGCGGAGCTACGAAAACGCGGTGCCTTCGTTAACCGTTCCGAACCTAATTTGGCCGAACTGCTTGATCTGGTGGCGTTGGGCACCGTGGCCGATGTGGTCAAGCTGGACGCCAACAACCGTTTGCTGGTGGCGCAAGGGCTGATGCGCATGAAGAAGGGCCTGGCGCGGCCGGGCATCCAGGCCCTGTTCACGGCGGCGGGACGCAAGGTCGAGCGCGCCGGGGCCGAAGATCTCGGCTTCGTCATCGGCCCGCGCCTCAACGCCGCCGGGCGCTTGGCTGACATGAGCGTGGGCATCGAATGCCTGCTGGCCGCTGACGAGGGCATCGCCAAAAAACTGGCCGGGGAACTCGACCGCCTCAACCGCGAACGCCGCGAGATCGAGGCCGACATGCAGGATCAGGCCCTGGCCCTGCTCGACGGCATCGAGGTGACCGACGGCGCCAGCCTCACCCTGTTCGACCCGGCCTGGCACCAGGGCGTGGTCGGCCTGCTCGCCTCGCGCCTGAAGGAACGGCATCACCGGCCTACGATTGTTTTCGCCGACGGCGGCGACGGCTTGCTGAAAGGTTCCGGCCGCTCGATTCCGGGTCTGCATCTGCGCGATGCCCTGGATGCGGTGGATCGCCACCATCCCGGCCTGATCCTCAAGTTCGGCGGCCACGCGGCGGCGGCCGGCCTCACCCTGCGCCGCGAGGGGCTGGACACCTTCACCAGCGCCTTCGAAGCCGTGGCGCGCGCCAGCCTCTCCGCCGCCGACCTGGAAAAATTGATTGAAACCGACGGCGAACTCACCCCCCAGGAATGCACCCTGGAAAACGCCGAAGCCATCCGCAGCGCGGTCTGGGGCCAGGGCTTCCCGGCCCCCGCCTTCCACGGCGAATTCACCGTGCAAAGCCAGCGCCTGGTAGGCGAGAAGCACCTCAAGCTGCGCCTGTCCAGCAAGGGTATCAGCGGCGACGCCATCCTGTTCTTCCACGACACGCCGCTACCCGAACGCATCCAGGCCGTATACAAGCCGGAAGTGAACGAGTGGAACGGCAACCGCGCGCTGCAATTCAACCTGACGCACTGGAGCGAGCTGCAATGAAGGTCGCCATCATCGGTGGCGGGCCGGCGGGGTTGATGGCGGCGGAGGCGTTGGCTGGCTCAGGCGCGCAAATCGACCTCTACGACGCCATGCCCTCGGTCGGCCGCAAATTCCTGCTGGCCGGCAAGGGCGGCCTCAACCTTACCCATTCGGAAGAACGCGAAACCTTCCTCTCCCGCTACGGCAGCCGCCGCGCCGACATCGAACCCCTGCTCGACAGCTTCGGTGCCGACGACCTGCGCGCCTGGGCGGAAGGACTCGGCATCGAAACCTTCGTCGGCAGTTCCGGGCGGGTGTTTCCGCGCGAAATGAAGGCCGCGCCGCTGTTGCGCGCCTGGCTGCATCGCCTGCGCGAGGCCGGGGTGCGATTCCACATGCGCCACCGCTGGCTAGGCTGGGATGTAGCGCAGGCTTCCAGCCTGCGTCTTTTGTTCGCCACCCCGGACGGCGAAAAGACCCTCTCGGCCGATGCCGTGATCCTCGCCCTGGGCGGCGGCAGTTGGGCGAAGCTGGGTTCCGATGGCGCCTGGGTGCCACTGCTGCAACAACGTGGCATCGACATCGCGCCGCTACGCCCGGCCAATTGCGGTTTCGACCTCGCCTGGAGCGAGCACTTCCGCAGCCGCTTCGCCGGGCATCCGCTGAAAACCGTGATCGCTTCGTACCTGGATACCAATGGCAACGAAATCCGCCGACAAGGCGAATGCGTCATCACCGAGTCCGGCATCGAAGGCAGCCTGATCTACGCCCTCTCGGCCCCGCTGCGCGACCGCATCGAAGCCGATGGCAGCGCCCTCCTCCACCTCGACCTCGCACCCGGCAAATCGCTGGGGCGGGTGACGGCCGAAGTGGCGCACCCGCGTGGATCGCGCTCGCTTTCCAGCCATCTGCAAAGCCGGGTCGGCATCACCGGTGTGAAAGCCGGGTTGCTGCGCGAGGTGCTGGGCGCCGAGGCGTATGCCGACCCCGCGCGACTCGCCGCCGCGATCAAGGCCCTGCCCTTGCAACTGATCGCGCCGCGCCCACTGGATGAAGCCATCAGCACGGCCGGTGGCGTGCGTTTCGAAGACCTGGACGAACACCTGATGCTGCGCGACCTGCCCGGCG
The DNA here is from genome assembly GCA_030690985.1 of Pseudomonadota bacterium. GTDB lineage: Bacteria > Pseudomonadota > Gammaproteobacteria > Burkholderiales > Thiobacillaceae > PFJX01. The sequence continues at coordinate 9,525 of JAUYFG010000116.1, forward strand.
TCTTCTGTGCCGGCGAAATGCTCGACTGGGAAGCCCCCACCGGCGGTTATCTGCTCACCGCCTGCTTCGCCAGCGGCCGCGCTGCGGGGCTGGGGGCTCGACGTAGGATGTGGTGAGCGATAGCGAACCGCATCACCCCGCGCACCGAGCATGATGCGGTTCGCTATCGCTCACCACATCCTACGGAATCCCCAGCACTTCCCGCGCGTTCGCGGTGGTGCGCCGCGCCACTTCTTCCAGCGTCGTCCCGCGCAATTCCGCCAGCGCCGCCGCGATGCCCGCCACCTCACCGGGTTCGTTGCGCCCCTTGCCCACCCAGGCGGGCGGAATATCCGGGCTGTCGGTTTCCAGGACGATGGCGTCCAGCGGCAGTTCGAAGGCGAGTGCGCGCAACCGCGTCGCCCGATCCCAGGTGAAGGCACCGCCGAAACCCAGTTTGAAACCCTGTTTGATGAAGGCCTCGGCCTGCTGCCGGCTGCCGCTGAAGGCGTGGGCGATGCCTTTTTTTATACCGATGCGGCGCAATTGCTTGAGGATCTCGTCGTTGGCGCGGCGGCAGTGCAGCAATACCGGCAGGTCGTATTCGCGCGCGATCTTGAGTTGTTCGACATAGAAATATTCCTGGGTGGCCCGGTCCAGCCCCGGCACAAACAGATCGAGCCCGATTTCGCCGATGGCCGCCGGCCGCCAGGCCTCGATCTGGCGGCGCAGATCGTCCAGGTGATCGGCTTGATGCGTGTGGATATACAGGGGGTGCATGCCCCAGGCCGGCAGGCAGCCGAGATAGCGGCGGCAAGTGGCCTCGACTGCGGCGAAGCCGGCGCGGGTGACGGCGGGGACGACCTGCATCGAAACGCCCACCGCCCTCGCCCGCTCGACCACGGCATCACGATCCGTGTCGAATTCGCGTGCGTCCAGGTGGCAGTGGCTGTCGATCAGGGTGCTCATGCGTCGCATTATCCTAGAAACCTCAGTTGAACGCGCCCGAGTGTGCGGTTTTCGGGTCGGCTGGCAAGGCGCGACGACGCGCGGGGCCGTTTCCCGCAAGGAGGAGCAACGCGGCCAGACGACCCG